>JBELMC010000065.1:0-16617 GCA_042096155.1 Dinoroseobacter sp.
GTGGCCGCACGCCGGGCGAAATCGGCAGGCTCGCGGCTTCATCTTCGTCTGACATTGGTTTTCGCCTTGATTGCCTTGGTGCCCACTGTGCTGGTTGCCGTTTTTGCGATGATTTCGATCAATTTTGGTCTTGAAGGCTGGTTTTCGGACCGTGTGCAGCGGGTCTTGGGGTCTTCTTTATCCGCTGCAGAGGCCTATGAACTGGAAAAGCGGATCAATCTCGAGCAAGATGCGGTTGCACTTGCAACTGCACTGGATCAGGCGGGGCAAGAATCAGCGTTTTTGTCCGATGGGGACTTGCGCGTGATCTTGACACAGGCGCAGCCTCGGATCCAACGCGGCCTGCGCGAAGCATTTATCGTCGACGGCACCGGCGCCTTGAGGGTTCGGGGCGAGCAAAGCTATCTCTTTGATTTTGAACAACCCTCTCCGGATCAATTGGTCAGCGCGCGGGAAAATGGACCGTTGATTATCGAAGACTGGCTCAACAGCGAATACCGCGCATTGATTGTCCTGCAAGCGTATCTGGACCGTTATCTATACGTCTCACGCGAGGTGGATGGTCAAATTTTGACCCTGTTGGATGAAACCCAAGAGACGGTTGGCCTTTACAATCAACTTGAAAGTGAGCGCGGTCGTTTGTTGTTTGAATTTGGATTGTTGTACCTTGCCTTTGCGGTCATTCTGATTCTGGCGGCCATCTGGCTTGGATTGTGGTTCGCAGAACGCCTCGCGCGTCCGATCGGGCGCCTTGCCGGGGCCGCGCAACGGGTGGGCGCCGGTGATTTTGGCGCCAAAGTTCCGGTGACAAGTGGGGATGATGAAATCGCCATGTTGGGCCGCTCTTTCAACCAGATGACCACCCAATTACAAGCCCAACGGAATACGTTGCTGGACAACACACACCAGATTGAAGAGCGCCGCCGTTTATTCGACTCTGTGTTGAGTTCTGTCACGTCCGGTGTCGTTGGTTTGGATTTTAGTGGTAAGGTCGATTTCCTCAACAAAGCGGCGCGTCACATTTTAGATCTCACCGCGGCGCCGCTTGACGGCAGGGATTTGCAAGATCTGGCGCCGGAATTCCTCAATTTATTTACAAAATTGCAAGGAATGCGCAAGGACGTGGCGCAGCAAGAAGTTCGACTTACGCGGCGCGGGCATACTGAAACGCTGTTGGTCCGCATGGCGCGGCGGTTGAATGCCGAAGGGCAGGGGGAAGGGATTGTGGTCGTGTTTGACGTTGTGACGGAGCTTGTCTCGGCCCAACGCATGGCCGCCTGGGGCGATGTGGCACGGCGGATCGCTCATGAGATCAAAAACCCGCTCACGCCGATCCAGCTGTCTGCAGAACGACTGAAACGAAAATTTGGGCCTTTGGTTGCCGAAGAGAAAGAGGCCTTGCACGAGTTGACCGGGGTGATCATCCGACAAACTGGCGATTTGCGCCGGATCGTTGATGAGTTTTCGAAATTTGCCCGCATGCCAGAGCCGGAGCGGCGGAGGGTCGATTTTGCGCAATTGGTCCGCGATGCAGCGACTTTACAACGAGTGGGCATGCCGGACGTGGATTTGCGAGACACTTTGCCAGATACCCCTGTTATGCTGGATATCGACGGAACTATGCTATCTCAGGCCTTGATCAATCTTATTAAGAATGCCGGTGAAGCCATTGAAACAAGAATAGAAAAAGAAAAAAAATCTATCAGTCCTGAGATTCGAATTATCTTGCGCCGATTCGACGACCATGTTGCTTTGAGCGTCGCCGACAATGGTATTGGTCTGCCCTCTGACACCGCGAAACTGTTTGAGCCATATGTGACCACCCGTGACAAAGGGACTGGCTTGGGCCTGCCGATTGTAAAGAAGATCATCGAAGAACACGACGGAACATTGATCCTATCACCAGCGCCAAGATTTGGAGATGACCCGCATCGGGGCGCGCAAGCCACGCTGACATTGCCCGTGACCACGCAAATTTATCCACAAAACGCTTCTCCAGACGTTTATGCACGTCTCAATCCGACAGTGAGCCATCCCCATGAATGACATTCTGATCGTTGACGATGAAAAAGACATCCGCGTTTTGATCGCTGATATTTTGCGAGATGAGGGGTATTCGACCCGAACGGCGGGAACCTCTGATGCCTGTATGGCCGAAATTGAAGCCGCACCACCAGGTCTTATTATTTTGGATATATGGCTCAAAGACAGCACAATGGATGGTATCGACATTCTGAAGTCTGTCAAACGGGACCGACCCGAAATCCCAGTGGTGATTATTTCAGGCCATGGCAACATCGATATCGCCGTCGCGGCGATCAAGCAGGGTGCGTACGATTTTATTCAAAAACCCTTTAATATTGATCAGTTGCTTGTCGTAATGCGTCGTGCGATGGAAACTTCGAAGCTGCGGCGCGAAAATACGCAGTTGAAACGCCAAGAATCTGGCGTGGGCGACATGATCGGCTCTGCGCCATCCTTTAAGGCACTAAAGTCGAATTTGGACAAGGTCACGCGGTCCAATGGACGCGTTATGCTGACCGGTCCAGCCGGATCCGGGAAAGAACTGGCTGCGCGCTATATTCATTCCCAATCGGATCGCGCTGCCGCACCATTCGTATCGTTCTCTTCAGGGGCCATCGCTGCTGAGCAACTCGACGAGGTGTTGTTTGGTCGCGAGCGCGCGGATCACAGCATCGAGCCTGGCCTGCTTGAACAAGCCAATGGCGGATTTCTGTATTTCGACGAGATTGCGGACATGCCGTTGCGCACCCAATCCAAAATCTTACGGGTGCTCATTGATCCAAAATTTCAAAGGGTTGGCGGCGAAACTATCGTGGACGTCGATTTGCGGATCATCTCGTCGACGACACGTGATTTGCAAGCCGAAATTGAAGCAGGCCGATTTCGCCAAGAGCTGTTCTACCGCTTGAATGTTGTCCCTATCGCCGTGCCGGGGCTCAGCGATCGTCGTGAGGATATCCCCGACCTGGCGATGCATTTTATCGACATGCTCAATGAAACCGAGGGCTTACCAAGACGCAACTTATCGCAGGACGCCCAAGCCCTTCTGCAAACAATGGACTGGCCGGGCAATGTGCGCCAATTGAAAAACATTGTGGAGCGGGTGTTGATACTGGGGTCTGGCGACGGAGAAATCAAAGCCGATGAATTGCCAGACCCGAACACGCAACGTCCAGACATCGGTGCGGCCCTTGTCACCGGCGCCCTTGCCGCATTGCCGCTGCGCGAGGCGCGGGAACTGTTCGAGCGAGAGTATTTGATGACACAGATCAATCGCTTTGGCGGTAATATTTCTCGGACTGCAAATTTTGTGGGTATGGAGCGGTCCGCCTTGCATCGCAAGCTCAAGTCGCTTGGCGTTGTCACCAACGTCAAATCCGGCGCGCGAGTTGCGCAGATTGCAGAGGAAGATTCCTCAGATTGATTGACCCAAGCGGTTGATTCAGGCACCAAGAGTGTGACCTACGACAACTGGATCCGGGACCACTGGCATGAAAGTGATTATCTGCGGCGCAGGGCAGGTCGGTTGGCAAATTGCGCGCCATCTCGCGGGCGAACGAAACGACGTTACAATCGTCGACAACAATCCTGAACTGGTCAGACGCGCGACAGAATCACTGGATGTTCAAGGGATTACCGGCTTTGCCTCCTATCCAGATGTGCTGGATGCCGCCGGCGCGGAAGATGCCGATATGGTCATTGCTGCAACTCATTCTGATGAAGTGAATATGGTTGTGTGTCAGATTGCGCATTCAGTCTTTGACGTGCAACGCAAAATTGCGCGGTTGCGCGCACAGTCCTATTTGAATGCGATATACAGCGATCTTTATCGCCGCGATCACCTGCCGATTGATGTTGTGATCAGTCCCGAACGTGAAGTCGCAGAGGCGGCGCTGCAGCGTTTGGCCGCGCCGGCCGCGTTTGACACAGAAAATTTTCTCGACGGGAAAGCGCAACTTCTTGGTATTACGTTAGATGATGATTGTCCGGTTTTGATGACATCTTTGCGACAGCTGTCTGATTTGTTTTCAACGCTGCGTACGATTGTTGTAGGGATCCGCCGCGACGGGGCCTTGTTCGCACCTGAGACAGCAGATCAGTTATATTCTGGCGATCAAGTCTATTTGTTCATGCCCGTTGAGGACATCAACAGAACACTGGAAGTGTTTGGCAAAAAAACAAAAAAACAAGAACGTATTGTTATAATTGGGGGCGGAAATGTGGGTCTTGCCGTCGCGCAAAATCTTGAATCGCAACCCGAGCGGGTGCGCGTCAAAGTTATTGAGCGCAACCGGAATTGTGCCGAATATGCCGCTGATGCACTGGAGCGGACAATCGTGTTAAATGGCGATGGTCTGGACATGGAGTTGTTGTCGGAAGCCAATATTTCCCGCGCAGATGCGGTTCTGGCTGTGACTGACGATGACAAAACCAACATTTTGGCCGCTGTGCGGGCAAAATCTTCCGGTTGCCCGATGGCGATCACGCTCATCAACGATCCATCATTGGTGCCTTTGCTGGGACCGCTGGACATCGACGCTTATATCAATCCACGTGCGACGACCGTCAGCTCAATCCTGCGACATGTGCGTCACGGCCGGGTGCGCGGCGTTTATGCAATCGGGGATGCCGAGGCCGAGATCATTGAGGCGCAAGTCTTGTCAACCTCGCCGATTGCCGGCCGTGTGATACGGGATATCGACTTTCCCGAAGGCGCTTTGGTGGCGGCGATCGGACGGGCTGGCAAGGTGCTGAAGCCAACAGGGTCGCTGCGTGTGGAAGAGGGCGATGTTATTGTGCTGTTTAGCCTGGCTGCAGATGTACCAGAAGTCGAGCGTCTGCTCCAAGTCGGCATAGATTTTTTCTGATGGTTGGACTGGTGTGAGACAAGCGTTCAATCGCATCCCGCTTTTGGTCATTTTGATCGCTGTCGCGGCTTTGGCGATGTTGATACCGGCCTTTGTTGCTGTGACCCAAGAGGATTTCAGTTCGGCCCGGCCATTTGCCTATGCCTGTGTTTTATTTTTATTTTTCGCGGTTGTTTTAGGCTTTTCGACAGCGGGGATGCAATCCGAAACCGGTATCAGACAATTGCTGACTGTCTTGCTGTTTGGATTTTTGGGCTTGCCCGTCCTTCTGGCAGTTCCCTTCGCCGAAGCTTTGCCCGACACCCGGTTCCTGAACGCCTATTTTGAAATGGTATCGAGCCTGACAACGACAGGTGCGACTTTGTTCGAGCCTGACCGTTTGCCGCTGGCCTTGCATGTCTGGCGCGGGCTGGTCGCGTGGCTCGGTGGGTTTATGATGTGGATTATCGCCTTTGCGCTGCTTGCGCCGATGACATTGGGCGGCTTCGAAGTTACATCTGTTCTTGAAGCCGGTCGGGGTCAGGAGCGGCGCAATGTTCAAGATGATATCAGCCCGTTTGAGCGTCTGTTGCGGTTCTTTTGGCTGTTTTTGCCGATCTATGTGGTGTTGACCTGCATATTATGGATCGGATTGGTCATGTTGGGCGATCCTCCCTCCGTTGCTGCGATCCACGCGATGTCGAGCTTATCCACCAGTGGCATTACACCGCTGAAGGGGTTTGACACAAGCCCGAGCGGTGGAGGGGGAGAGCTATTGATCTTCTTGTTTTTCGCTTTTGCCGTGACACGCCGGAGCTTCACGGGCGGGCTGTCCAATCCGCAATGGACGCTGATGCGCCAGGATCGGGAGTTGCGTTTGGCCGTGCTCTTGGTCCTGAGCGTGTCGCTTTTTTTGTACCTCAGGCATTTACTGGGCGCCTGGGAGGTCAAGGAAGCATTAGATCATCGCGCGCTGGCCGCTTTATGGGGCAGCGTCTTTACGATTGCCTCATTCTTGACAACGACAGGTTTCGTCTCAGGCTCCTGGGAGATCGCGCAAAGCTGGTCGGGTCTTGAAACACCGGGTCTGATTATGGCGGGAATCGCCGTCATGGGCGGCGGGGTCGCGACCACGGCTGGCGGCGTGAAGTTGTTGCGGGTTTATGCGCTTTACAAACATGGCATACGCGAGATGGAGCGTCTTGTGCATCCTTCTTCGGTGGGAGGGCGCGGCGAAATCGCCAGACGAATGCGCACCGATGGCGCATCGATTGCGTGGGTCTTTTTCATGCTTTTTGCCATGTCCATCGCCGTTGTGATGGCGCTTCTGTCTATGACCGGGTTAACCTTTGAAGAAAGCGTGATTTTATCGGTTGCGACGCTGTCGACAACGGGTCCAATTGCATCCGTGGCGGCCGAATCGCCGATCTCATACGCCAACGTGCCGAATGCTGCGAAACTGATCCTATGTGGGGCGATGGTGATGGGACGATTGGAAACTCTGGTGATTATCGCGCTGTTTAACCCAAATTTTTGGCGCGCCTAGGCCATATATCTGAAATAAGTCTGATTTTTGCTCTGGAATCCCGAAAGCGATCAACGCTAAGATCGCGCCAGGCGTGCAAGATGCTGTTTGCATGCGCAATATACAAAAAAGGCGCGCAATCATGGCGAGCGATCGGCAAAATCTACAGGATGCTTTCCTGAATCACGTCCGAAAGACGAAAGTCCCTGTAACGGTATTTTTGATAAATGGCGTTAAACTTCAGGGCGTTATAACTTGGTTTGATAATTTTTGTGTTTTGCTTCGTCGGGACGGACAAAGCCAGCTGGTGTATAAGCATGCAATTTCGACCGTGATGCCGACCCAACCAATTAGTCTATATGAGGGCGAGGACTGACCGAATTGGCGTCGAATGAACCGCGCGAAACGAACGCCTGGGTTCTGCATCCTGAGATTACCGGCGACCGACAGCGGCGCAACGCATCCTTTGCACTTCAAGAGGCTGTGTCCTTGGCACATGCCTTGCCGGGGCTAAAGATCGTCGGCTCAGATATTGTGCGTTTGGCAAAGCCACAGCCGGGCTTATTGTTTGGCACCGGTAAAATTGCCGAGCTTGGCGCGCACTTCCACGATACAGAAATTGAGCTTGTTTTGGTGGATGGGCCTCTGACACCCGTGCAACAACGCAATCTCGAACGAGAGTGGGAGGTCAAAATCCTGGATCGAACAGGATTGATCTTGGAAATCTTTGCTGATCGCGCACGCACGCGCGAAGGGGTTTTGCAGGTCGAATTGGCAGCATTGTCCTATCAAAGAACGCGTCTTGTGCGATCTTGGACCCACTTGGAACGCCAGCGTGGCGGTTTGGGTTTTGTCGGCGGACCCGGCGAAACCCAGATCGAAGCCGACAGACGGGCGATTGACGATGCGGCGATCCGCATACGACGGCAATTGTCAAAGGTGGTAAAAACACGGGAATTGCATCGTGCAGCCCGCGCCAAAGTTCCCTTTCCGATCGTTGCGCTCGTGGGATATACAAACGCCGGCAAATCGACGCTTTTCAACAAGATAACCGGTGCTGATGTGATGGCGCGGGATATGTTATTTGCAACCTTGGATCCGACCATGCGATCCTTGCAGCTGCCCGATGGTGATCAGGTGATCGTCTCTGATACGGTTGGCTTCATCAGTGACCTGCCCACGGAACTGGTCGCGGCATTTCGGGCCACTTTGGAAGAGGTTTTGGCGGCCGATGTCATTTTGCATGTGCGTGATATCGCCCATTCTGAGACCGAGGAACAGGCCAGAGACGTTTTGCACATACTTGAAAAACTTGGCGTTTGCGATGATGTGCCACAAGTTGAGATTTGGAATAAAGTTGATCTGTTGGATTCAGAGACCCTTGCACGCGTGACAACAATTGCCAATCGTCGGAGTGATGTTATGACCGTATCGGCCTCAACAGGGGTCGGTATTGATCGGTTGCTGTCACAAATTCGCAATTTTGTCAGCCCACCACGCCATGAGATGTATATATTTGTAGCCTGGGCCGACGGTCGGCGCCGCGCATGGTTGCATGCTGAGGGGGTCATTCAAGCCGAAGAGGGAGGCGAAGAAGGCTCTGTTTTCACCGTCGCGTGGACCGGAAGGCAAGCGCAAATCTTTAGTGCGTTGCATTAAGGTCGACACGCAACTTGTTATTTGGGCGTAAGTATCGTGACGCCTTCACCCCCTGCACGCGCGCGCTCGATGTCCAGAGACATTGGGATATATTCCCCTCGGCGCCACAATTCCCCCAAATCATCGTAGTGTCGCGACAGAGGATGTCCGGATTGGCCCGTTGCGATCACAAATAACGAGCTGTCGGGGTCTGCAAAATCATAGACGCCACGATAACCCGCCGCATGAACATTGGCGAATGGCGTCTCGCCAGTGCCCAGTGTCTTGGCACGTTGCATCGTATGATCCCCGCCAGAGGTGGATTGGCGGATATTTACCAAAGGACCAAGAAACGGCAATTCGCCCAAGATTTGGTGGTCGTGATGGGCCTGATGTGCGTCGCCCCAGCGCCAGGCGGCAATTGTGTTGCCATAGCTGACGCGAAGTTCTTGCAGCGCGGCATCCAAAGCGCGGCGTGCAATCTGAGTACAAGTTTCTGTTGCAGTTGATTGGACCACATCACACCATGCCGAAGCACCGTCAGTATTGCGAAATACTTTCTCAAGAAAGACCGGGTCGGGATGGCTGATATCGTCGATCAGCGGCCCAAGTTCGTCGCGCGCCAGACTGTCAAACAGCTCTCTAACCCACGCGGCATAGATCAACGGCTCCGGCAGATGCTCGTTCATTGTGCCGTTCCAATTCGCCAGCAGACGCAAGGCATCTTGGCGGACCCGTTCGGTCGTGCCATTGGGGTAAACGGTCTCATCAAACCACAAATCCCGCGCGATCAGCGGCAAAAGCGTTCGGGCTGTGACGCTGACGGTATCAAGCTGTGCTTCGACAAAGCTGTCTCGGGTATGGATCTGTCGATCCTGCATCAACTTGGTCCACCGTTTGATCCGCTGTGTATCTAACCAGTCAAACGACAGATGTTCGGGGAATGCAGCGTCCGTGGTCTTGTTGTTGGTGTTGCCAACCAGCCCGGACACCGGCGCAACAACGCGCGGGTTTGCGCGGTAGGGCAAATGCCCTGTCCAGCGATTTTCAACGCGCCAACCTGGCGTTGGAAGACGTCCCAAAGATTGATGCGCGCGGTTTCGGGCCGGCTGTTTGCCGATCACTTGCAAAGCGATGCCATCGCTGTCTGCCAATGTCAGATTTTGCCCGGGGGCAATCAGCAGGCGTCCTGCACGTTGCGCCTCAGGAACCGTTTGTGACTTCATGATCCCAAGGTTTGCCATCACAGAGGTGTCTTGGTGAGACAGCGCCGTCCAAGACAGCGCCATCACATGCTCCGCAGGCGTTATATTGCCCAGACCAAAGTGACTGCTGGAAATAATCGGACCATTGTCACTCCAGCGGGTGGTGATTGTCACGGGGGCTGCATCTTTGACCTGAATGACACTCCGTTTTGCTTCAAACTCTTTATATCCATCAGGAGTTTGATATTGATCTGGGTTGTCAGGGTTCAGGCGTTCCAAAAATAGATCCTGGTCATCGATATTGGCCACGGTCAGACCCCAGCCGAGCTGATCAGAGCGACCGACCAATATTGTGGGAATGCCGGGAATGGTCCCGCCGATCACGCCGCCATGATCCAATTGCATGCGCGCAAGATACCACACAGAGGGCGCCGAAAGCTCGAGATGAGGATCGTTGGCCAGCAAAGTGCCACCGGATGCTGTGCGGCCTGGCATCGCGGCCCAAGCATTCGATGCACCAGCCATGCCATATGGCTTGACGGGATGCAGCGGGTCCCGGGGCTGCGCGCCTGCATATTGGGTCGCGTCGGGCAGGGTGGGCCAGATCGAGGCCAAATCGGGCAGCGCGATGATGGGCCCCCCTGGCGCGTCTGGCATCAGCTCGGATACGCGGTTTGGGGCAAGCGCCAGGGACAGCCGCGCGCGCAGGATTTCGTTCTTCATGTGATCGGTTAACTGCAGCGCCATAACCTTTCCCACAGCAATAGAATCTTGGGGCTGCCAGGGAGCGATTTGAGGAGAAAACAAGAAGAATTCTGGAGCGCCGCGGCCCATGGCATCGGTATTGACTTGTGCGATCCACGCATTGACCCCGTCCGAATAGGCCTGCAGCAGACGCAACGCTTCAAGGGATTGAACATCAAGCGAGGCGTTCGCAGCACCGGCAAGATCGATTCGGCGCATAAAGTCGTCAATTGGAACCGTCCGTTCGCCAAAGATCTCGGACAATTTACCTTGGGCCGTCCGGCGCAAAAGCGTCATTTGCCACAAACGGTCTTGCGCGTGAACAAAGCCAAGACCGAAGAAGCTGTCGACCTCCGTCGCCCCCATGATATGCGGCACGGCCGCTGCGTCTCGGACAATTTCCAACGGCGCAGTCAGACCGGATATTTTGTAATTGGCCTGATAATCAGGCAACGAGCGGCTGGCAAAATAATACGCACCGATCAGCGCCACGGCGCTGAGCGCCAAAACCGAGACGAATGCACGAAATAGCCATTTAAGGATCAAAGCCATGGGTCTGCCTTCACGGATCGCGCGCCCCAGCGCTCAGGGGTAGATGCGCGTGTATTTGGTGCCTTCCAGTGTCGCGCCGGCGATCATGCCAGCCTGGCCGAAAATCAATCCGATTACCGGTCGGGTGACTGTGGTGGTGTCGACAGACAATGCGCTGCCGCTGGATGTCCAAGCATATTCAATATCGCCGCCAATCGAAAACCCGTTGGACTGGCGAAACTCGCTCAAAGCGGTTTGAGTCATAAAAAACAGCGCATGTGCATATTGTTGAGCGCCAATTTGGAACCCAAAGCTGCCAGAGGCGGCGGAATAATAATCGACAGTTGCATTGTTGATCCGTAAGGCCCCCCGTCCATATGCGGCGCCAAATCCGAAACCGGCCTCGGTGACCAAGGGCATCACCAGAACGCCGGCTGAACGTTGTGCAAGCTCACCCGCGCCCTCGATATTTGTTTCAAGATAGCCCAGTGCTGCATCGACGCGTTGGTCAATCGTCTGACCGCGTCTGCGGCTGCCTGAGACGGATGTGCACCCAACAAGGCCCAAGGCTGAACTGGCGCTTGCCGCGGCCAATACGCGGCGTCGTGTCCATGTAGATCGCATGTGTTTTTCTTTCTGCTCGAAAGTGACCTGCCAAAAAATGTCGCACTTCTCTCCGGAAGTCGTACTCAATGCTATCGCATAGCTGATCTTTTGTCACGCAAGGCGGGCAAAAATGGAAGATTTTTAGTCGCGTTTCAACATTTCAGCGACCTGTGGTGCAAAATAGGTCAGTATTCCATCACAGCCGGCGCGTTTGAACGCCATGAGGCTTTCCAGCATCACATCTTCGCGATCGAGCCAGCCATTTTGCACCGCCGACATCACCATCGCGTATTCGCCGGACACTTGATAAGCATATGTGGGCGCGCCAAACTGGTCCTTCACACGCCGACAGATATCCAGATAAGGCATGCCCGGTTTCACCATGACCATATCTGCACCTTCGCTCAAATCGCGCGCGATCAATCGCAGGGCTTCGTCGGAATTGCCCGGATCCATCTGATAGGTCTTTTTGTCACCCGTCAGCGCACCACTTGCACCGACAGCATCGCGAAACGGACCATAGAATGCACTGGCATATTTGGCAGAATAGGACAGAATCAGAGGATCGATCAGCCCCTTGGTCTCAAGAGCCTCGCGTATCGCTTTGATTCGCCCATCCATCATGTCAGACGGGCCGAGGATATCTGCGCCCGCCTCGGCCTGGGCGACCGCCATTTTCACCAGCGCCTCGACCGTTTCGTCATTGACGATGATCCCGTCGCGCACGATCCCGTCATGGCCATTGATATTATACGGATCCAGCGCCACGTCCGTCATCACGGCCAGATCCGGGAACCGTTTCTTGATTTCGCGGGTGGCACGATTGGACAGATTGTCGGGATTCCAGGCCTCTTGGCACAGCTGCGTTTTCAAAGCGGGATCGGTGTAGGGAAACAGGCAAAGAACGGGAATGCCCAGAACGCAGGCGCGCTCGGCAATGTGCAACACTGTATCGATCGAATAGCGCTCAACCCCGGGCATGGAGGAAACAGGTTCGCGAATGGCGCGGCCTTCACGCACAAAAACCGGCCAAATCAGATCCTTGACCCGAAGTGAGACCTCTCGGGTCATATCACGCAAGGCAGCGCTGCGGCGCGTGCGGCGGTGTCGGGTCAAGGGGTAGGGGGCTTGAACGGGTCTCATGGGCACGCTTTCTAAAACATATACCTTTGGCTCGCACGTATTCTTGCGTATCTCAAGGGTGGCGCTGCGGCGCGTCCCGCCTTAGGGTCTGCAAAAGGCGCAAGACCGCAGGCAAGAGGAGCATCTGTGGACATTTATGTAACGATATTCGAGCTGATCGATACACGCTCGTTCACGTCGATGTGGTTTTGGATCGTTCTGGCGGTCTTTTGGTCGACCATGAGCCATTTTGTTCTTGGCGTGCCCTATGATCTGGTTCAACGGGCCGCACGCACCGGCGCCGGACCGATGCAGGAGGTTGAGGACCTTGCCCGTGTCAACACCTCTCGGATTTTGTACATCAGCGGAGCGGTGGGGCTGACCTTGACCGCCATCGCGTCGTTTCTGCTCAGCTCGCTTGCATTGTTAGGATTTTTTTATCGGGTCGAATTTTGCCAGGCCCTGTTCCTGCTGGCCTTTCCTTTCATGCTGGTATCGATGATCAGTCAGCGCACGGCGCGGATTGTCCGGGCGGAAAATCTGGCCGGGCGCGCCTTGCTGAGACGGTTGCGCAAGCAGAGGCTTATGACGCAACTCATTGGCGTTGTTTCTATTTTCGTGACCGCTTTTTGGGGAATTTTCCAAGTTATGAGCACCAGCATCTTGGGGGGGTGACGACAAGCGGTTGACACGCAGCACTGCCAAGGTATCTGGCAGGCATGTCCGAAAATCTGTCTTCCAAAACTCTTGTCGTCAGCGGTGTGCCCGAAGGCGTCGATGCCCAATGGATCCTGCGCGAGCTTGACCAAGCCCCGGTTGTCGTCATTGCCCGCGACGACAAACGCTTGGCCGCCCTCCAGCGCGCGTTGACATGTCTCGCTCCGGATGTCGGGCAAATGGTATTTCCGGCCTGGGATTGCGTGCCTTTCGATCGAATGTCACCCAATGCCGATATCTCGGCAATGCGAATGACGACACTTGCGGCGTTGTCGCACGGCATTCCGACGGGCGTGGTGGTCTTGACCACAGTGAATGCGTTCACGCAAAAAGTCCCTGCGCGTGCGTTGATCGCACAATCCACTTTTGTTGCTCATGTCGGGCAACGTATTGATGAAGCTGCGCTTCGTAATAAACTGGTATACATGGGTTTTTCCCAATCACCAACAGTGATGGAGCCAGGTGATTTTGCAATTCGCGGTGGCTTGATTGATATCTTCCCTCCCGGACAAGAAGGGCCAGTGCGGCTTGATTTATTCGGTGATGTGCTCGACGGGGCCCGGCGGTTTGATCCCGAAACCCAACGCAGTGGCGCGGCGGTCAAGACGATCGAGATCGCACCGGTGTCAGAAGTGATCCTAGACGCAGCCTCGATCCGGCGATTCCGCCAATCCTATCGGATCGAATTCGGAGCTGCAGGTCGTGATGATCCACTTTATGAAGCGATCAGCGCCGGACGCAAACAGGCGGGCATGGAGCATTGGCTGCCGTTTTTTCACGCCAAGTTGGACGCATTTGTAAACTATACACCCGGCGCAACATTGATATTCGACGACCAGGTCCAACCGAGCCACGCGGCCAAGTGGGACGGCATCCAGGATCAATACGAAACCCGACTTCATGCTTTGACCCAGAAGGGGCGTATTGATTCAGTGTACAAACCCTGTCCGCCAGATCTGCTGTATCTTGATGAAGCGACGCTGCAAGCGGCAACGTCACATCACCGCAAAGTGCAGTTCAGTGTTTTGCCGCAACCGGTTGGTCTTGGATCGGTCGATGCAGGTGGTCGCCTAGGACGCAGTTTTGCGCCGGAACGAAAGCTCGAAAATATAAATCTTTTCGAAACTTTAGCCAGTCATATTCATGCAAAGCGTGTAAATGGTCAGGTGGTCATTGCCTCTTGGTCCGATGGCGCGCGCGACCGGCTTTCTGGCCTGCTGCACGATCACGGGATCGGCGGAACCATCGATATAAAAAGTCTTCGCGAAGTTCCAGACGGGGCAGGGGATGTCTTCTTGATCGTCTGGGCTTTGGAAACCGGATATGAGACCGAAGGGCTGACAGTGATCTCGGAACAAGACGTTCTGGGAGATCGCCTGATCCGTGCGCCCCGCAAGAAAAAACGCGCCGAAAACTTTTTGCAAGAGACCTCTAGTTTGTCTCAGAATGATCTGATCGTACATGTCGATCATGGCGTCGGACGGTATATCGGCCTAGAGACAGTGACCGCGATGGGCGCACCCCATGAATGCCTGCATCTGGAGTATTCGGGGGGTGACCGTTTGTATCTTCCTGTGGAAAATATCGAGCTTCTCAGCAGATATGGCCAGGAAAATGGCCTTTTGGACAAGCTTGGGGGCGGTGCATGGCAGGCAAAAAAAGCCCGTTTGAAAGAGCGCATACGGGAAATGGCCGATAAGCTGATCCGGATTGCGGCCGAGCGCGCATTGCGGTCTGCACCAATCTTGGAGCCGCCGCGTGATATGTGGGAAGAGTTTGCCGCTCGCTTTCCCTATCAAGAAACTGATGATCAACTCAGCGCCATTGAGGATGTGATCGCGGACATGGCGTCCGGACACCCTATGGATCGTCTGATTTGTGGGGATGTCGGGTTCGGTAAAACCGAAGTTGCGATGCGTGCCGCCTTTGCTGCCGCGTTGTCTGGTGTGCAAGTCGCCGTGATTGCGCCGACGACCTTGTTGGCACGCCAGCATTCAAAAAGTTTTCGCGATCGGTTTCGTGGATTTCCAATTGAAATCAGATCTCTATCCCGCTTTTCTAAGGCAAAAGAGGCTGCAGAGACCCGGAGCCGTATCGCAGCTGGCAGCGTTGATATCGTTGTGGGCACTCATGCACTTTTGGCCAAGACAGTTCGGTTTGCAAATCTAGGACTGCTGATCATTGATGAGGAGCAACATTTTGGCGTAACCCATAAAGAACGTTTAAAGGAAATGCGGACCGACATTCATGTTCTGACCCTCACCGCGACGCCAATTCCGCGAACTTTACAGCTGTCCTTATCTGGCGTTCGCGATTTGTCGATCATCGGCACCCCCCCAGTCGATCGGCTCTCAATCCGGACTTATGTTTCAGAGTTTGATGCAATCACGCTGCGCGAGGCGCTCTTGCGTGAGCATTATCGCGGTGGCCAGAGCTTTTTTGTCGTCCCGCGGATCAGTGACTTGCCCGAAATTGAGAGTTTCATGCGAGACCAGGTGCCAGAGGTCAGTTTTATCACGGCCCATGGACAGATGTCCGCCACCGCGCTCGATGATCGCATGAATGCATTCTACGACGGAAAATACGATGTGTTGTTGGCCACAACAATTGTTGAATCTGGTCTCGATATTCCGACGGCCAACACGATGATTGTTCACAAGTCCGATATGTTTGGCCTCTCTCAGCTTTATCAAATCCGCGGCCGCGTGGGGCGTTCGAAAACAAGGGCATACGCCTATTTGACAACGAAGCCACGGATGAAACTTACTCAGAATGCCGAGAAACGTCTGCGTGTTTTGGGCAGCCTCGACAGTTTGGGGGCGGGATTTACCCTCGCCAGTCAGGACCTCGACATTCGTGGCGCCGGCAATTTGTTGGGCGAAGAGCAATCTGGTCAATTTCGCGAGGTGGGTTTTGAGCTTTATCAAACCATGTTGGAGGAAGCGGTTGCCAAGATGAAGTCTGGCAAGCTTGAAGGTTTGACGGAAGCCGATGACCAGTGGGCGCCGCAAATCAACCTTGGCGTGCCGGTCCTAATTCCAGCGCATTATGTGGCTGATTTGGATGTGCGGCTTGGACTATACCGACGTTTGTCACATCTTTCGAGCAAAGTTGAACTTGAAGGCTTCGCTGCTGAGCTGATTGATCGATTTGGAAAACTACCAAAAGAGATCAATACATTATTAGTTATTGTTCGCATAAAAGCAATGTGTAAACGAGCCGGAATTGGCCGTTTTGACGCGGGCCCTAAGGGGGCGACTATTCAATTTCACAACAATAAATTTGCAAATCCCGCTGGGCTGGTATCGTTTGTCAACGAACAAGATGGGCTGGCGAAAATCAAGGATAACAAAGTCATCGTCCGGCGCGATTGGACCAAAGAGAGCGACAAAATCAAAGGTGCGTTTTCGATAGCCCGCGATCTCGCAGGGCATGCGAAAAACCACCCATGATTTGTCATGCTGGACCGCTTTTACCGGTTTAAGGAATTGAATGAACAAGGCGGCGAGAACGCCTTGATGGATCTCAGTCGCAAGACGCCGGTCCTGAAGACTCATGTGCCGGAACATCTCGCGTGTGCGGTGATTGAATTGACCTTCGTGACGCCGGCCCTGGGTCACAAGGACGCCAGTTGGCAGCTTGCGCAAAAAGGCATCAT
>JBELMC010000066.1:0-16189 GCA_042096155.1 Dinoroseobacter sp.
GGTACTGGTATCATCGCCGGTGGACCCATGCGTGCTGTGTTTGAAATGCTGGGTCTTCAGGATGTGGTGGCCAAGTCCATCGGATCGCAGAACCCCTATAACATGATACGCGCAACGTTGGACGGGCTATCGAAAGAAAGCTCACCACGCATGGTCGCACAGCGTCGTGGCAAGAAGGTTGGCGATATTCTGAAAAAGGATGACGCACCAGCCGCTGAGCCTGCAGAAGCGTAGAGGATAAAGCACATGGCAAAAACCATCGTCGTCAAGCAGATCGGTTCCCCGATCCGCCGCCCCGCTGACCAGCGTGCAACATTGATCGGTCTGGGTCTGAACAAAATGCACAAGACTCGCGAACTGGAAGACACTCCTTCGGTCCGCGGCATGATCCGTAAGATCTCGCACATGGTCGAGATCGTTGAGGAGCGTGGCTGAACACCCGTGAAAGGATTGTCGGATCAACCTGCTAAGGTGTCTGACGAGAATAATCTGACTTTGAACCTTTGAATTGTAAAACGCTCCGTCCGAAAGGATGGGGCGCTTTTGTTTTGTTCAAGAGATCTGGCAAAGCGGCGAACATAAATCGCAAGAGTTCGAAATCTGACCAAGCCAAAAGCTTTTTTGCGTCGACAGCTTGGTTCTTTTTCAACGCACCATTTGCACGCTGCCAAGGGCTCGCCACTGGCTTGAATTCACTAGGTTTTGACGCGTTTTCGACTTGGTTTGTTTAACTCTGCTTCGGCATTTGCAATTGGTTCCCAGCGGTTTGCAACACGATTTAGGCGAGGGCTGCTACACCATGATTGGGGTGCCGACACTGACCTGATTGATGGCTCTTGCCTCTCTGTCCGACTCTCCCTAAAAGCAGGTTTGGATCTTAACGATCTCAAAAAATGAGCAAACGCCGTGGTCGACCGCTCCCGTCGCTGGGGGTCGCATCCGGCAAAAGGAGAAGCGACATGAAACTTCACGAACTCCGTGACAATCCCGGTGCAACCAAATCACGCAAACGCGTGGGTCGTGGCCCAGGTTCGGGCACTGGCAAAATGGGTGGCCGTGGTATCAAAGGCCAAAAGTCCCGATCCGGTGTGGCGATCAATGGCTATGAAGGTGGCCAAATGCCGCTGTACCAGCGCTTGCCAAAGCGCGGTTTCTCGAAGCCGAACCGCAAGCGGTTCGCCGTTGTCAATTTGGGTTTGATTCAAAAATTTATAGACCTGAAAAAACTGGATGCAGACCGCATTACCGAGGACACCTTGGTCGAGTCAGGTCTGGTGCGCCGGAAACTCGATGGCATCCGTGTTTTGGCCAAAGGCGAGCTGACATCGGCGATTACCGTGACCGTCACCGGTGCTTCTGCATCGGCTATTGAGGCCGTTTCGGCGAAAGGCGGCACGCTTTCAGTCACAAAAGCGTCGGCGGATGCCTAACATCTTGTGAGCGGCGCCAAGGCCGCTTACATCTCGCATATTAAGTTTTCCCATGCGCCGCTGACCGGGAAACGGGTGAGCGGCGTCCATGTTTACAGACGGGACCCCATTCAGCATGGCATCCGCAGCAGAACAAATGGCCGCAAACATGAGCTGGTCCGCCTTCGGTAAGGCGACCGAGCTGCGACAGCGGATCTTTTTTACCCTCGGTCTTTTGATCGTGTACCGCCTGGGGACTTATATCCCAGTGCCCGGGATCGATGGGGGCGCGCTCCGCGATTTCATGGATCAGGCCGCAGCGGGTCTGGGCGGGGTTCTGAACATGTTCACTGGCGGTGCAATCAGCCGGATGGGAATTTTCGCGCTTGGAATCATGCCGTATATCTCGGCTTCGATCATCATTCAGCTGTTGACAGCAATGGTGCCACATCTCGAGCAACTCAAGAAAGAGGGCGAGCCAGGCCGCAAAAAAATCAACCAATATACGCGGTACGGCACAGTGTTGCTGGCCACCTTCCAGGCCTACGGTCTCGCGGTTTCGCTTGAGGCTGGCGATCTGGTTACAGATCCAGGCTGGTTCTTTCGCGCGGCGTGCGTGATCACCTTGGTCGGGGGCACGATGTTCCTGATGTGGTTGGGCGAACAGATCACCCAACGTGGCATTGGAAACGGCATCTCTTTGATCATCTTCGTTGGCATCATCGCCGAAATTCCCGCTGCTTTGGCTCAGTTCTTTGAAAGTGGCCGAACCGGCGCAATCAGCACTCCTGCGACTTTGGGTGTGATCGCGATGCTGCTCGGGACCCTCACCTTCGTGGTGTTCATGGAGAGATCGCTGCGTAAGATCCATATCCAGTATCCGCGCCGTCAGGTGGGCATGAAGGTCTATGATGGCAGCTCCAGCCACTTGCCGATTAAGGTGAACCCAGCTGGCGTCATCCCGGCTATCTTCGCCAGCTCACTGCTGCTGTTGCCTACAACAATTAGCACGTTCTCGGGCAATCAGACCGGCGCAATTATGTCGACCATTCTGGCGTATTTTGGCCCTGGTCAGCCGCTTTATTTGTTGTTTTTTGCCGCGATGATTATTTTCTTCGCATATTTTTACACCGCAAACGTGGCCTTCAAGACCGATGATGTGGCGGACAACTTAAAAAATCAGAACGGTTTTATTCCCGGGGTGCGCCCCGGTAAGAAAACGGAAGAATACCTCGACTATGTCGTCACGCGAATTCTCGTGCTCGGATCAGCTTATCTGGCTGTTGTATGCCTGATCCCGGAAATGGTCCGTCAGGAACTGGCGATCACGGCATATTTCGGCGGGACTTCAATTCTGATTATTGTGTCTGTCGGTATGGATACGGTCCAACAAATTCAAAGCCATCTTTTGGCTCATCAATATGAAGGGCTGATTGAGAAATCCCAATTGCGTGGTAAGAAGCGTACGCGCAAAGCGCCTGCGCGCCGCTAAATTCTGCCCCGAGGATCGATCATGAACATCATTTTGCTTGGCCCGCCCGGTGCTGGAAAAGGCACGCAAGCCCGTCGTTTGGTGGCAGACCTGGACATGGTCCAGCTTTCGACTGGTGATATGCTGCGGGAAGCGAAGACATCGGGAACCCAAATGGGCAAACGGGTGGCCGCGGTGATGGATCGTGGTGAATTGGTGACAGACGAGATCGTGATCGGTTTGATTGCCGAGAAGTTGAAAGGCCCTACCGGCGGAGGTTTCATCTTTGATGGATTTCCACGAACACTTGCACAGGCAGACGCATTGAGCGCTTTGCTGGTGTCGCATGGAACCGAACTTTCGACTGTGATCGAGATGAACGTAGATGATGACGCGCTTGTCGCTCGGATCACAGCGCGCGCGACCTGCGCGAATTGCGGTGAGGTATACAACGACAAAACCAAACCGATACCTGCTGATGGAAAGTGCGAAAATTGCGGTTCCGACCAGATCACGCGACGCGCAGACGACAATGAAGAGAGCCTGAAAACAAGGCTTTTGGCTTATTATAAACAGACCTCCCCGTTGATTGGATATTATTACGGAAAAGGGCTTTTGACGCAGGTTGATGCCCTTGGTGAAATGGATGCAGTAACCGCCGAAATTAAGAAACGGCTTGGCAGGCTCTGACCGGGCTTGACGGCCCTCTCGTTCCCGCTTATTGCCACCTCGGTCTAGTCTACGGTCTTTGGCGCTGTATCGCGTCTTAGCTTACGATCATGGATAAATTGAATACGCTCTCAGCCTTTATTGCTGCGGGTGCTTGTTGTGAAAAAAGGGTCTGGAGCTACGGATCCGCAACCATAAGGAAGTCAGAATGGCCCGTATTGCCGGCATCAACATTCCGACGGGGAAACGTGTCCCCATCGCTTTAACCTATATAACTGGAATTGGTCCTGCTTCTGCCGAAGCAATCTGCGAGGCGGTTGGTATCGATCGTTCGCGCCGTGTGAATGAATTGTCAGACGCTGAAGTCCTGTCCGTGCGCGAGCACATTGACGAAAATTTCACTGTCGAAGGCGATCTGCGCCGTGAAACCCAGATGAACATCAAACGCTTGATGGATCTGGGGTGCTATCGAGGCTTGCGTCACCGCCGCAATCTGCCAGTTCGCGGTCAACGGACCCACACCAATGCACGCACGCGCAAGGGCCCCGCGAAGGCCATTGCCGGTAAGAAGAAATAAGGGGATCGTCTGATGGCACGCGATAAAATCCGCGCAAAGAAGAAGGTTTCCAAGAACATTGCTGCTGGCGTGGCACATGTGAATTCAACCTTTAACAACACGAAAATTTTGATTTCTGATGTACAAGGCAATGCGATTGCCTGGTCCTCTGCAGGAACCATGGGCTTTAAAGGCTCGCGGAAATCCACCCCTTACGCTGCTCAGTTGGCTGCGGAAGATGCGGGTAAGAAAGCTCAGGATCACGGTGTGAAAACCCTTGAAGTGGAAGTGCAAGGTCCGGGTTCGGGTCGTGAAAGCGCGTTGCGCGCTTTGGCTGCGGCAGGGTTCAATATCACGTCGATTCGCGACGTTACCCCGATGGCTCATAATGGCTGTCGCCCCCCAAAGCGTCGCCGCGTCTAAATACGTCATTTAAACTTTGTAGGGCCAAGCGATCGCGCTTTGCCCTGCAAATCATTTACCCTCGGGCGTTTCCAGTCACGGATCTCGACAGGAAACAGGTATGGAGGCACTAATGATCCATAAGAATTGGAATGAGTTAATCAAGCCGATGCAGCTTGACGTGAAACCGGGCAATGATCCGTCTCGTCAAGCGACGGTTGTTGCTGAACCGCTTGAGCGGGGCTTTGGCCTGACCTTGGGAAACGCGCTGCGTCGCGTGCTGATGTCCTCGCTGCAAGGTGCCGCGATCACCTCGGTGCAAATCGATAATGTCTTGCACGAGTTTTCATCGGTCGCCGGTGTGCGCGAAGACGTCACTGACATTGTGCTGAACCTCAAACAGGTTGCGATTCGGATGGAGGTCGAAGGACCGAAGCGGGTGTCGATATCGGCGAAAGGACCTCGTGTTGTGACCGCAGGGGACATTTCGGAATCTGCAGGTATCGAAGTGCTAAATCGCGATCTGGTGATTTGTCACCTCGATGACGGCGCAGATCTGTTCATCGAGCTGACCTTGAACACCGGCAAAGGATATGTGTCGGCTGATAAGAATCGTCCTGAAGATGCGCCAATCGGCCTGATGCCAATCGATGCAATCTACTCACCGGTCAAAAAAGTGTCGTATGACGTACAGCCTACCCGCGAGGGTCAAGTGCTCGATTATGACAAGTTGACACTGAAACTGGAAACAGACGGCTCTGTGACCCCTGATGATGCAGTGGCCTATGCCGCGCGCATTCTACAAGATCAGCTGCAAGTCTTCGTCAATTTCGATGAACCCGAATCGGCGCGTCCTGCGTCGGAAGAGGAAGAATTGGAATTCAATCCGCTGCTGCTCAAAAAGGTCGACGAGTTGGAATTGTCTGTTCGCTCGGCAAATTGTCTGAAGAATGACAATATTGTTTACATTGGCGATCTGATCCAAAAAACCGAAGCCGAGATGCTGCGGACACCAAATTTTGGCCGTAAATCGCTCAATGAGATCAAAGAGGTCCTGTCCGGCATGGGGCTGCATCTCGGGATGGACATCATCGATTGGCCACCTGAGAACATCGAAGATCTGGCCAAGAAGTTCGAAGACCAATTTTAAAGCGTTAAGGGCGTCGGCGTTGTCGATGCCCACGAACGGAATGGGCAATTCCGCCCCAAGGAGAGGCTCCCACACGCATCGGGGCCCGGACAAAGCAAAATCTCAAGGAGACTATTCAAATGCGTCACGCCCGTGGTTATCGCCGCCTCAACCGTACACATGAGCACCGAAAAGCATTGTTTTCAAACATGTGTGGCTCTTTGATTGAGCATGAGCAGATCAAAACGACCCTGCCCAAAGCAAAAGAATTGCGACCAATCGTCGAAAAATTGATCACGTTGGCCAAACGCGGCGACCTGCACGCTCGTCGTCAGGCGGCAGCTCAGCTGAAGCAAGACAAGGATGTGGCAAAGCTGTTCGAAGTTCTTGGGCCCCGATACAAGGACCGCAAAGGGGGTTATGTTCGGGTCCTGAAAGCTGGCTTTCGTTATGGTGACATGGCTCCGATGGCGATCATTGAATTCGTCGATCGGGATGTAGATGCAAAAGGGGCTTCGGATAAAGCGCGCCTTTCAGACAGCGACGATTAAAACGCAGTCGACAAAGATACAACACGTATACGCGAAATCCCGCTTGCAAGAGCGGGGTTTTTTGATTCCACTACTGCTCGGATAAATAGTTTAGTTTGGCACTGTGCTTCCGAAGGGCTCTTGCGTCACACGCGCAAAGGCTTCTTCGATAAGCTCTGCAACCCTTGATTCGTCAACGGTCGCACCGCCTATGAATTCTAACAAGTCCTCTCGTGTTGCTGCAGGGAGGGCCATCACTCGGGCAAACAGTAGAGGAGCGATCGTCATAATATTACTAAACTCTAAGTTGAATTCGCACACGATTAATGTACGGTTGAGCGTGTTTTTGACAACCTGTCTAAAAGTACATGTCTAACAGATCGGGTGTCGCGGCGAAGTTAAAACAACTCGGCCAATTTGCGCCCGAGGGCTACTTCGTTGGTCTACACATTCGGTTTGCAACGCCATTGATGGACTTCAATACTTATCCGCAAGATTGGTTGGATCACTACACCGAACAAGCCTACGCGTTGCGTGACCCAATTATAGCCTGGGGATTTGGTCAGATCGGCGCTGCACGTTGGAGCAACCTCGGCATTCCCGACACGTTTGAAATTCTCAGCGAAGCTGCGGCGTATGGTTTGAAATATGGCGCCGCGATTTCTCATGGCGCAATCAGTTCTCGGACCATTTGTGGCGTCGCCCGATCGGACCGTGAATATAGCGATGACGAGATCATCGAAATTCATAATATTGTTCAAAGGCTTCATGATTTGACAGAACCACCCGAAAGCCTGACCAAGGCTCAAGTCGATGCACTGACCTGCATCGCAGCAGGGGATCGTCATGCAGCCGCTGCAGCCAAACTCGGTATCTCAGAAAGCGCGCTAAAAGCGCGCCTTTCGTCTGCTCGCCAAAAGTTACTTGCGCGCACCACCACAGAAGCAGTTCAACGCGCAAAGGATTACCGACTGCTTTAGAACCCGTTCCGGTTCGCTGCCCTTTTTCCACGACCGCAAAAAATGGAGACTGACCCAATGCAGACCACAACCCTTTCGTTCGCAAATCTACACAACCATGGCGAGTTATTTGCTAATCTTTTTCGCGCTAGACGGCAGTCATTTATTGTTCAGAATAATTGGGATCTGCCAGAAGCGATGGGCATGGAGTACGATCAGTACGACACGCCCGCCAGCCGTTGGGTGGCAGTACATGATGAGCTGGGTCAAATCTTGGCCGGGATCCGCCTGACACCAACCACGGCGCGGTGCGGAATTTACAGCTATATGATCAAAGATGCTCAAAAAGGGTTATTGGACTCGATCCCCCAAGATTTGTTGTATGAGGAGGCCCCCCTTGCCGAGAATATCTGGGAATCGAGCCGTGTGTTCGTGGCGCATGACACGCCGCAAAAGATCCGTCGCCGCGTCCATGCTTTCTTGATTACGGAAATGACCCGTTCGGCCCGTGAACTCGGCGCAGCGCATGTATTGGGGTTGATTCCCGCAAATTGGCCACGTTGGGCTCACCGGTGCGGATTGGATGTGACCGCTGCGGGGCCTGTCATGGATATCGGTGGTATTGCGAATCAATGCGTTTCGATCAATCTGGTACAAAACCTCCACTAGCCAGATTTGTTTGACGAAATTTTCGAAAGGGCGTGTCGCTTGTTGTGATGCGCCCTTTGAGTTTGGTTGAAAAGATCATAAGCGTCCCGCAGGGGATCAAAATACGTTCGAAAGGTGGATTTGTGACGGATTTGTTCGGTGATGCAGCGGCTACAAACAGTGTCCCCCGCCCCTTGGCGGACAGATTGCGCCCGGCTCGACTGGACGAGGTGATCGGGCAAAGTCATGTGTTGGGCGCAGATGCACCGCTTGGGACGATGTTGGCGTCAGGTCAATTGGGCTCGATGATTTTGTGGGGGCCACCTGGCGTGGGCAAAACCACAATCGCGCGGCTTTTGGCAGACCACTCTAATCTGCATTTCGTCCAGATCAGCGCAATCTTTACCGGGATGCCCGAACTACGAAAGGTCTTCGAGGCCGCTAAATTAAAGCGACAATCGGGCAAGGGGACGTTATTGTTTGTAGATGAGATCCACCGCTTCAATAAGGCCCAACAGGATGGATTTCTGCCCCATATGGAGGATGGAACCATTGTTCTTGTGGGGGCGACCACTGAAAATCCCTCCTTCGAGCTGAACGCTGCGGTGATGAGCCGTGCTCAAGTCATTGTATTGAAAAGGCTTGATCCCGAGGCACTCAGCCTGTTGATGATACGTGCGGAAGCAGAACTGGAGCGGGCATTGCCGTTAAAGCAAACTGCGCGAACCGCTTTGATTGAAATGGCGGATGGCGATGGGCGTGCTTTGCTAAATTTGGTTGAACAAATCACAGCTTGGGATGTCGACGCCCCCATAAGCGCCAAGACATTGGGGGCGCGGTTGACCCGGCGCGCTGCGGCATATGACAAATCTGGCGATGGCCATTACAACCTGATCTCGGCGTTGCACAAATCCGTGCGAGGGTCCGACCCCGATGCCGCGCTTTACTGGTTTGCCCGCATGCTGACCGGCGGTGAAGACCCGAGATTTTTAGCGCGACGACTGACACGCATGGCCGTTGAGGACATTGGCCTTGCTGATCCCCAGGCCCAAGCCATCTGCCTTCAAGGCTGGCAAACTTATGAGCGTCTTGGCAGTCCGGAAGGAGAATTGGCCTTAGCGCAAGCCGTTGTTTATATTGCTTTGGCTCCGAAGTCGAATGCCGCTTATGTGGCTTATAAAGAGGCGATGAAAGCTGCCAAACAGTCAGGATCTGAGCCACCGCCGAAGCATATTCTGAACGCACCAACCGATCTGATGAAGGATCACGGCTACGGAGATGGCTACGCCTATGACCATGATGCGCCGGATGCGTTTTCAGGCCAAAACTACTTTCCCGAAAAAATGGAGCGCGGCGCCTACTACGCTCCGGTCGAACGCGGGTTTGAGCGCGACTTGGCCAAGCGCATGGCTTATTTTGCAAAGTTGCGAGACAAGCGGCGCAGTTGACAAGACCCAATCGGGGGCAGATGCAAAGACCATGGTATGGACAGTTTTTCAGGTCGGATTGGGCGGCGCCCTTGGCGCAATGCTGCGTTTTTTAACAGTACACACCGTGACGCGTTTCGCAGGGCCGGGTTTTCCAGTCGCAATTCTGTTGGCAAATGTTCTGGGCTCGTTTGCAATGGGCGTGGTTTTTGTCTGGTTGGGCCGCAAAGGGATGACCCATCTAGGGCCGTTTGTGATGACGGGCGTGTTGGGCGGCTTTACTACATTTTCGGCCTTTTCACTGGATACCGTAACACTGTACGAGCGCGGATTATTTGGCCAAATGGCAGCTTATATCGGACTGTCGGTGACGCTCTCAATTGTCGCACTGGTGCTCGGAGTGTGGCTTGCACGAGAGGTTTGGCCATGAGCTTGGTTCAGAACTTGAAAATTGGCGCTGACGACGGCGACCAAAGATTGGATCGATGGTTGAAGCGGATGTATCCCCATCTGGGCCAGGGCCGTGTGGAAAAGTTATGCCGCAAGGGAGAAATCCGGGTCGATGGTGGACGTGTGAAGGCCTCGACGCGGCTCGAGGCTGGGCAAACCGTACGGATACCTCCGTTGCCTGTTCCCGGCGCACAAGCACATGTTGCGCGGTCGCGGATTTCTGCGGCGGATGCCGAAATGATCCGCAATTGTGTGATTTATCGTGATGATCAAATTCTTGTCCTGAACAAACCTGCGGGTCTTGCCGTGCAGGGCGGCAGCAAGACGGTGCGGCATATTGATGGGTTGGCCCCCGCGCTGCGCTTTGAACTGAAGGAAGATCCGCGCCTGGTGCATCGGCTGGATAAAGACACTTCGGGTGTGCTGATCTTGGCGCGAACAAGGCAGATCGCAGCCGCACTGACCGCGGCGTTTCGCCATCGCAATACGGCAAAGATGTACTGGGCCATGGTTGGCGGTGTTCCGAATCCCAAGATGGGTACGATCAAGTTTGGATTGGTGAAAGCGCCAGGTCATGGGACGTCGGGCGAGGGTGAAAAAATGCACTGCGTACATCCTCGTGATGTCGAAGACACCGAGGGCGCAAAGCGTGCAACCACGGATTACGCGGTTTTGGCTCCTTTGGGTCGACGCGCTGCTTGGGTGGCATTGGTGCCAATTACCGGACGAACCCACCAATTGCGCGCGCACATGGCCGAGCTTGGCCACCCAATTATCGGGGACGGAAAATATGGAGGTTCGGGTCAGGAAAACCTGGGCGATGGCTGGGGCGCGATGCTGGGGGGCGAGCTGTCGCGAAAGTTACACCTGCACGCCCGCAGCTTGACAATTGAACACCCCGTCAGTGGCGCAATGTTGACTTTAACAGCAGCTTTGCCGCCGCATATGGCAGATACCTGGGCCGCGATGGGCTGGGATGCGACCGATGTGCCGACCGATCCGTTCGAGGACCAAATGTGAGTGACCTTTTGGTCATATTTGATGTCGATGGCACGCTTGTCGATGGGCAGGGCCAAATTGTGAGCGCCATGCAAATGGCCTTTGCACAGGTCGGTCTGGAAGCCCCGATGCGGGCAGATATCCTGTCGGTGATTGGCCTGTCTTTGCCTGAAGCGTTTGCAAAACTCGTTGACGACCAGAGCGCCGATGTTCAGGCCGATTTGGTTCGACGCTACAAGCAGGCTTTTTTTGACCTACGTAAAACGTTGGGTGAAGGGACATCTCCATTATACGAAGGCGCGCGTGAAACCTTGCATCAACTGGCAGATTGCGACGAGGTTTTTTTGGGTATTTGCACCGGTAAGTCCCGTCGAGGTCTGGAGTATATGCTCCAAGAGCACAAGCTGCAGAGCCTTTTTCACACAACTCATCCGGCAGATCAGTATCCGTCAAAACCGCATCCTGCGATGATTGAAGCTGCATTGGCGGATGTCGGCTTAGATCCGTCACAGACGGTGATGGTTGGCGACACAAGCTACGACATGGATATGGCGCGCTATGCAAATGTGGCCGGGATCGGTGCCACTTGGGGTTATCACCCCCCCCATGAACTGCGCGCTGCTGGTGCCGAGACGGTTCTGACCGCGTTCAAGGATCTCATTCCTTACTTGCAAAAGACAGGGCGTTTGCGATGAGCAATTGGATGAAGAGGCGGTTTTGGACTGATGTGGCCATAACCAAAACCAATATGGGGTATGGTGTAAATCTTGATGACCGGATGATGCAGACTCCTCTGAAAGCGGTTCTGAGCGTTCCCACTCGTGCATTCGCTGATCAGATCGCGGCCGAGTGGCGCGGTGTGGGCGAAATGATTGATCCCACAAAAATGCCCTACACGCGGGCCGCCAATGCGGCGATTGATAAGCTGACCAAGCAGAAAGATGAGGTTGTCGACATGCTTGCGGAATACGGCGCAAGTGATCTTTTGTGTTATCGCGCGAGCTCTCCCGACGGCCTTGTCGCAAAGCAGGCTGAGGCCTGGGATCCTGCGCTGGACTGGGCAGCGCAACGTTTTGGCCAACGGCTGAATGTGACGCGCGGCATCTTACCCGTTGCGCAGCCGAAAGCGCCCTTGGCCGCGATGAAATCCAGCTTGTCGAATATGACCAAATTTCAGCTGTCCGGAGCCCATGATTTGATCACGATTTCGGGATCTCTGGTGCTTGCGTTTGCAGTGATTGAAAATGCCATGTCGTGTGCCGCCGCATGGTCTGCCAGCCGAATCGACGAAGATTGGCAGATCTCGGAGTGGGGCGTGGATAGCGAAGCGGAGGCTGCATCTGCGCTTAAAAAAGCAGACTTTGAGCGTGCGAGACATATTTTTAGACTGGCGAAAGATTAGTCATCCTTGCCGACTAATCTTTGAGCAAGTCGCCACAAATACAACTCATAGGCGTTCTAGAGAAAGCGCGGTCAGTCAAAAAAGGTCATGTTACATGACCTAACGTTATATTATTTTTGACTTGATGGATTAATTTCGAAGCCATCCGGTGTCATTTGCTGTGAGAGGGCCTCACCTCCTCTCGTGCTCACTTAATCTAAAGGCGCCAACAAAGGCGCCAAGCACGTTATATATAGTATGATCTAAAAACCGCATTGATGACAGCACTTGACGCCGTTTCATTTCTTTGCCTTTTTCAGCACACTGCTACCGGGTAACACCGCGTGGCACCCAACCGCTGCGACCAACGGAGCGGAACCAGCCGGTGGCGTATCACCGGTTCATCAGGATGAGGTAAACATGACAAAAACTGTATTCTTCGGCGCGCTTGCCGTTGCTGGTTTTGCTGCGGGCGCTGCTGCCGCTGCAACCCTTGACGACGTAAAAGCCCGCGGCGAACTGAACTGTGGTGTGACCACAGGCGTGCCTGGCTTTGCTGAGCCCGACGCAGATGGCGTATGGCAGGGTTTCGACGTGGCTGTATGCCGCGCCGTTGCAGCAGCGGTTCTCGGTGATGGGAGCGCCGTCTCGTTTGTTCCCACGACTGGTAAAACCCGCTTTACCGCTCTGGCATCGGGTGAAATCGACATGCTGGCGCGCAACACCACTTGGACCTTCAGCCGCGACGTTGACCTAAAGTTTGAATTCACCGGCGTGAACTATTACGACGGCCAAGGCTTTATGGTGCCAAGCTCACTTGGTGTGTCTTCCGCAACCGAGCTGGACGGCGCAACCGTCTGCATTCAGACTGGGACCACCACAGAGCTGAATCTTGCGGATTACTTCCGTTCCAACAACATGAGCTATGAGCCCGTTCCAATCGAGACCGGCGCAGAAGCGGTCCAGCAATATACAGCTGGTGCTTGTGACGTTTACACCACGGACGCGTCTGCATTGGCCGCTCAGCGTGCCAATTTCGAAGTTCCTGGGGATCACGTTCTGCTGCCTGAGATCGTCTCAAAAGAGCCGCTCGGTCCACTTGTCCGCCACGGCGACAACGAGTGGGGCGACATCGTACGCTGGACTCTGAACGCACTGATCACAGCTGAAGAGCTGGGTGTGACCGCGGAAGTTGCCGAAGCTGCAGCAACCTCGAACAATCCAGAAATCAACCGTTTGCTGGGCACTGAAGGTGAACTGGGCGCAATGCTGGGCCTTGATCCGGCATGGGCGCAGCGTGCAATCATGGAAGGCGGTCACTATGGTGAGGTCTTCGAAGCCCATATTGGAGAGTCGACATCGATCGGCCTTGCGCGTGGCTTGAATGCACAGTGGACAGATGGCGGCCTGCTTTACTCGCCCCCCTTCCGCTAAACACTCTTTAGCAAAAGGGCGCGGTCTATCCGCGCCCTTTTCTTATCCGGACATCATGATATAGCCTGATGACTTTACGATTAAATGGCTCGGCACCGCGAAGAGTGCGAAAAACAGGCCGCTAGAAACAGGGATCGACCTCGATGTCGACTATGACCGAACCGACGACGAGCACCGCGTCTGGGGCGTTCAAGCTCTCAATGCTTTTGAACGACACCAGATACCGCTCTGTGACATTTCAATTTATTGCGCTGGTCGCGATAATCGCGGCAATGGCGTTTATCGGTGGCAACTTGGTACGCAACCTCGCCGCCGCTGGATTGAACATTTCATATGACTTTCTCGGCTCGCAAGCCGGGTATGACATCAACCAACGGCCAATTTCATATGAAAGCACCGACACCCATGGCCGGGCAGCGATTGTTGGCCTGCTGAATACGTTGATTGTGGCTGTATTGGCCTGTGTGACCGCGACTATTATCGGCGTAATTGCGGGTGTTTTGCGCCTCTCGAACAACTGGTTGGTGCGCAAGATCATGTCGTTTTACGTCGAGATTTTTCGCAATGTTCCGGTGCTGATTTGGATCCTGATCATTTTCTCGGTCATGATTAACGCAGCCCCTTCTCCAAGAGATTTCCGGGGCGCGGATCCCGCGGCATCCATGTATCTCTTCGACTCTCTGGCCATAACCAATCGAGGCGTCTATGTGCCCAAACCTGAATTTGCCGCAATGGGCTGGCTTGTTGTCTTGGTGTTCTTTGCTTCGATCGCCGGAATTGTCATGTTCCGGGCTTACGCCAAAAAACAACTATACATGCACGGGCGTGTGGTTGCCACCTTGTGGCCCTCTATCGCGTTATTTTTCGTCCCGGCGATAGTGGCACAGCTGGCTTTGGGCTCTCCGATATCACTGGACTATCCAGCACTGAAGGGCTTCAACTTCCAAGGGGGCATGGGTCTTCGCGGATCGTTGATCGCGTTGTGGTTTGCGCTTGCGATCTACACTGGCGCCTTTATCGCAGAAAACGTTCGCGCCGGTATTCTGGCCGTCAGCAAAGGCCAAACTGAGGCAGCGGCTGCTTTAGGCCTGCGGCCAGGACGGATCATGAACCTTGTTGTTCTGCCACAAGCACTTCGAGTGATTATTCCACCCCTGATCTCTCAGTACCTGAACATCACCAAGAACTCATCGCTTGCAATTGCTGTCGGTTATATGGACGTCACCGGAACTTTGGGCGGTATCACACTGCTGCAAACCGGTCGAGCAATCGAGACAGTGCTTCTGCTGATGTTGTTCTATCTTGTGGTTTCGCTGTTGATCTCGTTTTTCATGAACATCTACAACAATGCCATGAAGTTGAAGGAGCGCTGATATGTCTGATCAAACCGCACAGTCTGTCGCGTTTGTTCGCAAAACTCCGTTGCCAGAACTTCCCCCGCCTGCAAATGCAGCCGGGCCGGTGGCTTGGATCAGAACCAACCTGTTCTCGGGTATTTTTAACTCGATCCTGACGTTGATCGCCTTCTATCTCGTAATCCGGTTTTTCATGAGTGTGTTTCCCTGGTTTACAAACGGGATTTGGGACGCCGCATCGATTCGCGAGTGTCGAGACCAACTGGCCGGGGCCACCGGTGGCTGTTTCGCAGTGCTCGTGGATCGTTGGGATCATTTGATTTTTGGGTTCACCTATCCGCCTGAAGGCTATTGGCGCATTGTCTTGGCGTTCGTGTTATTGATGGTCGCAGCTGCGCCTGCCTTGTTCGCCTCGCTGCCGCGTCGAATGTTGTTCTTCACGGCATTCTATCCGTTCTTAGCGTTCTGGTTGATTTGGGGCGGCCCGATTTGGGTATCTATGACCCTTTTGGGGATTATTCTTGCGACAGGCTATCTCTATAAATTAGTCGCTGAGACGATTGATGTCAGCTCGCGTCGGGTCGTGGCTATGGTGATCGGTGTCGTCTGTGGGGCCGGTCTCGCCTACCTTTTGTTCGTAGGTGCAAAGGAGCTGATGTTTATTGCCACCTCCATCGGAACAACTGGCTTGGTTGGAACCGTGGCTTTTTTCCTGTTCTGGGGTGCGGCGATCTTCACTTTCTTATTCTTTATCCCCATGGGGATTTTCATCGGATATGCAATCTACAACAGCTATGAAGACGGTGGCCTAGTGTCTTTGGTCGTGGCTCTGTTGTTCTTTGGCGCTGGGATAAGTTACCTGATTGCGCCAATTGCAGCGGGCTTGAACGCGGTCCTGCCGGTTGAGCTCCCGGCCGTTGCGTCACGAGATATGGGCGGGTTCATGCTGAATATGATTCTCGGGACCGTCTGTGTGTCTTTGTCGATCCCGCTAGGCATACTGCTTGCTCTGGGCCGCCAATCGCACATGCCGTTGATCAAGGGGGTCTGTGTGATCTTCATCGAATTTATTCGGGGCGTGCCGCTGATCACTTTGCTGTTCGTAGCCAATGTCATGCTGGCATATTTTCTGCCGCCAAGTTCGAACTTCGACCTGATTTTGCGGGTCATCATTATGATTACAATGTTCTCATCGGCTTACATTGCCGAGGTGATCCGCGGTGGTCTGGCGGCTTTGCCAAAAGGTCAATATGAGGCTGCGGATAGTCTTGGGCTGAATTACAACCAGGCCACGCGATTGATCATCTTGCCACAAGCACTGAAGATTTCTATCCCGGGTATCGTAAACGTCGCTGTGGGTCTGTTTAAGG
>JBELMC010000067.1:0-15722 GCA_042096155.1 Dinoroseobacter sp.
AATCCATAGATCGTCTGGACCGGGCCACCGGATAATTCTGCCGCAATTGCAGGGCATTGCGTGCTTGAAGATCATGTCATCGTGGGCGGTTTGTCTGGTGTTCATCAATTTGTGCGTGTTGGAAAAGGGGCGATTATCGGCGCGGTCACGATGGTCACGAATGATGTTATTCCATACGGTCTGGTCCAAGCGGATCGTGGCAAATTGGATGGGCTGAACCTTGTCGGGCTCAAACGCTCTGGGGTGGGTCGGTCCGATATCACAGCTCTGCGTGCGGCATTTCAGATGTTGGCACAAGGTGAAGGGGCGTTTCAGGATCGGGCCAAACGTCTCAGCGAGGACAACGAAAGCAGCTATGTTGATGATATTGTTCGATTTGTCTTAGGTGCGTCGGACCGCTCATTCCTGACGCCAAGCTAAGCGATGGTTCTGGCGGTGATTGCAGGCAGCGGCCGGTTGCCCGGAATGGTTCTTGCGCAGAATGACGCTGTTTTGGTGGCCTTGGATGGCGTGGTTCAAAACACGGGTAAAAAACCAGATATTCAAGCTTGTTTTGAACGCCTTGGGATGCTTTTCGAAAGTCTTGCATCAAAAGAGGTGCGCGAGGTGGTGTTTGCCGGTGCCATGGGGCGTCCGGCCTTGGAGTCCAGCAAATTTGACAGAGTCACGCTTGAGATGCTGCCGCGTTTGATGCCCCTGTTATCGAAAGGAGATGATGCGCTTTTGTCTGGTATCATCGCTGAGTTTGAGGCCGCCGGTTTCGTGGTCCGCGGATCACATGAAATAGTGTCGGGGCTTTTGGTGGGTGCAGGGCGCCTTGGAACCCACGATCCCTCTGCGACCGACCTTTCCGATGCAGCGCGCGCAATTGCAGTGTTGGATCATTTGTCGCCATGTGACATCGGACAATCTTGCATTAGCTGTGACGGACAAATCATTGGAATTGAAACACTTTATGGGACAGATGCCATGTTGGCGGATGTGGCACACAGACGTGTTGAGCGGCGCCCGCAGACCGGTGGTGTCTTGGTGAAACGCGCCAAACTTGGTCAAGATTTGAGGGTGGATCTGCCAACAATCGGACCGGGCACAGTGAGCGCAGCTGTGCAGGCCAAGCTGAGCGGCATATGCGTCCAGGCCGATCACGTTCAAATTATCGAAAAAGAAACGGTCATTGCGGAAGCGGATCGCGCTGGATTGGCAATCTGGGCATGTGTTTGAGGGTTTTTTTGATCGCGGGTGAACCATCGGGGGACCGGCTCGGCGCCGCGCTTTTGGAAGGGCTTAAATGTTTGGTGCCCGAAATCGAAGTTGACGGTGTTGGTGGCCCGTTGATGCAAGCGCAGGGACTCGTGTCTCATGTGCCGATATCTGATTTGGCCGTCATGGGATTTTCTGAAGTTTTACCCAAACTTCCTCGTCTGTTACGTCATATACATCATACAGCAAATGAAGTTGTACGGCAAAAGCCCGATGTTTTGATTACGATAGACAGCCCAGATTTTTGTTTGCGGGTCATACGAAAAGTGCGCCGCTTGTTGCCCATGCAGCGCGTGGTGCATTACGTTGCTCCTTCGGTTTGGGCGTGGCGCCCGGAGCGGGCGGCACGAATGGCCACGATCGTCGATCAGGTGCTGTGCCTTTTGCCGTTTGAGCCCGCATATATGGAAGCTGAAGGAATGCGGGCTGATTTTGTCGGCCACCCCGTCACAACCGAACCCGTTCCCGAAGCCCAAGAACTTGCCCGGTTCCGAGATGAATTTCATCTCTCACAGGCGGCGCCGTTGGTCCTGGCTTTGCCGGGATCCCGCAGGGGCGAAATCGAGCGTTTGATGCCTATTTTTGCCAAGGCGCTTGATTTGAGTACCTCGAATTTCCCAAATGCACAGATCGTTTTGCCGACATTGCCGCATTTGCGTGACAGGGTCTCCTATCTGGCCCGGGATTGGCCCAACAAACCGGTGATTCTCAGCTCCGCCGGACCGGAGGGCGCGGCGCTGAAACGCGTGGCATTTAAAGCTTCCGATCTTGCGTTGGCCGCAAGCGGCACAGTGTCTTTGGAACTCGCCGCGGCCAACACGCCGATGGTGATTGCCTATGATATGAACTGGTTGAGCCGCCGGATTATTGCTGCGAAATTACAAATAGATACGGTGACTTTGGTCAATTTGGTATCGGACACACGCGAAATCCCAGAGTTTCTTGGCGCAAATTGCAAACCCGAAAAAATCGCGGCAGCGCTCACACTTCTGATGCGCGCACCCGACAGTCAGAACGCGGCAATGGATCTGACGATGACGCGGTTGGGACGCGGGGCGACGCCGCCAGGTCTGCGGGCAGCCCGCGCTATTCTTGACGCCCTTGATCACGGCAAATCTGCGATATAAGCGGCAACGGCTGCACGATCGGATGCAGGCAGTTTTGCGAAATTTTTGACCACGGCCGCCATGGATCCGCCGACGGAATCAAAATCAGGCGTAAACCCTGTTTCGAGATAGTAGGCAATGTCCGCGCGGGACCAATCAAACACGGCCGAATGCAGGGCCGGGATCTGGCCCGAGCCAGACGGGTTTGGCGCCCCGTGCATCCAAGCGTCAAAATTCAGAATACCAATGGCATTGCGTGGTGTGTGACACTCGGCGCAGTGGCCCAGCGCTTCGACCAGATAGCGCCCACGCAGGGATTGTGGATCCTCCGCCGGGCGGCGCCATTCCGTTGAAAGGGCCAATGCTTTCCAAACACCGAGACTGCGTCGCATTGCAATTGCAAAATTAAGGTCATGCGGCACGTTGGGGGTGTCAGATGCAGGAAGCGTTTTGAGAAAGCTGTGTAAATCAACGACATCCTGCGGTGTAACTTTATTGTAGCTGCTATAGGGGAAGGCGGGGTAGTAATGCTTCCCATCCGGAGATGTCCCATGATGCATGGCGTTCCACAGGTCAAGCGCGGTCCAATCACCGATACCATAGATCGGGTCAGATGAGATATTTGGCGTTACAAAAAGCCCAAAATCTGATGCCAGCTGGACGCCTCCAGACAAAACGGGCAGGGGATCTGTGGCGTCCGGCTTTGCATGGCACGATGCGCAACCGCCCGCGTGAAACACCCGTTCGCCATTTGCCAAATCGGCGGTCAATCCGTCCAGAAAATCGCCGGGCGCACTCGTCGGACCCGAGAGCCACCAGCCACCTCCCACGATCAATATCACTGACCCCAGAAATTTTTTCATATTTGTGCCTTTACAATTCGGGCTGCGAAGACGTTCTTGTTACATTTCAACCGGGTGTTTATCGCCGGGCACGATGGGCTTTGTGACACGCAGAACAGGTCGCGCCCAGCGCGCCCAATGCGGCGCCGATCGCCGCAGCATCCGTGCTTGCCACGTCGGCCAGGGCCTCAGCAGCTGGCCCCATCGCGTCCCATTTTTGTAAAAAATCGATGTTATCGGACCAAATACTGTCTTTGCTGGCACTGCCGGTCATTGATCCTTCTGGCCACAACACGTCTGTCGTCAAATTTGACAGGGCCACCAAATTATTGGCCGAGTCTTGCGCCTTTTGGGCATCATATGCTTGTGTTCCACGGGCCATTCCAGCCAAAACACTTAAATTAAGCGCGATGATCTGCATTTGGCCCTGACGGGCTTTGATCTGGTTTTCGAACGCGTTGGCTTGCGCGATAATCGGGGCCGACAGCAGCAGCGACACCAAAACGCCTATCGTAAAATATCGAGATCGGGACATGGGGGAACTCCTTTTCTGCGTCAAACATACGATAGCGCCGTAAATTCACAAAACAAAGACAAACACCAGGGGCGTCTTTAAATGCCGCGCCAGATCCATCCACCACCCAAAACACGGCTTCCGTCAGTGGTGTAAAAGACGCAAGCTTGGCCGGGGGAAACGCCCTGTTCTGCGCTCAGTAGTTCAACTGTCACCTCGTTGTCGGAAAGCGGGCGCAAAACAGCGGCGCGCGGCGGGCGCGTTGATCTGATCTTTACGTCTATATGCCATTCAGATTGGCTGCTGAGCGGGGTGTCGCCCAACCAGTTGATGTCTCGCAAAGGGACCACACGAGTTGAGAGCGCTTCTTTCGGCCCGACAACAACGCGTCGTGCTTCGGGATCCAACTTGACCACATAAAGCGGATCAGCAAGCCCGCCGATGCCAAGCCCGCGACGTTGGCCAATGGTGTAGTGAATGACACCGGTATGGCGGCCCAAAATCCTGCCATCCAAATCGACAATATCGCCCGGTTCTGCTGCACCGGGGCGCAATTTCTCGATCACCGCAGCATAATTGCCGTTTGGGACAAAACAAATATCCTGGCTGTCGGGCTTGTCGGCGACGCTGAGGCCATGTTTTTCCGCCAGCGCGCGGGTTTGAGATTTGCTGGTCAGATGACCCAACGGAAAGCGCAGATAGTCCAGCTGCTCCTGCGTGGTGGAAAACAGAAAATAGCTTTGGTCACGATTGGGGTCGCCGGCGGTGTGCAGCTCGGCGCCAATGGCGCCTAATTTGCGCTGAATATAATGCCCAGTGGCCATACAATCAGCCTCTAAGTCTTTTGCAGTGTGCAATAAATCTTTAAACTTCACGCGTTCGTTACAGCGGATACAAGGCACCGGCGTCGCCCCCGCGAGATAGCTGTCGGCAAACTCGTCGATCACCGCCTCTTGGAAGGTGTTTTCATAATCCAGCACATAATGCGGAAATCCCATTTCTTCGGCCACGCGGCGCGCATCATGGATATCTCGGCCCGCGCAGCAGGCCCCCTTTTTGGCCAAAGCCGCCCCGTGATCATAAAGCTGAAGTGTAACACCGATGACTTCATAGCCTTCCGAAGCCAGTTCGGCTGCGACAACAGAGCTGTCGACACCGCCGGACATTGCGACAACGACGCGGGTGTCTGCGGGACGTTTCGCAAAGCCAAGCGAGTTCAGCGACGAGGGGGCGTCACGCGACATAAGGGGCGCTCCTGCATGGATATTGGTCGAAATATAAGAAAACTTGAGTTACTCACAAGGGCAGGCTTCATCGCTCATTAAGTTCATTGTTTCATACCTGCGCCTTACATTGAAAGAGGCAACGGAAAACGGGATATGTATGCGAAGAAAACACGAGGACCGGCATCAGTATGCCTTTCCGATGGAACGATCATGACGCGCTCTGACTTGCCTGTGCCCGATACCAAACGTTGGGTTGCAAGTCGGAAGGCCGCTGTTGTCAAAGCGGTGAAGCACGGGCTGATGCAAGCCGAAGAGGCGTGCGAAATTTACAATTTGTCCGAAGAAGAACTCGCCGGTTGGAGCGACGCGGTCGCAAGACATGGTGAGATTGCCCTCAAAACAACGCGTTTGCAGCAGTATAGACAACTGTAGGTTGTATGTGTTAAATATCCAAATGTAGTAACTGTCAGTTAACCATTCTGCGCCATCGTGGGGCGCACACCGACCCACCAACGGAGGCCTGCGGCCATGCGCATACTCATGATCGAAGACGATCCCACAACAGCCAAAAGCATCGAAATGATGCTCACCCATGCCAATTTAAATGTTTACGGCACGGATATGGGCGAAGAAGGTATCGATCTCGCAAAACTTTATGACTACGATTTGATCCTTTTGGACCTGGATTTGCCGGATATGAACGGCCATGAGGTCTTGCGCCATTTGCGGATTGCTCGGATTGAGACGCCTATTTTGATTTTGTCTGGCTCCGATGATACTGGAAACAAAATCAAAGGCTTCGGCTTTGGGGCTGACGATTATTTGACCAAACCCTTTCACCGAGAAGAGCTTGTGGCGCGCATTCACGCGATCATCCGGCGGTCCAAGGGCCACTCGCAATCTGTAATTCAGACCGGAAAAGTGAATGTGAACCTTGATGCCAAAACCGTCGATGTCGATGGCCAGCCAGTGCATTTGACCGGCAAAGAATATCAGATGCTAGAGCTTTTGAGCTTGCGCAAAGGCACAACCTTAACGAAAGAAATGTTTCTCAATCATCTCTATGGCGGGATGGATGAGCCTGAATTGAAGATTATCGACGTCTTCATTTGCAAGCTGCGTAAGAAACTGAGCGTGGCGACAGGTGGCGAAAATTATATCGAAACCGTTTGGGGCCGTGGTTATGTCCTGCGCGATCCGAATATGGTCCAAGACGATGGTCCGCTTTACGCAACTGGTTAATTTTTAACCTAGACAGCCGGGTGGTCTGGACGCACCCGAATGGCCCGCCTATCTTCTTGGAAGGCGACCATCCGGGGGGCTGTCATGGATGAAACCAAACTCAATCTGACAAAAAAAGAAGCCGAAGCCCGCTTGGCCGGGCTCGCACAGCGTTTGGCCACAGCGGAGCGCGCATATCACTCCGATGACGCGCCAATCATGGACGATGCTGCTTACGATGCGCTCAAGCACGAAAACGCGGCGCTTGAAACACAATTTCCCGATCTCAAACGCACAGATAGCCCCAGCGACCGTGTGGGTGCGCCGCCCTCCGATGGGTTTTCAAAGCTCAAACATGCCAAGCGGATGATGTCGCTGAGCAATGCCTTTTCAGATCAAGATATCGTCGATTTTGAGACCCGTATTCGCAAATTCTTGGATCTTCCCGCGGATGCACCGCTGTCTTACACCGCCGAGCCCAAAATCGACGGACTGTCTTTGTCGCTGAGATATGAGAATGGACAACTCGTGACCGCTGCGACCCGGGGGGACGGCGAGACAGGGGAAAACGTCACGTTGAATGCCCTGTCGATATCAGATATTCCGGATCGGATTGTGACGGATCTTCGGGTGCTGGAAGTCCGCGGCGAAGTCTATATGGCACATCACGATTTTGAAGCGCTGAACGCAAGTCAACTGGCCAAAGGCGATAAGCCATTTGCAAATCCGCGCAATGCTGCGGCAGGGTCTTTGCGCCAGCTTGACCCTTCAATCACCGCATCAAGGCCCCTGAGGTTTTTTGCCTATGCGTGGGGAGAGACGTCGTCATCTTTGGCTGAGACTCAGTTTGACGCCTTGGCAAAATTGAAACATTTGGGCTTTTCGACCAATCCAATGACGCGGCGATGCGAGACGCCCAATGCGCTGATCGCTCATTATTCCAGGATCGAGCATGCACGCGCAACGCTCGGATATGACATTGATGGTGTCGTTTATAAGGTAAACGACTTGGGCTACCAAAAGCGCCTTGGATTTCGCGCAACCACGCCTCGTTGGGCCATTGCCCACAAATTTCCGGCCGAAATGGCCTGGACAACTCTGGAAGCGATTGAGATCCAGGTGGGCCGCACCGGCGCTCTGAGCCCTGTCGCGCGCTTGGCCCCGGTCACCGTTGGTGGCGTGGTCGTTTCAAACGCAACCTTACATAACGAAGACTATATCGCCGGACAGGATGGATCGGGTCAACGGATCCGGGACGGGCGAGATATCCGGGTGGGCGATCATGTCCAGATCTACCGGGCGGGCGATGTCATCCCAAAAATTCGTGACGTGGATGTCACAAAGCGTCCCGAGGAAGCCGTTTCATTTGAATTTCCATCAACCTGCCCCGAATGTGGCTCCCCCGCTTTGCGCACGCGGGGGGATTCAGTACGAAGATGCACAGGAGGCATGATTTGTCCGGCGCAAGCTGTTGAAAAACTAAAGCATTTCGTCAGCCGAGCAGCGTTTGACATTGACGGTCTTGGTGCGAAACAGATCGAACAATTCTATGCGGATGGCTGGATCTGCGAGCCCGCGGACATTTTTTCGCTTGCGCAAGACTATGGATCCCAATCGGCGCGTCAGTTGAAGAACCGCGATGGCTGGGGCGCAAAATCGGCAAGTAAACTGTTTCAAGCCATAGAAGACAAACGAAGAATTCCGCTCAATCGCTTGATATTCGCGCTTGGCATTCGCCATGTCGGCGAAGCGGCGGCCGGCCTTTTCGCGCAATATTTCATGTCATGGCAAAATCTGACCCGCACATTGGACCGGGCGCGCACTGGCGATGAAACGGCGCTCGCGGATGTGGTGTCCATTGACGGGGTGGGCGACGTGATGGCTCAAGCGTTGATTGCCACCTTCAGCAGTCCGGCAGAACGGGCATCTATTGATAAACTGGCCGCCATTTTGGACATTCAAGATGTTCAGCCTGCGGTTCAAACTGACAATCCCATGTCGGGGCTGACGGTCGTTTTTACCGGCACTTTGCAAACCATGTCGCGTGCCGAAGCAAAGGCAATCGCAGAGGCATTGGGGGCCAAGGTGGCGGGCTCGGTCTCCGCCAAGACGGATATTTTGGTTGCGGGGCCAGGTGCTGGCAGCAAAATCGCAAAGGCCGAGAAACTTGGCCTGCGCGTGATCAACGAGGCGCAATGGCGAGAATTGGCGGAGATATAGACCGTGGCGGGCCGTCCTTCAGACCTTTTCGCGTTGTTTGCAAGTTTAGAGACGCTCGAAGGTGTTGGGCCTAAGACATCGAAATTGCTTGCCAATATCGGCATTGAGGTGCCGCGAGATTTGCTGCTGACGCTGCCTGTCTCAGCTGTGGACCGTAGAATTTCCAAGCTTGGTCAGGGCCTTGAGCTTCCGAAAGTGATCACTTTGAAGGCCACTGTCGGAGCGCATTTCCCACCGACAAGCAAGGGGCGTCCCTATCGGGTGGAGATGCGCGACGCGGACCACGCCTTCATGGTGGTTTTTTTCCATGCCCGGCCAGACTATTTACGGCGGATTTTGCCAACAGGTTCTGTGCGTATCGTGTCCGGAAAAGGCGAGCTTTTTGACGGTGTCGTGCAGATCACTCATCCCGATTACGTCCTGGCCGAAAATGAAGCCGCGCAAATTCCAGAATTGGAACCGATTTATCCATTGACCCATGGGGTCACTCAGAAACTGATGGCCAAAGCCACCCGGTCTGTTTTGCAGTTGATGCCACAGATGTCAGATTGGATCGATCCTGGCCTTGTTGCGCGGGAACATTGGCCAAGTTGGCGCGATGCCTTGAACGCCATGCATCGACCTGCGTCATTTGCCGATTTGAATGCAGAGCATCCGGCGCGTCGACGACTCTCCTATGATGAACTTTTCGCGCATCAGATGACGCTTGCCCTGGCCCGGATGGCGCGGCAGGCTGCGCGTGGAGTTTCCAGCGTAGGCACAGGAGAGATGGTGCAAAAAGCGCTGTCGAACTTGCCGTATGAAATGACGGGTGCGCAGGCCAGGGCCGTTTCTGAAATCATCGTTGATCTTGGCCAACCGATCCGCATGAACCGGCTGTTGCAAGGCGATGTTGGATCAGGCAAGACGCTTGTGGCGCTGATTGCAATGCTCACTGTGGTTGAGGCGGGCGGGCAGGCGGTCTTGATGGCGCCAACAGAGGTTTTGGCGCGACAACATTTGAGCGCGTTGCAAGACGCCACCGATGGCGTAGGGGTCGAGATTGAGATTTTGACCGGGCGGGACGCTGGAAAGCCCCGTCAAGACAAGCTGGCACGACTGAAAAATGGCGATATCGATATCTTAGTCGGCACCCATGCGGTGTTTCAAAAAGATCTGGTTTTCAATGATTTACGTGGGGCTGTTATCGATGAGCAGCACCGCTTTGGTGTCCGCGAACGGTTGGCATTGGGGCAAAAAGGGCAGGCCGTCGATATATTGGTGATGACAGCAACGCCAATCCCGAGAAGTCTTTCTCTGGCGCAATATGGCGACATGGACATGTCGGTCCTGGATGAAAAACCGCCCGGCCGACACAAGATCAAAACGGCGCTGGTGGCCAATACGCGCATGGCTGAGGTGGTGGACCGCCTTGCTGCAGCATTGGAGCAGGATCAACAGGTCTATTGGGTCTGTCCATTGGTTGAGGAAAGCGAGACATTGACCCTCACCGCGGCAGAGGATCGGTTCACCCATTTGCGGGCACGTTTTGGGGCGGATGTCGTCGGGCTGGTGCATGGTCAAATGCCGCCAGCGCAGAAAGATCAGGCAATGGCAGATTTTGCTGCGGGTCGCTCCCGGATTTTGGTGGCGACAACCGTGATTGAAGTTGGCGTCGATGTTCCAAATGCAACTATAATGGTCATTGAAGGGGCGGAACACTTTGGTTTGGCGCAGCTTCATCAACTGCGCGGTCGTGTTGGACGCGGCACCCGTCCCTCATCTTGTTTGATGATGTTTCAAGCGCCTTTGGGCCAGAGTGCTGAAAAAAGACTGGCTTTGATGCGCGATACCGATGACGGATTTCGAATTTCTGAAGTCGATCTTGAAATGCGCGGCGCCGGAGATGTCATCGGCGTTGCCCAATCGGGGCTGCCACGATTTCGGATCGCTGATCTTGATTATCATGCCGGATTGATGGCGATCGCGCAGTCCGATGCGCGTGCCCTGCTGACAAAAGATCCGCATTTGACAAGCCCGCGGGGGCAAGCGACGCGGCGCCTTTTGTGGCTGATGGGCAAAGACCAATCCATCAGATTGATCCGAGTTGGTTAATGAAATGCTAATATGTTCGCGGATGTTCTAAAAAAGTTCTTTACACCCGGGCGGTGATATGAGAACACAATAGCAACTTGCAGAACGAACGGAGCCTCCCATGACCCGGATCAGAATAATTGTGCGTCACTCGCCTGCCGGGCTTGCCCAAGATGCCATCGGCGTGTTGGCCCTGGTGGGGCTTTTGGTCGGGATGCTCTATTTACCCAGTTTTTTCTAAGCCACTGCCTGCGGTCTGTACTTGGATCATGACCCGCAATTTCCCAAATTTGCGCCGCATCACCATTCTGTCCCTTTGGTGAGCCATGTCCGATCCCATCTGTCCAACAGACTCGCCACTCACCGCTACGCCCCATTGGGTCGTAGCGGTTTTTTTGATTTCAACAAAAGGTCTGATGCATCAGGCCTGTCCGAGCGGGTTTTGATACGGGTGTACGCCATATCCTAAAGCGTTTTGATTTTGACTTGGATCGCGGAGGGGGTCCTTGAGGTGTCAGATATGACGCGTCATGTCTGGGCGGATGGATCATGTCACCACCTTCGCCTTCGAGACTTGATTTAAGCACAATCGCGGTCTGCCGCATGGATCATTGCTGCAACGATTGCCTCCGCGGCCAACAAGATCGAGGCATGTCGGTTCTTGTAGCTGCGGGCTGCAATAAGAACTTTGAACCCCTCAAACGGGGCATCCGGCACGGGGCCGTCGGCCGATAGCATCGCGGAGAGCTGATCGCGAGCACGCCTGAGAGAGCTTAAATTCTGACCGATCGCGGAGTTGGCCAAAACCGACGCGGCGGCTTGGCCCAAAGCGCATGCTTTGATATCTTGGCCCAACGCAGTGACAACACCGTCCTGGACATGGACGTCCACCGTCACGGCTGAGCCGCATAACGGCGCGCGCCTGCTGGCCGTGCCGTGGGGTGCATCCAATCGCGTGGTATACGGCAGATTTGCAGCAAGACCCAAAATCTGTTGGGAATAGAGCTTGATCAGATCCGTTTCAGCCGTCATGTCACATCACGCCTTTTGTCAGGTTCAGACAAATTTATCTCATGAGACGCCATCAAGGAAAAGTGGTTATGTTGTTCGATCCCAAAAGCTTGAAGTTTAATTCAGATGGTCTTTTGCCTGTCATCGTACAAGACAACACCTCGCGCGATGTCTTGATGCTGGCGTGGATGAATGCCGAGGCGGTGGCGCAAACCCTCGCCACTGGAAAAGTCACATATTGGAGCCGGTCGCGTCAAAGGTTTTGGGTCAAGGGAGAAAGCTCAGGCCACACGCAACAGCTGGTCGATCTCAGGTTCGATTGCGATCGCGACTGTATTTTGGTCTTGGTCAACCAGATTGGTCCCGCATGCCACACCAACCGCGAAAATTGTTTTTTTACCAGTGTGATCACTGGCGATGAAGTGATCTTGACGGAGCCCTTATTGTAGCGGGGCGATCAGGGCCTTGAACGCCGTCACCGGATCGTCTTGCAGCCATATTTCATCGCCGATTGCAAAAAAATCTGTCACCGGCGCCAGGCGTTCGATATCTGCGACACGCAGCGCGCCCTCTGCCACGATGGGGATTTCGATGATCTCGGACCACCAGGCAAACAGCTCGGTCTGTGCAAGATCGCCATCGCCCATCGCGCTTTCGCGGACCGGACCAAATGCAATGTAATCGGCCCCCGCTTCACCCGCACTCATTCCATCATGGCGAGAGATCCCACAATGGGCACCAATGATTGCATCCTCACCCATCTCAGCGCGTATTTTTCGCAATCCGCGCCCGCTGTCACGCAGATGGACCCCATCCAAACCCAACCGTTGGGCCAGCAATCTGTGGGTATCAAGGATGATCGAAATATCCCGGGCATGGGCAATTTCACGCAACCGATCTCCAGCACGACAAATTGCAGCCGCGTCGCTTGTGCCAAGTGAAAGTCTAAGACACGCAATATCTGTTACATCAAGAACGCGCTGTAAAACACTAGGAAACTTATTTAAATCAATCTCTGTCGGAGTAATCAAATAGAGTTGTGGCTGTTCCATATCGGCCATGAATGCTCCCGTCATTGTCTGTCTCCGTGCTACCGCGTCTGCGACCATAATGGCAACGGGGATTGCACCCAAACCTGAGGCTTTCTAAAGGGGTATCAGGCAATGAAACCGAGGCATGTCATGTCGACAAACGCACCCGTGATGATCTTAGTCGCCCCTCAGATGGGCGAAAATATCGGTGCAGCCGCCCGGGCGATGTGGAATTTTGGCTTGGACCGGATGCGTGTCGTCGCGCCGCGCGATGGCTGGCCAAATGCGCGTGCAGCAGCTTTGGCAAGCGGCGCGGGGCGTGTACTGGATGAAGCTCATCTGTTCGGTGACACCTGTGCGGCTGTGGCTGATTTGGACTATGTTTTTGCGACGACGGCGCGACAACGCGGTTTAACCAAATCGATTGTCACGCCCGAGCGCGCGATGGAGCAAACCCGCGCGCTGATTGGATCGGGGCAAAAGGTCGGTATCTTGTTTGGTGCGGAACGCGCGGGATTGGAAAATGTTGACATTGCGCGGGCCAACGCAATTATTTCTGTTCCGGTTAATCCCGCGTTCCCGTCGTTGAACCTTGCACAATGTGTGTTGCTGACCAGCTATGAGTGGCAACGCCAAACCGTGCAGGTCGCACCGGAAACGGTGGAATTGGTCAAAACACGCTTCGCCAACGGATTGGAGCGCGAAAAACTCGGCGATCATATTGAACAGCGGCTCGAAGACGCAGGGTTCTTTTTTCCGCCAGACAAAGGGGCTCATATGAAGCAGTCGTTGCGCAATATGTGGGGTCGGCTGCCTTTGACATTCGCAGATGTGCAAATCCTGCACGGCATGATGCGTCAGTTCGCCCGCTGGAAAGATGACGTGTCAGGCCCATCTAAGCCGGAGTAAGGAGATCTCGGAATGAGCAACACGCGCGCTATTTTTGAACAGGTCGATGATCTGAAACCCAAAAATGGGCTCCAAACCGGCACCATTGACAATCGACCGGGTGGCGCGCGTCACTGGGTTCGCGCGTGGTTGTTTGTCCTGTTTGCCTTGGTGGTGATGATGATCGCGGTGGGCGGATTGACGCGCCTGACTGATTCAGGTCTGTCGATTACAGAATGGCGCCCTGTCACAGGTGCTCTGCCGCCAATGTCGGAAGCCGCCTGGGCTGTTGAATTCGAAAAATATCGAGCGATTCCAGAATATCAACTGCAAAACAAGGGAATGAGCTTAGAGGATTTCCAGTTTATTTATTGGTGGGAATGGGGACACCGGCAGCTCGGTCGGGTCATCGGTCTGGTCTGGGCGGTCGGATTTTTGGCGCTGCTCGGAACCAAAAATATCCCCACTGGCTGGACCGGACGGCTGCTGAGCCTGGGCGTTTTGGGCGGTGTACAAGGGGCAATTGGATGGTGGATGGTGGCGTCCGGGCTCACTGGAACCATGCTGGATGTTGCTTCTTATCGCTTGGCCACACATCTGGGGTTGGCGTTTGTAATTTTGGGTTTGATTTCGTGGTACTGCTTCGCGCTCGGTCGACCTGAGCGGGATCTGATACAAGCGCGCCGGTTGGCCGAGCCGAAGCTTGCGCAATTGACCACAATTATGCTGGGCATCGCCGCTCTTCAGGTCCTGTTGGGCGCGTTGGTGGCCGGGATCGATGCCGGGCGCAGTTTCGGCGATTGGCCGATGATGGCGGGCGGCTTCTTGCCGCCAGACCCCTATGATCTAACACCGGGATGGCGAAACTTTTTCGAAAATGCAGGTCTTGTGCAATTTAACCATAGACTGGTGGGGTACATCTTGGTCGCGTTTGGCATTTTCGTCTGGGTTCGCAGTCGAAAAAGTCCAAATCAGGCCACAAAACGAAGCTACAATTTGGTATCGGCGGTTCTTGTTGTGCAAGTTTTGATCGGGATTATGACCGTGCTTTATGCGGCGCCCTGGACTTGGGCTATTGCCCACCAACTGGGCGCGGTTGTTTTAATTGTTGCGATCTTGCGCGCGAAATTCTTGGCCCAAGCCCCCTTACGTCAGACCGTGACAGCACGCTGATCGCACAGCCCTGATCAGGGTCGTCAAAACGGGGACGCAATCGATAGGCAACCAGAGACCTTTGATCTTTTTCCATCCATGCGGTGCGGTCGGGGTTTCATAATTGAGGCGCCGAGAAGGGTGGGGGGCACGCACAAACGCCGCGTTGAGCCTTTGGATGCGGTTTCATCCCGGTCGCTTGAGGTCGTCGCAGGTTCATCATGAACCTGCCTTGGTTTTGTGCCGCTCTGATTGCTCACTTTTGAGTCTTTGCTTTGAACGCGACCGGGCGTTTCCAGGCCAACGCGGAGCCCTTCCTGCGGCGCGGCAAAAGCCCTTGACGTATTCGAAGATTGCGATGTCCCAGCTTTGCGTGTCGGCCATGACTTCCGCCAGATCCGGTCTGCCTTTGTGGTCTTGAAGAACGTCTCGACGGCGGCATTGTCGTAACAATTACACTTGCCGCTCATAGACACCTGGAGGCCATGCTGACGCAGGGTTTTCTGATAGTCGTGTGAACACTATTGCGATCCGCGATCTGTGTGATGAATGCAGCCTTTGGGCGGTTGCCGGAACGCGATGGCTATCTTCAATGCCCGGATCGCCAGATCACGTTTCATCCGATTGCTGACGGCCCAGCCGATCACACACCTTGAATGAAGGTCCAGGATCACAGCCAGATAAAGCCAACCCTCGCGTGTCCAAATATAACTAATGTCGCCGGCCCATTTCTGGTTTGATGCATCTGCCATGAAGTCACGATCTAACAGATTGGGCGCGATGTTGAACTTGTGATCGCTATCCGTTGTCACCTTGTGTTTGCGGGGTCTGACCACTGATATGCCGTTCTGGCGCATCAGACGACCAACACGACGATGGCCAACATCCAGACCGATCTCTTTTCAGCTCTTCCGTCATGCGTGGCCGACCATAGCTGCCCAAACTGAGACGGGATTGTTCTTTGATAGGGGCCAACGTGATCAAATCAGACCGCTGTCTGCGACTGGCTGGACGGCTGCGGAACGCACGCAAACCACGTGAACTGACGCCAACAACCTCACACAACCGATTGGCTGGAAAGCTGGACCTGTGTTCTTCGACAAACCTAAATCTCATGGCCTTAGGCCCGCAAAGAACTGGGTGGCCTTTTTTAGAATTTCCCTCTCCTCCTTGAGGAG
>JBELMC010000068.1:0-15339 GCA_042096155.1 Dinoroseobacter sp.
TGTGCATGTCATGCTCAACCAACAAAACGGTTGTGCCAAACCGCTCTTGTACGTCCAGAATGAAGCGCGACATATCGGCGGTTTCTTCGCGGTTCATGCCGGCGACGGGCTCATCCAATAGTAAAATCTTGGGCTCCATAGCCAACGCGCGACCAAGTTCCACTCGCTTTTGCAATCCATAAGGCAGCGCCGTGATCGGTGCCTTGCGAATGTGGTCGATCTCAAGAAAGTCGATCACCCGCTCTTCCAGGTCGCGGCGCAGTTCAAGCTCTTCTTTCTGTGCAGACCCGAAATACATCAGCGCCGACCACACATTGGCCGATAGGCGCGTGTGACAGCCAAGCTTGATGTTGTCCAACACGCTCATGCCCCGAAACAGCGCAATGTTTTGAAAGGTGCGCGCGATCCCCAACTCGGCACGCGCATTGGGCTTGAGCCCACCAAGGTCCTGACCGTCAAGTTCGACGCGGCCACGATCCGGTTGATAAAACCCAGAAATGACGTTGAAGAGAGATGTCTTACCAGCCCCATTGGGCCCTATCACCCCTGTAATTTGTCCTTCGGGTGCGTCAAAGGACACGCCCTGCAACGCCTTGACGCCACCAAACGACAATTCAACGCAGTCCACTTTCAGCATTCAGTCCTCCATCGTGGCCGGTGCCACGTCCCTGCCCCATCCTGCAAAAAAGATTTTCGACTTTCAAGTCAAAAAATATACTTGAAAGTTTTTTGATTTACTGACAGGGTGAAAATGTGGGTATCCAAGTCAAGGAAACGAATGTGCCGACCTTAACCACAGCTTCTGAAAGCGACTCGCCGTTTAAGCGAGAGGACGTGCGCGCGCAGAAGTTGGAGTTTATCCGGTCAGCAGCGAGCAATCTGTTCAACCGCAGGGGTTTTGATGCCACCTCGCTTGAGGACGTGGCCGATGCGGTGGGTATTTCAAAACCGTCGGTTTATTACTACTATCGCAACAAGTCCGAACTTTTATTTGGCTGCTACTCCCACACGCTGGATGTTTGCGACAGGCTCTTGCAGGAGGCAGCAGATGCAGGCGGCACGGCCTTGGATCAGATCTGCTATTTCGCGCGTGGACTGCTATATCTCAATTGCGCGAACGGGGCGATTGCCGTCGTCAGTGAAATCAGCTCGCTGCCGGGCAGTGAAATTGAGGCCTTTCGCGAGCGGACCCGACAATTGACCCGAAAGCTGAAGGCGCTGGCGCGCAATGGCGTAGAAGACGGTTCGTGCCGCAGCGACATGGGTGACATTATGACGATGTTTATCATGGGTGGCATCAACTGGACCCCTCGTTGGTACCAAGATAGCGGCCCACTCACCGCAAGCGAAATCGCGGATGCCTACATTGAATTTCTGATCGGCGGCATCGCGGCGCGCTAACACCGAAAGTTAACCTACACGACACCAAAATTTTGATGAGGCCCCATGACATATCGCGCCCCGCTGACCGACATCCGCCATTGCTTCGACAATATCATTGATTTTCAAAAGCTCGCAGAGACCGAACGGTTCGCAGATGCAACGCCAGATGTGGTCGATGCGATACTCACAGAGGTCGGGCGCTTGGCAGAACAAGCGCTCGGACCGCTGCAAACGCCTGGCGATACAGGCAGTCGCCTTGTCGATGGGCAGGTTCAAACCCCCACCGGATTCAAAGCCGGTTATGACGCAGTGCGCGACGGCGGTTGGGTCGGCCTCGCGGCCACACCGGATTATGGCGGCATGGGTCTGCCCCTCACGCTTCAAATGGCTGCGAATGAGATGATATCGGGGGCATGTTTGTCATTGAGCTTGTGTCCGCTTTTGTCGCAAGGCGCAATCGACGCGCTCGCTCACCATGCAACGGATGACCTCAAAGAGGCGTATCTTGGCAAGTTGATTTCCGGCGAATGGACCGGCACCATGAACCTGACTGAACCGCAGGCCGGATCCGATCTGGCGGCGCTGAAGTCAAAGGCCGAACCGGTTGAGGATGGGTACAAGGTCACGGGCCAGAAAATCTATATCTCATGGGGGGACCACGATTTGACCGACAATATCGTGCATTTGGTCTTGGCGCGGCTGCCCGATGCCCCTGCAGGATCGAAAGGTCTGAGTTTGTTTTTGGTGCCGAAAGTTTTGCCGGATGGCACCGTCAATGCGGTCAAGACCGTCTCGCTTGAACACAAGCTCGGCCTGCACGGATCGCCAACCTGTGTGTTGTCGTTTGAAGGCGCCCAAGGGTGGATCGTGGGCGAAGCGCATAACGGCCTGGCCTGCATGTTCACAATGATGAACAACGCGCGTCTTGGTGTCGGCATGGAAGGGGTCGGTGTGGCCCAAGCCGCATTTCAAAAAGCCAAAGAGTATGCCAATGAACGGGTTCAGGGCAAAGCGCCGGTCCCGGCCAACACGAACCGCAGCGGCAAAATTGTGGATCACGCGGATGTGCGCCGCATGCTGATCGAAATGCGGGCTCACACCGAAGCCAGCCGCGCAATTGCCTTAGAGACAGCTTTTGCGCTGGATATGGCCCATGCCGCGCCGGACAGCGAACGCGCAACTTGGGCTGCGTTCGGATCGTTTCTGACACCGATCGCAAAATCTTACGGCACGTCCATTGGCATGTTGGTTGCCGAACTTGGTGTCCAAGTTCACGGCGGTATGGGCTTTATCGAAGACACCGGAGCCGCCCAGTACAGCCGGGATGTGCGCGTGACGGCTATTTACGAAGGCACCAACGGCGTGCAGGCCGGTGACCTTGTTGGCCGAAAGCTTCAAATGGACGGCGGACAGACCGCGCGCAGTTTTTTAGAGGAATGCAGGCGCGAAGCACGTTTGGCCCGATGTGAGGGCGCGATCGAAATTGCCGATTGTTTGGACAACGCATGCAAAGCAGCCGACACGGGCCTGGCTTGGATGTTGCAGCAAAATGATATTGTCGAGCGTCTGGCAGGAAGCTCACCGTTTCTGACCGCACTGGCCTACACGCGCGGCGCCGCTTTGCTAAGCCGCGGCGCGCGCGGTGCAACTGCATCGGATATGCCCAAACATCTTGTCACGGCAAAATGGACTTTGGCCCGGTTTTATGCAACGCAAGTCGCCAGTCATGTCCCAGCCCTGATTGGATCTGCCGTTGCCGGAAGCGCCGTGCTGTACGACTTTGATGCAGCTTGAGGCGTTGAGTTCCATTTTCATACGCGGCGCAGGGACCCGTCCGACGTAAATCCGTTTTGTCGTTGTCGCAGCACTTTTCAGGAACCCTTACGTTTTTTCGGTCCGGGCCCAGTTGCGACATATGCTTTGCAACGGGCCGGACGGCATGCGCTGACAAAGCTCAGACGAAAGACGCCGCTTCTTTCAAGCAAGATCTGCAGTGCCGCGAATGTCAGCATCCGCTTGCAGCCCGGTTGTGTTTCGATTTCAAAACCTGTTGTCGGTCTTTTCAAAACATATGGATGTCCACCGTCCTGGCATAGACCCACATGGCAATCGCCCTTTGCCAATGTATTGCCAAAGGACACAATTGCTTGCTTGTTTCCCGTGTCGATTATCGATGAAACATTGAACATCTCGATATTCGAATTGGACCTATCACGGTTTTATACCGCTGCTTTCATCACATTTATCGACCACCTTGTGGAAGCTGTTGCGTGAAGGCCCCATGACATTGCAGGCCTGCGAAACGCACCTGAGCAGCTTGGCCAGTGCCAAGCCGCCCCAGCTTCGGTTTGGTGCTCTTGTTTTGAGTACTTGTGTTTGACCGACACTCCTCCTCACGCTCCATATGAGAAGACATGTTAGATCAGGTCATGTGCTTTACCCTGAGGATTTGCCAGGCGGGACGACGACCGTCCAAACCTGTACCGTGCCTCTGGTGCGCCAATCCTTTTTCTTTTGCTTTTGCGGGACCTTCAGCCATCCACGCCGCCAAACCGGCTCCACCCGCTTGTGGTTCATATTCCAGCCCGCGTTGTTCGGGAAGCCGGTGACCCTGCAATAGTCGTCGGATCCGAACCGATCGGCCAGCTCGACGATGTCATCAGCCCGGCCCTGCGGAACCTTGCGCTGCGCCGAGCGATGCTGGCCGAGCGTGCGCAAGGCGCGGTTCTGTACCAGCCCCGACGGCTGGAGCTCTATTGTGAATGACCGCAAAGCACCGCTCTGTCCCCGTACGCCCGAGAGACCGCTTGTGGCGACGCGCAGCTCGACTTGTTACCGTCTGTGGTGAAACATTTGTAGCATCCGGGTCGAGAACCGCGCGTTTGGAGCCATAGGCAAATCAGTTCTGGCCATCAAACGTTCGGTCAAAACCCAAGCCAACAGACCAAAGATCACACCGCCAACCGCTTGGCCGATCAACACGCCAGGGGCGCCCAGCCATGTTGCAAATATCATGACAAACGGAATCGTGCCCAGCGTGTGGCGCCCCCAGTTCAGCCAAGTCGAATAAAACGGATGGCCCAGATTGTTGAAAGCGGCATTGCCGACAAACAAGACGCCGTTGAAGAAAAACACCAGCGCCAAAGGCCCGCAAAACAGATACACCAGCGTCCGAGCCTCTCCGGTGGCGTTGAATATATCTGCTATGGGCGCGCGCAGCACAAACAGCACGACCGCGGCGAAGACCACGTAAATCGCCGTGAATAACAGCCCGGCACGGAAAGCACCAATCACGCGGTCCGGCAATTTTGCACCAAAATTTTGACCGATGATCGGCCCTACGGCACCGGACATTGCGAAAATCACGCCAAATGCAACAGGGGTCAGTCGACCCACCATCGCCATGCCTGCAACGGCTTCTTGTCCGAACTCGGCCATCGCGCGGGTGATATAGGCCTGACCGACAGGCGTCGCCAATTGGGTCAGAATTGCCGGACCCGCAATGGCCAGCACCGGGCCAACATCGGCACGCAGACCGGGTATGCTGGGCCGGTCCAGGCCGCCATGATGGCGAAAAATGGGGATCAACGCGACCGCACCGATGGTCACCCGTGCCGCCACCGAGGCCAATGCAGCGCCGGTCAGCTCCAGGTCCAATCCAAAAATCAAGATCGGATCGAGCACGGCATTTGCGGCCCCGCCCCAGATCGTCGCCATCATCGCGCGACGTGCATCGCCGTGCGCCCGCAGGATCGCACCGCCAATCATACCAACAATCAACACCGGAAGGCTTGGGATAATAATTTGCAAGTAGTGCACCGCAAGAAGGGCGGTCTCATCCGTTGCACCCAACAGGCCCACCAAAACCGCCAGATTAAACCAGACGATGGCGGCGAAAATCGCCCCGAACACAACGCCAAAAATCAACGCATGCGACGCACGTGCCCGGGCCAAAGCGGCGTTGCCTTCGCCAAGCGCTTTGGCAACCAAGGCCCCTGCCGCGATCGCCATCCCGATGCCGAAGGACGTGGTGAAAAATAAGATCGCCCCAGCATAGCCCACGGCGGCGGCCAGTTCAGCCACCCCCAACATCGAGATGAAAATCATATCGACGAAATCCACCAGAAACACGGCAACAAGGCCGACTGAGGCCGTCAATGACATCGTGGTGACATGGCCAAACAGGTTGCCACTTAGAAATTTTGCCTGCGCTTCGGCCATTTTGATCCCTTTCGAAAGATGCTGATTGTGGAAGAATATGTGGCTTTCGGCGAGCGTTTTCTTAAAACATTGACGAAAAAGCCTGCGAAATAGGTCTATGGCAAGGCTTATGGGTGCGCCCAATCGGTTTTGGGTTTGGCCTGCATCAGCGGCATGAACGCGGACATTTCCGGCCCGCGCTCATGACCGGTCAGGGCTTTTCGCAGGGGCATGAACAAAGCCTTGCCCTTGCGACCAGATCTGGCCTTCATCGCACCGGTCCAGTCGGACCATGTGGTCTCGGTAAATGGCAAGTCGGGCAAGGCGGCCAGCGCTTCAGCAACAAAATCCACATCTTCGGGATCGACCAGAGGGGTCGCGCCGGTCTTGAGAATTTCCCACCATGGCGCAATATCAGCACGGGTGGCGACATTTTCGCGGACCAATTGCCAAAACGGCTCTGCCAACGCGTTGGGCACGCCGGCGGCCCTGATCTGGGATATGACCGCACTGAGCGGAGCGCCAGCCAGGCTGCGTGCGGTCAGAGGGGCGATATCCTCGACGTCAAACTTGGTGGGAGCGGCACCAAATTGTCCGATATCAAAGCCCTCGATCAGCTCGTCAATGGTGCCGCACAGTTCAACAGGTTGGCTCGACCCAAGCCGCGCCATCAGGCTGAGCAACGCCATGGGTTCGACGCCGTTTTCACGCAGATCGCGCAACGCCAACGTGCCTAGACGTTTGGATAGGCTTTCTCCACCCGGACCGGTCAACAGCGAATGATGCGCAAAGCTGGGCACCGTCCCGCCAAGTGCTTGGATGATCTGGATTTGGGTTGCTGTGTTTGTCACATGGTCGGAGCCTCGCACGACATGGGTCACGCCCATGTCTGTGTCATCGACAACGGAGGCGATTGTATAGAGCACTTGGCCATCTGCGCGGATCAGAACAGGATCGGATACCGACGCCGCATCGATTGCGATATCGCCCAAGATCCCATCGGTCCATGCAATCCGCTGATGGTCGAGCTTGAACCGCCAATGGGCGGATCTGTCGATGCGCAGGGCGTTTTTTTCATCGTCGGTCAAGTTCAACGCCGCGCGATCATAAACCGGCGGTTTGCCCATATTCAGTTGTTTCTTGCGCTTTAGGTCCAGCTCGGTGGGGGTTTCAAACGCCTCATAAAACCGTCCGTTTGCCCGCAAATCCTCGGCCGCTGCTGCGTAACGATCCAACCGCGCCGATTGAGTTTCAACGCGATCCCAAGTCAAGCCAAGCCATTCCAGATCCTGCTTGATCGCATCGACATATTCAGGCTTCGAGCGTTCAGGGTCTGTGTCATCAATCCGCAGGATAAACGTCCCCCCCGTCTTGCGGGCGATCATGAAATTCATAAGCGCGGTGCGCAGATTGCCCACGTGAATATAGCCAGTGGGGGACGGTGCGAAACGGGTAACGGTCATCGATCAGGCCTTGCTGGGTGCGCGTCTCTGTTCCACATGGGCGCAGACTTGTCCAGATAACCTTCGCAGGACAACAGGTTGATTGACCTCGCCGTATCGAGACTTCTCGGCCGCGCCGGAGCAACTTTTACAACCCCTGCAAACTTATCACAGCTGAACGCGCACAAGGGCGGCACATGACGTTGGCTATTCGCTTGCAAGATTGGACTCTTTGATCGAATTGTTGCTGGAAGACTTTATAAAATCTGCGCAATTGCAAGACCAAGCTGTCGATGGCGGGTCTGAAGGTCACAACGCCCCAGCCCTTCAGATCGAGGCACGTTTGACGCGGGCGATGCCGCTGGACCTGGCAACCCCTGTCAAGTTGGGTCGCGCCACTGGTTCACAATCGGATACCGCCGATCCAGCCAGAAAGCGCGGGGTGTTAATCTTGGCCCCGGCGCGGCTTGGAAACGTTTGTATTCACTGACATAAATCAAATGCTCGACATTTTTTACCATGGCGCGATCAAATCCTTCTGCAACGAGCTCTGACACAGACGCATCACGATCGACCAAACCGTGCAAGATTGCATCCAAGACATCATAGGGCGGCAATGAATCTTCGTCTTTTTGATCGGGCCGCAGTTCCGCCGATGGCGGTTTGTCGATAATCTGCGGCGGGATCACTTCGCCCTTGGGTCCCGCCATCCAGGGCCTGTTGGTCTGGTTTCGCCAGCGGCAGGTCTCGAAAACTCGGGTTTTGTAAAGATCTTTTATCGGATTATAGCCCCCTGCCATATCGCCATAAATCGTTGCATACCCGACCGCGACTTCAGATTTATTGCCGGTTGTGAGCAGCATTTCCCCAAATTTATTCGACAGCGCCATCAATAGAACGCCCCGCAATCGAGACTGGATATTTTCTTCTGTTAATCCGCTTTTTGTGCCCACAAAGAGGTCTGCCAAGACGTCCGTTACCGCAGCTTGCGGGCCTGTGATGGGCACGGTGTCGTGGCGCACACCAAGCAATCGGGCGCAGGCCGCAGCATCTTCCAGCGACTGAGCCGACGTATATTGCGACGGCAACATCACACAGCGCACATTTTCCGGCCCCAGCGCATCCGCCGCTATGGTCGCCACCAGCGCAGAATCGACCCCGCCAGACAGGCCCAAAATAACTTTCTCAAAGCCCGTCTTGCGTGTGTAGTCGCGCAATCCTTCCACCATGACCCTGTAATCTTGTTCATAGCTTTGCGGGTGAGCCGCTTTCTCAGCGTCGACAGCACGCCATCCCGAGGCCGTACGCTCAAACACCAAATGCGTGATTTGGGTTTCAAAAACCGGCAGTTTTGCGGCCAAGGCCCCGCCGGAGTTGAGCACAAATGACCCCCCATCAAAGACCTGATCATCTTGGCCGCCGACCATGTTTAGGTAAACAAGTGGCAGGCCAGTTTCGACAACGCGCGCGACCATGAGGTTCAGTCGGGTGTCAAATTTGCCGCGGTGATAAGGCGAGCCGTTGGGCACAAGCAAGATCTCGGCGCCTGTTTCAGAAAGGGTTTCAGCCACATCCGGCCACCAGGAATCTTCGCAGATCGGGGTGCCAATCCGAACAGGCCCCACGATGTAAGGACCATCAATATCCGCGACTTGAAACAGCCGTTTTTCGTCAAAGACGCCATCATTGGCCAAAACATGTTTGCGGATAAGCGTGATTTTCCCGCCCTCACACACCGCATAGCAATTGAACACTTTGCCGTCCTCATACCAAGGCGTGCCGATACCCAAAGCGGGGCCTGTGGCGCAGGCGGTGGCCAGATCCTGCACGGCTTCCATGGCCTGAGCGACGAAAGTCCGTTTCATCACAAGGTCTTGCGTCTGATACCCGGTCACAAACATCTCGGGCAACGCAATCATGTCGCTGCCTGCGCCCTTGGCGTTTTGCCAGGCGACACGGGCTTGTTCGCAATTGGCGGCAATCGCGCCAACGGTCGGGTTCAACTGTCCAATGCTGAGGCGAAATCTGTCGGTCATGACGGGCTCCTGGTTCTGAATTGCTATCTAACAGACGATGCCGCCAGAGAAAGGGCATTGGTACAATTCTATGTGCAGAGCTCCGAAAACCGTTGTTTCAGAGGTATCTGTGATTTACCTTATTGACAGGAAACCTTTGCCGGACCACCGGCTCATGCCTGAGCGAGGATATCACGTGCAACGATTTAACCGACCATCCCGACGGGCGCTGGGCTTTTGCGCAAGCCTCGGATTCTGGGCGTTTATGCCTGGGACATTAATCTCTCAAGACACTGTTATTGTAAAACAATTTGACGATGGCGGCGTCTATGAAGGCACCTTCCGAAACGGTCGGCAACATGGGCGAGGCACCTACAGATTGCCCAATGGTTATGAGTATACCGGCGACTGGATCGATGGTGAAATACAAGGGCAAGGCACGGCCAAATTCGTAAACGGCTCGATCTATGTCGGGCAGTTTGAAAACGGCAAACCAAATGGACACGGTCGCATCGTTTTTGGCGATGGCACCACCTATGAAGGCGCCTGGCTTGACAGCCAAATGACTGGTGAGGGCCTCGCCAGCTATGCAGATGGTGCTGTTTATCAAGGTGGATTCCGAAATGCACGTCACCATGGCAAAGGTGTTTTGCAGGAACCTTCGGGCTATATCTATGATGGTGACTGGGTCGATGGCATGCGCGAGGGCAATGCCATTGTAACCGAAGCCGATGGTGCGCTCTATGAAGGGACCATGGTCGGCGGGCAACGCTCCGGTCAGGGAAAAATCACGCTTCCAGACGGGTTGATTTATGTCGGTGAATGGGCCAGCGGACAGTTCAACGGACTGGGAACGCTGACTTTTTCGAATGGCGATGTCTATAAAGGAAAGTTTGCAACAGGCAAACGCGAAGGGACCGGCGAGATGGTTTACGCCAACGGATTCACCTATCGCGGCGGGTTTGTGAACGACCAACGTTCGGGCGAAGGGCGGTTCGAGGGGCCCGATGGGTTCTTATATATCGGCGGGTGGTCTGAGAGCGAAATGTCTGGACTGGGACGGCTGACCTATCCCGATGGCTCGATCTATGAGGGCGAATTTGCCAATGGTCAGACCAACGGAACCGGCACCATCACCTATCCCGATGGCAGCACCTATGTGGGGGGCTGGGTGAATGGTGTGATCGAAGGCGAAGGCGTGGCAAAATACGCGAATGGTATTGTTTACAAAGGAGAATTTCTAAACGCGCAAACTCATGGGCAAGGTACGATGACCTATGCCGATGGCTATGTCTATGAGGGCCAATGGGAAGCGGGGCAGCGCTCTGGTCAAGGCAAAGCGACCTATCCCGATGGCACGATTTATGAAGGGCAATTTGCAGACGGCCTTCGCCAAGGCATTGGAACGATTACGATTCCTGATGGGTTCAGCTATACAGGTCAGTGGAAAGGCGGCGAGATCAATGGGCCTGGCACCGCGACCTATGCAAACGGCGATGTCTATGAGGGGATGTTTCGCGACAGCAAACGCTGGGGCACAGGCGTGATGCGCTACGCGTCTGGCGAGGTTGAACAGGGCGAGTGGGAGAACGGCGTTTTGACCGCTCCGACACAGGATGTTGACACAAATGATGGGTAAGAGGCCCAGTGCGATGTGCACAATTTATCAAAAATGTGCCCAATTCGACATCTTGGCGCGCCTGATCTGAGCCGTGGGCGCCATCGCGCGGGCGATTGATCCGACGAAATCCGATCCAGGATCTGGCGCGATCCGATCCAGCTTGACAAAACAACGAACGCGGTTGACACGCCGCGTTCACGGCGAGGTGATCGGATGTTGCTAAACCAACTCGCCCTGATCGAGACGTTGTAACCAATGTTTCGCATCTCTGAGAACGGCGTCTTTGCGCGTGTCATCCATGCGATCCCATGTCCGGTACATTTGGCCCATGCGTGGATTGCCCGAAAAGCGATTTCGGTGACGCAGCAAGAAATCCCAATACAGCAAATTGAACGGACAGGCTTTGTCGCCGGTTTTCGCGGTGACCGAATACGAACAGGTTTTGCAATAGTCGCTCATGCGGTTGATATAGGCGCCTGATGACACATAGGGTTTCGACGCAACGATGCCGCCATCTGCGAATTGGCTCATGCCGATGGTGTTTGGAGCCTCGACCCATTCGAACGCATCTGCGTAGACGGCCAGATACCATTGGTGCACTTGGCCCGGATCAATCCCTGCCAAAAGCGCAAAATTTCCTGTAATCATAAGTCGTTGAATATGGTGGGCATAGGCTTCATCGCGGGTTTGCGCCACGGCTTTGGACACGCAATTCATCCGCGTCGGCGCCCCCCAATAGAAATCTGGCAACGCGCGGTCGTGACCCAGGTGGTTGTGGCGGGTATAATCGGGACCGCCGTGGAAATAAATGCCCCGGATATATTCGCGCCAGCCCAGAACCTGGCGAATGAAACCTTCAACAGCGTTGAGCGGTGCCTGGCCGGAGTGATAGGCCGCCTCGACCTGGCGACAGGTTTCCAGCGGATCCAGCAGCCCGATATTCAAATAAAACGATACCAAACCGTGGTACAAAAATCGCTGATCGGACAACATTGCGTCTTGAAAATCGCCAAAACGAGGCAGGCAATGGGCGATGAAATCGCTCAGCGCGTGGTGAGCGCCTTCGGCATCTGTGGCAAACCAAAAATCATCCAAAGATCCGAAATTATTTGAAAATTCCGAAGCCACAAGCGTGAGCACATCGCGCGTCATCTGATCTGGTTCGGTGCGTTTGCGCGCGGGAAAACAAAGCCCCTTGGCTGGCGGCTTTCGATTGTCGTGATCATAATTCCACTTGCCGCCCACCGGTGCATCACCGTCCATCAACAAACCGGTCTTACGGCGCATATCGCGGTAAAAATACTCCATCCGCAGCTGTTTTCGGTCTTTGGCCCATGTGTTGAATTCTGCATGAGTGGCGATGAACCGCGTGTCTTCCAACAAAGTGACCCCAAGCGCTTCGAGTGCCGTGATCAAGCGCCATTCGCCAGGCCGGACCGCGTGAACTTGGGTTGTGTTATGCTTGGTTTGGGCCCGCAAGATTGCCTCGGGGATCGAGACGACAGGATCCGCCGAATCATAGGTCGTGTAATCGACCTGCCACCCTTGTTGGCGCAGACGGGCCGCAAATTTCCGCATCGCGGCAAAGATGAGAGCGATCTTTTTGGGGTGGTGCGGAACATATGTCGCTTCGGCGCGGACTTCGGCCATAATGACGATATCGCGTTCCTTATCAGCGACTTGAAGGGAGTGCAGCGTCTCAGACAGCTGATCGCCCAGAACCAGAACCAGCGCTACCATGGGACGGACCTTCCGGCCCAATCGAAAAACTGGCCGGTATCTGCGGGGGTCAGGCCCTCTAGCACATCGAGCAGGTTTTGAGCGGCGTCAGACGGGGCAACGGCAGGATGGCGCCCAAGATATTTGGCGGTAAACGGCGTGGCGACGGTGCCGGGATGCAGCGCGACACACGTGGCCAGCTTGTGCGTGCGGGCCAGTTCTATCGCGGCGGTATGGATCAGCTGGTTCAGCGCGGCTTTGGCCGCACGGTAGCTATACCAACCGCCAAGTGCATTGTCACCAATCGAGCCAACCCGCGCAGACAACACTGCCAGCTTGGCCGGCTGATCGCGTGGCACCAGGCGCAGGCTGTGTTTCAGCACCAACGCCGGACCAATCGCGTTCACCGCGAATTGGGCATGCAGAGCATCGGCGGACAGAGTTTTGAGCGTTTTTTCAGGGACATGGTCATCAATTTCCAACGCACCTGACGCAACAAGAATCAGATCAAATGGGCCTGCCAACGCCCCCAGATGTGTTGCGACTGACGTTTCGTCGGTGACGTTGATGCCGTCGACGCTGCGTGACAAGGTGGTCACGGCGCCACCGCGTGCGCGCAACTGGGTTGTGATCGCGTGGCCGATCCCGCCAGAGGCGCCAAGGATGAGTGCATTCTTCATGGCAAGGGACGTAAGCGGCCCGGTGGGATCGTCAATTCGTTCTTTTCTTTTTAACCAAGTCGCGCCATAAATATGGGATGAGTAAGCCGTTCGTCTTGCGCTCTTGCGCCCTGCTCCTTCTTAGCCGCCTCTGAGCGTGCCTTTTTGGCGCGACCGCTCGGAGGAGTTCAGCGCGCCAAGCCCCCCGGATGACATCGCCGGACAGATGAACACGGTAAATACAGAGATCTTTGACATGACCGACACATCCCCGCAGGACCGCGTCCTGATATTTGACACCACTTTGCGCGATGGCGAGCAAAGCCCCGGCGCGACGATGACCCATGCTGAGAAGCTCGAGATCGCTGGTCTGCTCGATGACATGGGCGTCGACATCATCGAAGCCGGATTTCCAATTGCCAGCGAAGGTGATTTTAAGGCCGTCAGCGAGATTGCCCGAAACGCGGCTCACAGCGTGATCTGTGGTCTGGCACGCGCGCAATTTGGCGATATCGACCGCTGTTGGGAGGCCGTGCAACACGCAAAACAGCCCCGAATTCATACGTTTATTGGGACGTCCCCGCTCCACCGGGCGATTCCGAACCTGACCATGGATGAGATGGCTGATCGCATTCACGAAACGGTGAGCCACGCGCGCAATCTGTGCGACAACGTGCAATGGTCGCCCATGGACGCCACCCGAACCGAGCGGGATTACCTGTGCCGGACGGTCGAGATTGCGATCAAAGCTGGGGCCAGCACGATCAATATTCCCGACACTGTCGGCTATACCGCGCCCAACGAAAGTGCCGAACTGATCGCGATGCTGCTGGCGCGTGTGCCCGGCGCAGACGAGATCACATTCGCCACCCATTGCCACAATGACCTGGGCATGGCGACGGCAAATGCCCTGGCGGCCGTGCAGGCGGGTGCGCGCCAAATTGAGTGTACAATCAATGGTTTGGGCGAGCGTGCTGGCAACACCGCGCTGGAAGAGGTTGTGATGGCGCTGAAGGTACGCAATGACATCATGCCATTTCAGACCCAAGTGGACGCAACGAAACTGATCAATATCTCGCGCCGGGTGGCGGCGGTTTCAGGCTTTGCGGTGCAGTTCAACAAAGCGATTGTCGGCAAGAACGCGTTTGCCCATGAAAGCGGCATTCACCAAGATGGCATGCTGAAAAATGCCGAGACGTTCGAGATTATGCGCCCTGAGGATATTGGCCTGAAAGAGACCAATCTGGTGATGGGAAAGCATTCGGGCCGCGCGGCCCTGCGCGCGAAACTGGCGGATCTGGGATATGAGCTGGCGGACAATCAGCTCAAGGACGTGTTCATACGGTTTAAAGACTTGGCCGATCGCAAGAAGGAAATCTACGATGATGATCTGATCGCGCTGATGCGCGATACGGCAAGCGAAGACGCCGATGAGCGGATTAAGGTGAAATTTTTGCGGGTCATTTGCGGGACGGAAGCTCCACAAAGTGCAGATCTGACTCTGACGATTGATGGCACTGACCACCAAACCACCCAAACCGGTGACGGGCCGGTCGATGCAACATTCAACGCGATCAAGGCCTTGTTTGCGCATGACGTTCGGCTTCAGCTTTATCAAGTCAGCGCTGTGACCGAAGGCACCGACGCGCAAGCCACGGTCAGTGTCCGTATGGAGGAAAACGGTCGTATCGTGACCGGGCAATCGGCCGATACCGACACCGTGGTTGCCAGCGCCAAAGCCTATGTGCACGCGTTAAACAGATTATTGGTGCGCCGCGAAAAAACCGGCTCGGACGCGCGCGAAATCAGTTACAAAGATGCGACAGGCTAGTGTCAACGACAATGGGATGGGACGATCACGGTTTCCCCTTAACGATTTTGAAGGAAAAACCAGCGAAATTGCGCCAATTTGACCAGATGGGGACCTTTACCGCGCGGGCCGCAAGGCCCATATAGGCGGGCATTGTTCTGAGTGGCACGCTGCGTGGCAGCTGGGTCAGGGCTTGGAGATATACAGGATTATAGACGCCTATGTTTGGTGGATTTGGCCTCTTTTCGTCGGATATGGCGATCGACCTCGGAACTGCGAACACGCTGGTTTACGTGAAGGGCAAGGGCATTGTTCTGAACGAACCTTCGGTGGTTGCGTATTCCAACAAAGACGGCCGCAAGCAGGTTTTGGCTGTGGGCGAGGATGCCAAACTGATGCTGGGGCGGACCCCCGGCAGCATCGAGGCCATTCGCCCCATGCGCGAGGGTGTGATCGCCGAGTTCGATGTGGCTGAAGAGATGATCAAGCA
>JBELMC010000069.1:0-14801 GCA_042096155.1 Dinoroseobacter sp.
CCATAGGCCAGTGCGACCTCATCTGGCACATCTTCGCGGGCGAGATCAGCCAGGGCGTTGGCGCAGGCTATTTTCATCTCATCGTTGATTGCACGCGCACGGATGTCCAGTGCACCGCGAAAAAGATACGGAAATCCAAGCACGTTGTTGACCTGATTGGGGTAGTCCGAACGCCCCGTCGCCACAATCGCATCAGCGCGAATCGCGTGCGCTTCTTCGGGAGTGATCTCTGGGTCGGGATTGGCCATTGCAAAAATCACCGGATTGTCGGCCATACTCTCAACCATAGATTGCGTCACAGCGCCTTTTACGGACACACCAAGGAAAACATCCGCGCCTTGCATCGCTTCGCTCAGATCACGCAGATCTGTCTTGATCGCATGGGCAGATTTCCATTGGTTCATGCCTTCGGTCCGACCCTGAAAGATCACACCCTTTGTATCGCAAACGATGCAATTTTCACTGCGCGCACCCATACTTTTAAGCAGCTCGATACAAGCAATTCCAGCGGCACCAGCGCCGTTCAAGACGATTTTAACATTCTCGATCTCTTTGCCAGAGATATGCAATGCGTTGATCAAACCCGCCGCACAAATCACCGCCGTGCCATGCTGGTCATCGTGGAACACTGGGATGTCCATGATTTCTTTCAACTGTTGCTCGATGATAAAACAGTCAGGCGCCTTGATGTCTTCAAGGTTGATCCCGCCAAAGCTTGGCCCCATCAGCTTGACCGCGTTGATGAACTCACTCGTATCCTCAGTGTCCAGCTCGATATCGATGGAATTCACATCAGCAAAGCGCTTGAACAGGACTGACTTGCCTTCCATGACGGGCTTGCTTGCCAGCGCACCCAAATTGCCAAGACCCAAAACGGCAGTCCCATTCGAGATCACCGCAACCATGTTGCCTTTCGTTGTATAGTCGTAAGCCGCTTCCGGGTTTTCAGAAATGACCTCGCACGGAACTGCAACACCGGGCGAATAGGCCAATGATAAATCGCGCTGTGTTGCCATGCGCGTCGACGCTGAAATATCGATTTTCCCTGGCGCTGGCTCCAGATGATAGGCCAAAGCCTCTTCGCGGGTGACCTTATTACTGGATGGCATCGGCAGGCTCCTCCTATGTTAGTCAAAATTTGTAGCTTGCTCACGCGTTCAGAACAACAGTCCACAGATTGCCGCTTTTCGCGCGCGCACAGCTTGCCTAAAGTTCTGTCAGTTCGAGGGAGCCCGCATGTCACAAGCCACGCCGATGATGGCACAATATCTCGAAATCAAAGCGCAGCATGCCGACGCGTTGCTGTTCTACCGCATGGGCGATTTCTACGAGCTGTTTTTCGACGATGCGATTGCCGCCTCGGCCGCGCTGGATATCGCGCTGACCAAACGCGGCAAACACGAAAATGCGGATATTGCAATGTGTGGCGTGCCTGTTCGCGCCGCAGAAGGCTATTTTCTGACCTTGATCCGCAAAGGGTTTCGCGTCGCCGTATGCGAGCAGATGGAGGATCCGTCCGAGGCAAAAAAACGCGGCTATAAAGCCGTTGTCCGGCGCGAGGTTGTGCGTTTGGTGACCCCCGGCACGCTCACGGAAGATTCACTGCTCGACGCACGCGCGCATAATTACCTTGCGGCCTTTGCGCTCGTCAGAGAAACGGCAGCACTGGCATGGGTCGATATTTCAACGGGGGACTTCCACGTCATAAGCTGCGCGCCAACCCGGCTTGGCCCAGAACTGGCACGGCTGGCCCCGCGCGAGGTCTTGCTGAGCGATCCTGTTTCGCCTGAACACCATCAGATTATTGAAGATCAGGGAATTGCCGTCACTGAATTGGGCCGCGCGAGTTTTGACAGCACCTCAGGTCAGACCCGACTGGAACAGGTGTTCGAAGTCGTCTCGCTCGAAGCATTTGGGGCGTTTGAGCGCGCAGAATTGGGCGCCATGGGCGCCATCGTTGATTATCTAGAGCTGACCCAAAAGGGTACTTTGCCTCGGTTGCAACCTCCAAGCCGGGAAATTGCGCAACAAGTCATGCAGATCGATGCAGCAACACGGCGCAACTTGGAACTGTTGCGTAGCCTGACCGGCGATCGGGACGGCACATTGCTTGATGTGATTGACCGGACTGTCACAGCAGGCGGCGCCCGTTTGTTGGCCCGGCGATTGTCCAGCCCATCAACCGTGATCGATGAGATCGATGCGCGCTTGGAATTTGTGGAGCAATTCGTTGAAAATCCCGATTTATCGGAGAATTTGCGGGATTTGCTGCAATCCTGTCCTGATCTTGATCGCGCCTTGTCGCGTTTGTCTCTGGATCGCGGCGGTCCACGGGACCTCGCAGCAATACGCAACGCACTGGAACAAGCTCATCAGATCACAATCACGATCCCCAAAGACACTCTACGTGGTACGCTCGAAGATTTAGCGCCGCTGAGCGGGCTGCATGATCTGCTCAACGCAGCTTTGGTGGCCGACCCGCCAGTGATGCTACGTGATGGTGGTATGATTGCGACGGGATACGACACCACGCTCGATAAAACCCGTAAACTGCGTGACGAAGGACGCGGCGTACTCGCTCAAATGCAAGCCGATTATGCCACCAAAGCTGAAGTGCCTGCCCTGAAAATCAAACATAACAATGTTCTGGGTTATTTCATCGAGGTCACAACCATTCATGGGCCAAAGCTTTTGGCAGAGCCACTTTCTGAGACCTTCATCCACCGTCAAACCACTGCAAACGCCATGCGGTTTACCACGGTCGAGCTGTCGGAGCTGGAAACAAAGATCCTGAATGCGGGCGCACGGAGTCTCGAGCTTGAGATCGAGCATTTCCGCGCCCTCAGGTATGAGATCTTGGCCCATGGTGCGCAACTGACCAATCTGGCACGGGGGCTGTCGCTGTTGGATCTTAGCGCGTCTCTTGCTTATCTGGCCCGATCTGAAGATTGGACCAAACCAAAAATCGACCGCTCCCATGCGTTTGACATCCAAGGTGGGCGTCACCCGGTGGTCGAAGCGGCCTTGCGGCGACAAGGTCTGGCGCCTTTCGTTGCCAATGATTGTAATCTGTCCGGCACGCCCAGCAGTATTTGGCTGCTCACTGGGCCCAATATGGCCGGTAAGTCGACCTTTCTCCGCCAAGCTGCCTTGATCACTATTCTTGCGCAAATGGGCAGCTATGTCCCTGCAAAACATGCTCATATTGGCCTGGTAAGCCAAGTGTTCAGCCGTGTCGGGGCGTCAGATGATCTTGCGCGGGGACGCTCGACCTTTATGGTGGAAATGGTCGAGACCGCAGCAATTCTGAATCAAGCTGATGATCGCGCATTGGTGATCCTTGACGAGATTGGGCGCGGTACAGCCACCTATGATGGCCTATCAATCGCTTGGGCCACACTCGAACATCTGCACAATATCAACAAATCCCGCGCGTTATTTGCCACCCATTATCATGAGATGACAGCGCTCGCCGGAAAACTACAAGGGGTTGAAAACGCCACTGTTGCTGTCAAAGAACATGATGGCGACGTCATTTTTCTGCATGAAGTACACAAAGGGGCCGCTGATCGGTCTTACGGGGTCCAGGTTGCAAAACTTGCTGGCCTGCCCCCACCTGTTATCGCCCGCGCACGCCATGTTTTGGATGCACTTGAAAAGGGTAACCGCGAATCCGGTCGCGGCAAAAGTGCTATGATCGACGATTTGCCGTTATTCGCGGCAACTCCCGCCCCATCAGCAGCGGCGTCTCAGCCCTCCGAAGTTGAAGCGCGGCTAAAAGAGCTGGCCCCTGACGAATTAACGCCAAGGGCAGCCTTAGATCTGATTTATGAGCTTAAAAAACTGGTCTAGGCGTTTGACGAAACACCAACCTGCGCTGGCCGCAGCAAACGATCTTGCAGCATGAAGCCTTCAAGCATCACCTGAACGACGCAGCCTTTGGCAACATCTGGGACAGGCGCTTCAAACATCGCCTGGTGCAATTGGGGATCAAATAAATCTCCCTTTTCCGGCGCGATACGAGTGATCCCATGCTTTTGAAAAATGTTAAGCAGCTCTCGCTGGGTCAGCTCGACACCTTCAAGCAATGCGCTTGCTGTCTCTTTACTGTGCTCATCCACAGCCTCCAGGGCGCGTTGCAGATTGTCATACACCGGCAACAAATCACGTGCCAAACGTGAGCCGCCATAAGCTTCACCATCACGCTTATCTTTGGCGGCACGTTTGCGGATATTCTCATTCTCGGCCAAAGCACGCAGCAAACGGTCTTTCAGATCGTCCCGCTCGGCGATGATTTCGTCAACTCCGGCCATCACGACATCGGTGTCTTCTGCGACGTCAGGATCTTCATTTAACGAGGACAGCTCAGGTTCAGGCATCAAAGATACCTTTGCGGCCTCCTCGTCGGTCATTTCATCAAGGATATTGTCGTTTTTGTCCGGATCTTCCATCATTTTCGGCCTTCTTTAACTGCGATCGCTCAGCAAGCGACCCATCAGCTGCGCTGTGTAATCCACGATTGGAACGATTCGCCCATAATTGAGTCTCGTCGGACCAATCACACCCACAGCGCCAATTATCTTACGGTCTGCGTTCATATATGGAGAAACCACCAAAGAGGAACCCGAAAGTGAAAACAACTTGTTCTCAGAGCCAATAAAAATGCGTACACCATCCCCGGCTTCGGTTAGAGACAAAAATTCCGCAATGTCTCGTTTGCGCTCCAGATCGTCAAACAAGCTGCGGACCTTTTCAAGCCCCTCGGCTTCATCCGCGCTATCCAGCAAGTTGGATCTGCCACGTACGATCAGGCGCTCTGTGTCTTCTCCCTTATTTTCCCATACGGCCATACCTGTTTCCACCAGATCACGCGCCAGCACATTGATTTCCTGACGCCGCACAACAATTTGATCGGTGATCGCGCGTGACAGCTCTGTAAGGGTCCGTCCTTCGGCCAAGGCATTCAGAAAATTCGCCGCTTCACGCATCGATGAGGGGGTTTGCCCCGGTGGCGGCGTAAAAATGCGGTTTTCCACATGACCATCAGTAAACACCAGCACCACAAGGGCACGGGCCGGATCAAGCGAAATAAATTCGATATGCTTGATGGGCGCCTCATACTTTGGGGCCAGTACTAGGCTGGCGCCCTGCGTGACCCCCGAAAGTGTTTGTCCGATCCGGTCCAGCATACCCGCCACTTCTGTCTTTTCATCCGCTGTGGCATCAATTTGAGCGCGATCTTCTTCCTTCAGATCCCCCACTTCCAATAGCCCATCCACAAACATCCGAAGCCCATGTTGCGTCGGAATCCGACCTGCTGAAATGTGCGGTGAATCCAAAAGCCCCAGATATTCGAGATCCTGCATAACATTGCGAACCGTTGCGGCGCTCACCTTTTCGGTCATTGTCCGGGTCAATGTGCGGCTTCCGACCGGATCACCACTTTCCAGATACCCCTCGACGACACGGCGAAACACTTCTCGCGAGCGGTCGCTCATATCTGCCAAAATGCTCTTGTCGTTCATAATCGCCCTCTGACGTGCCAAATACGATCTAACTGTGCCAAACGACCAACGTCAATCAGCCTTGCTTTTGAGCCATGGCCAAGCGTATCTGCTCATATTCTATGGAAAGGACATGATATGCGCCCCTCTGGTCGTCAATTGGATGAAATGCGAAAATTCTCTATCGAGCCCGGCGTGATGCGTCACGCTGAAGGCTCTTGCATGATCAAGGTCGGCGATACTCATGTTTTGTGTTCAGCCACGATTGAAGAACGGGTTCCCCCGTTCCTTCGGAATTCGGGCCTCGGTTGGGTCACTGCTGAATATGGAATGTTGCCCCGTGCCACTCATACGCGCGGTCGACGTGAGGCCGCTCAAGGCAGGCAGTCGGGCCGCACGCAGGAAATCCAAAGGTTGATCGGCAGGTCTTTACGCGCCGGTGTTGACCGTGTGGCTTTGGGAGAACGGCAAATCTCCATTGATTGCGACGTCATTCAGGCTGATGGCGGGACAAGATGTGCCTCAATTACAGGGGCATGGGTCGCGTTACGTTTGGCTGTAAATAAATTGTTGAAAGCAGGTGCTGTGACAAGCGATCCGCTCATCGACCCTGTCGCAGCGGTATCTTGTGGTATTTATGGCGGTCAGCCTGTGCTTGATCTTGATTATGCCGAAGATTCCGAAGCTGGCACTGATGCGAATTTTATTATGACCGGTTCGGGTGGATTGATCGAGGTGCAAGCCAGCGCTGAAGGGACGACTTTTTCCCGTGAGACGCTAAATACGATGCTGGATATGGCGACGATGGGCGTCTCCGAATTGGTCAAAGCGCAAAAGGCTGCGACCGACTGATGCGCCGACTGACCGAAAAAAAACTGGTCGTGGCGACCCATAATGCCGGTAAATTGGAAGAAATATCTGCCTTGCTGATGCCTTACGGCGTCGAAGTCACATCCGCAGGCGCTTTGGGATTGGATGAGCCACCAGAAACGGAAGACAGTTTTGTTGGCAATGCCCGGATCAAAGCGCATTTTGCCACATCACAAACGGGTATGCCTGCGCTTGCAGACGATTCAGGGATCGAAATCGATGCCCTAGATGGTGCCCCGGGCGTTTATACAGCCGATTGGGCGGAGACCCCAAATGGCCGTGATTTTGCATTGGCCATGACCAAAACCAACGCCAAGCTTGAGGCTATAGCCGCCCCATTTCCCCGGACAGCTCGATTCTGTTGTACTTTGGTGCTGGCTTGGCCTGACGGACATGACGAGGTTTTTCCTGGTGTCATGCCAGGCCAGGTGGTCTGGCCCATGCGCGGCGACCAAGGCCATGGCTATGATCCGATTTTTCAACCTGATGGCTACAAAACAACCTTTGGCGAGATGGATCGTTGGGAGAAAAATAAGATCAGTCATCGAGCTGATGCATTTGCTAAATTTGTAAATGTGTTGGAGAAAAATGATGAATAAAAGACTGATTTCTACTGGTTCCCCATTCGAGGCCGCTGTCGGCTACAGCCGTGCCGTTGTGCAGAATGGCTGGTGTTTCATGGCAGGTGTCACGGGTTATGATTACGCGACGATGACCATGCCGGATGATGTCACTGATCAGGCGCGCAATTGCTTTTTAACTGTCGACTCCGTTCTGAAAGAAGCGGGTTTCACAATGAATGATATCGTCCGGGTCACGCATTATGTCGCCTCACGTGATCTGATTGAACCGCTCACGCCCGCGCTTCGCGCGGCCTTGGGGTCCGTTCGGCCCGCAGCCACGATGGTGATCGCCGAGTTAATGAAATCTGAGATGCTGTACGAGGTCGAAGTGACGGCCTTTAAAAGTTAACAGATGGAAGATTGGCGTCATGGCGGATTTGGGCTCTATCTGCACTGGCCTTTTTGTCAATCGAAATGCCCTTACTGTGACTTCAACAGTCATGTTGCCGGCCAAATCGACCAACGTGCCTGGACCAAAGCTTATTTGTCCGAGCTGGATCGCTACGCCGTTCTTACCCGAAACCGAACTCTCAATTCCGTATTTTTCGGCGGCGGTACGCCCTCTTTAATGGATCCAGAGGTTATCGATGCGATCTTAACTAAGGTCCGTGGACTTTGGCCAGTCTCTAACCAATTTGAAGTGACACTGGAAGCCAATCCCAGTTCCGTCGAGGCCGGTCGTTTTACGGCTTATCGCGGGGCTGGCGTTAATCGCGTATCTCTGGGTGTGCAAGCGCTCAACGATGACGACCTGAAGGCGCTTGGCCGCCTTCACTCCGCCGCCGAGGCAAAAGCAGCCTTTGATCTTGCCCGCAAGACATTCGAACGGGTCAGCTTCGATCTGATCTATGCCCGCCAAAACCAAACATTAGATCAGTGGCGGCGCGAACTGTCGGCGGCGCTCACTATGGCCACCGATCATCTTTCACTTTACCAACTTACGATAGAAGACGGAACGGCGTTCGGTGCGCGCTATGCTGCGGGTCTTTTGCGCGGCCTTCCTTCGGATGATCGTGCTGTTGATATGTTTGAAGTGACACAAGAGCTTTGCGAAGGAGCTGGCTTGCCAGCCTACGAGGTTTCCAACCATGCCGCCCCGAATGCTCAATCGCATCATAATCTGATTTATTGGCGCAGCGGTGATTATTTGGGTATCGGCCCTGGCGCCCACGGTCGCTTGACATTGAATGGTGTCCGTTTCGCTACAGAAGCCTTACGACAACCCGCCGCTTGGCTCAACGCTGTAAAGCGCAATGAGGTACCAGAGGTTTCACGTGAAACATTGAGTGGCCAGGATCACGCCGATGAGATGCTTTTAATGGGGTTGCGTTTGTCTGAAGGTCTCTGTCTATCGCGGTTGAGATCCGTCGGCGGCAACCCGTTGCGGATGGAAAAAATTATCGAGCTTCAAAATCTCGGTCTCGTCAATCTCGACAAAGACAATTTAACCGCCACAGCAGGTGGCAAAATGGTGCTGAATGCCATCTTACGCGACTTGATTGGGGGGGATTAACGGTGACCAAACTGGCGGTTGCGTTCTGCGGTTCAGCCACCATCAGATCCAGCACAATTGTCTCATTTAGACAAATCATCATACCCAGCGCATTTTTCTTTTGCGTGGGCGCCGCCTGGCTCTGATCAATAACGGCTTAACTTTCCGCAAAGATCGTCCAGGTGACCAAGGTCCTTATACCGGATGGTGAGGGTTCCACTGCCCTTTTCAGCCATATGAAAAATCTCTACTTTGGCGCCCAGTGCAGCTGATAGATCGGCCTCCAAAGACCTCGTGTCAGCATCCTTTTCTTTCGACAACGACGACGCTGGTTTGGAGGTGTCGTGAGAGTCACCTTGTTTAGCAAAGCGTTCCGTTTCACGAACAGAGAGCCCCTTCGCAACGACCATTTTGGCCACAGCCGACGCGTTGTTCAATGGAATTAGGGCTCGCGCATGACCTGCTGATAACGCTCCGCTGCGCAGCAATTCGAGAACATCATCGGGCAGGTTTAACAGCCGCAACAGATTCGCAATATGGCTTCGGCTTTTGCCCAGGGCCGTAGAGAGCTTTTCCTGAGTGTGACCAAATTTCTGCATTAAGTCGCGATAAGCCATTGCTTCTTCAACCGCATTCAGATCAGCCCGTTGGATATTTTCAACAATCGCGATTTCAAGCATCTCCACTTCTGTGAAATCCCGAATGACAACGGGCACATCATGCAATTGAGCTCTTTGAGCAGCACGCCAGCGGCGCTCACCCGCAACAATTTGGTACGAGCCCCCTTTTGACGGGTGCGGCCGTACCACCAATGGTTGGATAATTCCTTTCTCTCGAATCGAATCCGTCAGGTTTTCAAGGTCGGCTTCAACAAAATCACGTCGAGGCTGAGCCGCATTACGGATGAGTTTTTCAACAGGCAACCGCGTAATGGGTGCGATTGCCGCGCTTGTGTCTGGACTCGACGCATTCACATCCGCCATCAGCGCGGACAGACCGCGGCCCAAACCACGACGATCTTTATTGGATCCAGCCATGTCGTGCTCCTGTTCAGGCGATAACCGGTTGTAAAAGGTGTTGTCGGCGCAACAATTCATCGGCCAACTCTCGATACGCGAGGCTGCCACGCGACGTTGGATCATATTGCATGACAGGCATTGCGAAAGATGGCGCTTCGCTCACTCTCACATTGCGCGGAATGATCGTGTTAAACACAAGATCACCCAGATTTTCGCGCGCGTCATCTTCAACCTGTTTCGATAGGTTGTTACGACTATCATACATTGTCAAAACAACACCTTCGATCCGCAGATCTGCATTAGCTGATTGACGAACTTCGCGAATAGAAAGCATCAGCTGAGACAAGCCTTCCAACGCAAAAAACTCTGACTGCAGCGGGACCAAGACCGAATGAGCCGCGACCATCGAATTCACTGTCAACAGATTAAGCGAGGGTGGACAATCTATTAAAATATAGTCGAGATTCATCTCCGCGACCTCGACCGATCGCAACGCGTCGTGCAAAAGAAAAACACGTTTTTCGTTCGCAACCAGCTCGATATCCGCTGAGCTTAAGTCTGTCGTTGCTGGCGCAATTAGCAAATTATCAAAATGGGTTTGAACAGAAATTTGATCGAGCTGAACCTCATTCATCAGCAGATCGTAGGTTGTTGCTGTCCGCTCTGCAACATCGATACCAAGGCCAGTCGATGCGTTACCCTGCGGATCGATATCGACAATCAAAACGCGCTTGTCCAGGTCTGACAAAGCACTGCCAAGATTGATCGCGGTCGTCGTTTTACCAACACCACCTTTTTGGTTGGCGACAGCGATGATCTTGGGGCGAATTTGGGCTACCTCGTCAGACACGCGCGACATCTCCAATACAAAAAATGACAGAGTTTGGATCGCTCTGACTCGGCTCTTTTTGCAGTGTGAAAGTCCAGTTTGCAAGCGCAGCAGTGAGTTCAGCTTGGTAATTTGCGCCCTTTGGAAAAACTCCCAAACCTTCTGGCTTCAACAAGTGTTCTGAAAACTCTAACAGTTTGGCCAAAGGCGCTAGGGCACGAGCAGACACGACATCAAACCGCGGAAGATCTATCGATTCAATCCGTTCTGTCAAAACCGTCACGGGCGTTTTTGTTTCACGTGAAACACTCCGAATGAAGGCCGCTTTGCGTTGATCGCTTTCCACAAGTGTCACATGAAGCTCCGGTCGTGAATCCAGCGCAATCATGGCTATCACCAAGCCGGGAAAACCGCCCCCGCTTCCCAGATCGATCCACCGTGTTGCTCCATCCGGGACCAGAGCCCATAGCTGTGCGGCATCCAGGAGGTGACGCGACCACACCCGCGGTAGAGTACTGGGCGCAACAAGATTGATCCGTGGATTCCATTTTTGCAGCAAATCCACGTAGCTGTCGAAACGCAGCAACACGCTTCGAGGAAGATTGGTTTTTGTAATAAATCCAGCCCGGTCGTCGTTCATGCGCTTTTGAGCCGCTCAAGTTTTCGCAAATGAGCCAAAACAAGCGTAAGTGCGGCTGGCGTCATCCCTTCAATACGGCTCGCTTGGTCCAACGACACAGGGCGTATCCGGGCCAATTTTTCGCGAAGCTCACCCGAAAGCCCACCCACGGCATGATAATTCAGGCTTTCTGGCAATATACGCTGCGCATCGCGCGCCATCGCCTCTATATCGCGTCTTTGACGTTCTATGTAGCTTATGTACAGCGCGTCTCGCTCCAATTGCTCCCGAGTGTCGGTGGGTAAATCCGCCAATTCTGGCCAAATAACATCCAGGTCAGCGATGTTTATGTCTGGAAACGCCAATAAAGCCTCGCCGTTCCGCTTGGTGCCATCCTGGGTCACAGAAAGACCGTGCCGAACGGCTTGTGTCGGGGTCAACGTGTTGCTGTGTAAGATGAAACGGCCCGTTTGCAAAAGCTCCATTTTGGCCTCAAACCGCAACAGGCGCTCGTTAGAGATAATGCCAAGCGCAGCACCTTTCGGCGTTAACCTCTGATCGGCATTGTCCGCCCGCAAAGAAAGCCGGAACTCTGCGCGTGACGTAAACATCCGATAAGGTTCGGTGACACCGCGCGTGATCAGATCGTCAATCATGACGCCAATGTAAGATTCTGAGCGGCGGAAATGTACCGGGTCACCGCCTTGACTCGCACGGGCCGCGTTTAAACCTGCGACCAGACCTTGTGCTGCGGCCTCTTCATAACCGGTTGTCCCATTGATCTGACCTGCCAGGTAAAGGCCTTCGATTGGCTTCAGTTCAAGCGTGGCACGCAACGACTGTGGGTCTACAAAGTCATATTCAATTGCGTATCCGGGTTGCAGAATTTCAACGTTTTCCAAGCCCGTAATGCTACGCACATAAGCTTCTTGTACCTCCACCGGCAGTGATGTCGAAATCCCGTTGGGGTATATTGTGTCAACGTCTAGCCCTTCCGGTTCAAGAAAAATTTGGTGTGAATTCTTGTCCGCAAAGCGGACGATCTTGTCTTCGATCGACGGACAGTATCGCGGACCAATCCCATTTATATGACCTCCATACATCGCGGATCTAGAAAGATTCTTTCGGATAATATCGTGGGTTTTTGTGTTGGTGTGCGTAACAGCACAACTGATCTGCTTTGCACTGGGTCCATCTGACAGAAACGAAAACAACACCGGCTTCTCATCCCCATGTTGCTGATCAAGATCATCCCAGGCAATGGTCTTTTTGTTCAAGCGCGGCGGTGTCCCGGTCTTGAGACGTCCCATATCCAGGCCAAAACTGTCGATCTGCTGGGCCAATCGGATAGAGGGCTGATCCCCCATCCGACCACCAGGGTAGGACCTGTCGCCCAAATGAATCATACCCCGCAGAAATGTGCCGGTCGTCAAAATCACTTGATTCGCTCTGATCTGACTTCCGTCTGACAACACGACGCCGGTCATTTTTTGCGATGTCATAAGAAACTCTGTCACCTCACCTTCCAAAACAGCAAGGTCAGGTTGCGCTTTGATTCGACGCTGCATTTCTGTTCGATAAATCTTGCGATCGGATTGAGCTCTGGGCCCCTGAACAGCAGGACCTTTACGCCGGTTTAGCAAACGAAATTGAATGCCGGACGAGTCCGCAACACTCCCCATCACTCCACCCAAGGCATCGATTTCGCGAACGAGGTGCCCTTTCCCAAGTCCACCAACAGCCGGGTTACAGGACATGACCCCAATCGAGTCGACCCGTAATGTGATCAAAGCGGTACGCGCACCTGCGCGCGCTGCAACATGGGCCGCCTCGGTCCCAGCATGGCCACCACCAATCACAATCACATCATAATCTGTCTGTCTCACAAAAAGCGCCTATTTTCCCAAACAAAAACTCGAAAAAATCTCATCCAGTATATCTTCTACATCGATGCGTCCCACAAGAGAGTTGAGTGACCTTATCGCATTATAAATATATTCTGCGAGTATCTCTGCTTCCACCTCCGAATGCTGCAAATTGCTTTGCGCCAAGGCAAGCGCATCTAGTGCTTGGTCGATTGCTATGCGGTGTCGCTCGCGTATCAACAGCGAACTGCTATCGCCGATTCCAGACAATTTATCAGAAACCATCTTGATCAGTTGATCCACGCCGGCTCCAGTTTTTGCAGAAATCGAATATGCGTTTTCGACGCCAAGATCGGCTTTACTTTGCACAACGATATCTGTTTCACGTGAAACATAACCTTCCGGCAGCGATAAACCCTCGGTCAGTACAATGCGCAAATCAGCGCTCTGTGCCCGCGCAAGAGCCTTTCCGATTCCCAAAGCTTCCACTGGGTCGTTTGTTTCGCGCAAACCAGCGGTATCGAGTAAACTCACCGGTAGCCCGTTCAAGTCCATCCGAACTTCGACGACATCTCGCGTTGTGCCCGCAATTTCAGATGTAATGGCAGCGTCACGGCCCGCCAGGCAATTGAGCAACGTCGATTTTCCAACATTGGGCGCCCCTAGGATAACAACTTCGAAACCGTCCCGGATCCGTTCCGCAAAACCGTAGCCCTCTCTCTGACCGGCCAGCGATTTGTGAACCTCGGTGACCAATTGGCGAACTTCATCAAAGAGACCTTTGGGTAATTCCTCATCCGCGAAATCTATCGTCGCTTCTGTCAGCGCTGCAGCCCGTTTCAACTGGTTGCGCCATATCTCTACAAGTTTACCCGTTTCGCCTGAAAAAACCCGTTGCGCTTGGCGACGCTGCGCCTCTGTCTCGGCATCGATCAGGTCGGCCAAGCCCTCGACCTGAGCCATATCCATGCGGTCATTCTCAAGAGCACGACGTGTGAACTCGCCCGGATCCGCTACGCGGCAGCTGTCGATTTCTGACAATACCGATAAAAGTGCTCGCACGATCGAGGGACTGCCGTGCACTTGTAATTCAGCACTACGCTCACCAGTAAAGCTCTGACCCACTTCGAACAGCAACACCAAAGCCTGATCAAGAACTGAGCCGTCTTTCAACCTTAGTGTCCGGACAGAGGCTCTGCGTGGCTCTGGCAGAGAACCACATAAGATTTTCACCACATCCCAAGCGCGAGGACCCGATAATCTCAGGATAGAAACACCCGCTTTTCCCCGCGCCGTAGCTGGCGCAAAGATTGTATCTTGCGCCATCAGCTGCGCCCTTTAGGTATTCATTGAATCGAAGAATTCGGAATTTGATTTGGTCTGCTTCAGCTTCGAGAGCAAGAACTCGATCGCATCTGTCGTTCCCATTGGATTCAGAATCCGGCGCAATACGAAGGTCTTTTGCAAGTCAACCTTGTTGACCAGAAGCTCTTCCTTCCGGGTCCCGGATTTAAGGATATCCATAGCAGGAAACACCCTCTTGTCAGCGACCTTACGGTCCAGAACTATTTCAGAGTTGCCGGTGCCTTTAAACTCTTCAAAGATCACCTCATCCATTCGAGAGCCAGTATCAATCAAGGCTGTCGCGATAATGGTCAAAGAGCCGCCTTCTTCCACGTTCCGTGCTGCACCAAAAAATCTCTTCGGCCGTTGAAGCGCGTTTGCATCAACACCACCGGTAAGAACCTTCCCGGAAGAGGGAACGACAGTGTTAAAGGCTCTACCCAGTCTCGTAATTGAGTCGAGAAGTATAACAACATCGCGTCTATGTTCGACAAGACGTTTCGCCTTTTCAATCACCATTTCTGACACAGCGACATGCCGCGTCGCCGGTTCATCAAAAGTCGACGAGATCACTTCCCCTTTGACAGACCGTTGCATGTCCGTCACCTCTTCCGGCCGTTCATCAGATCGGAAGAG
>JBELMC010000070.1:0-13917 GCA_042096155.1 Dinoroseobacter sp.
ATTGACCACAATCACGTTATTGCCGATGACCGCATCATGAGCGATGTGGCAGCCTGCCATGAACAAGCCGTCATCGCCAATTTTGGTCAAGCCACCGCCGCCCGCCGTGCCGGAATTCATCGTCACATGTTCGCGAATGCGGTTACGTTTGCCAATCTCGAGCCGCGTTTGCTCTCCGTCGAACTTTTTATCCTGCGGAATTTCCCCGATGACCGAAAACGGAAAAATGATCGTGTCCTCGCCAATGCGGGTTTGGCCGGTCACAATGACATGGGATTTTAACTCAATTCGTTGACCAAGCACCACATCAGGACCAACGATGGTAAATGGGCCAATGACGCAACCCGCGCCGATAACTGCATTTTCATCAACAAGTGCTGAGGGATGGATCTGGGCGGTGGGATCAATAGACATGGATCAGGCCTCCTTGGGCAAATCCATCATCGCGGTAAAATCGCATTCGCACGCCAGCTCGCCTTCTACTGTCCCAGTCCCATGGAATTTCCAGACTTTGCCGCCTGGCTTTCCGCGTGTCACATCAATCTTCATTTCAAGCACGTCACCGGGCACAACTTTTCGGCGGAATTTCGCAGTGTCAATGGACATGAAATAAACCAGAAGATCTTTGTCCACCATATCCATCGAAACGCCAACCATCACGGCAGCCGTCTGTGCCATTGCTTCGATGATTGTCACGCCAGGCATGATCGGAGCACCGGGAAAGTGACCCTGAAAATGGGGTTCGTTGAAGGTGACATTCTTGATCCCGATTGCGCCTTTGAAAGGATTGATGTCACGGACTTTATCCACCAGTAGAAACGGATACCGGTGCGGAATAATACGTTGTATCAGGTCGATATCTGCTGTGGTGGGCGTTTCCATGGGGGTCTCCGGCATCGCTGTCGGCTCAGGGGTTAGCAAAACCATCCGAGCGGGACAAGCCGTGGTTAATCTTGACGATCTGTCTGGATCGGCTGAGCCTGGTTTTCGAGGATCAAGCCAACTCCATCCCCCAAAATGGCATCGATCTGAGCAATCGCGCGATCGGTGACATCGACAGCGCTGAGCGAGATCAAAACCGAGCGTCGATCCAGCATTGCGCTTGCACCGGCCTGTTGCAAAAGCTGCTGAAGCACTGGCAATGCGGCCTCAAAAAAGGCTTGGCGTTCTGCATTTTGACGATTGCTCAACGCCCGCGACTTGCGATCTTGCGCCAAGCGGATCAGTGTGACGCGGGCATCGAATTCATTGGCAAGATTACGAAATTCGGCGGGGCTCAGGTTGGGCCTTTGGTCTGTAAGGGACAATTCTTCCGCCACCAACTCCGCCTCCATACGGCGGTTCTCCTCTGCCAAGGCATTGGATTCGGATTGCAATTCGGACTGTACGCGCTGACCGAACAAGCTGTCCGCAAACAGCCTTTCTTGGTCAACCACCACCAAGCCGGGCGTTGCGACGATCGAACCGCTTTGTTGCGCAAAAGCGCCAATACTGAGCAACGCGACAGCAAGAGCCACAGCCAACGCCAGACGCCCAAACATATCAGAAATTGGTCGAGATCGTCAGATCAAAGGTGGCGTCTTTGTCGTAGGTCTCTTTTGCAAGAGGCGTGGTAAAATTAAACCGCAGGGGTCCGAGACCCGTGGTCCAATAGACAGCAAAGCCGAGTGTGGCGCGCATATGGGCTGCGTCATCGACAGTTCCGGTCGCCCCAGCTTTGTCCTCAAGTCCCCATACAGACCCCACATCCATAAACAAGCCGCCCGAGATATTATATTCATCTGGCAGGCCAAGCGGAAACTGACTTTCGAGCCGCGCGATCGCAAAATAATTTCCACCAAGAGCATCCTTGCTGGCCGCTCCCAAATCACGCGGGCCAATTCCATTGCCCTGCCAGCCCCGAAACGATCGATTGTTTGTAAAGTACCGGTCTGTGACACGGGTTGTCCCACCACCCAGTCCAGTGACCGCCCCTCCTTCGACATCAAATCGCAATGTCACATCTTCGTTCCAGACCTTGGTTTCCGCAGATCCAAAGGCGGTCGTCGACAAAATCTGATTGTCCGTTCCTGCCCCGATCATTTCCTGGCCAAAACGCAATAAAACACCGCTGTTTGGATCGATCCCGGTGCGACGCGTATCGTAAGAATAGGTATAGCCCAATGAATGCGTCAGGCGGCTGCCGGCCTCGCGCTGCACAATTGGCGAGCTGCTTGTTTTGACATCTGTCAATTTGGCCTGACCCAGACTGCCAAAAACATCCAAGCGCCCATTTTCCGAAACCGGGAAAACAAGCCCGGATTTTACCTTGGTGATCTCGGTGTCATAAGATGCGTTTGAGTTGTCAGTGGTGTCATACCGACCATTGACGTAAAAGGTCAGGTTTCGATCAAGAACCGACGGATCAGAGAAATTAAAACCTGCGGAACGATCGCTTGACACACCTGAGTAGGACAAACCCACAGTTTGGCCGCGACCTAAGAAATTTCGCTCTGTCAGAGAAATGGTCAGCCCAACACCCTCTTGAACAGAATAGGTCCCGCCAAATGACAAAGACCCTGTGGGCTGTTCTTCGACTGCAATGTCCACAATGACTTGATCCGTGCTGCTGCCAGGACGAGTCGAGACATCGGTATTGGCAAAAAATCCAAGCGCGCGGATCCGTTCGGCGGATTGGCGAATTTCGCGTGGATTAAACGGATCCCCCTCAGCAGAGTTGAATTGTCGCCGAATAACCCGGTCCACGGTCGTCGAGTTGCCCTCGATATCAATACGTTCGACAAAAATACGCGGCCCGCGCTCGAGCACAAAATTTATATCCAACGTGCCAGCGGCGTTGTCGCGTTCAACGACAGGCACGACGCGGACGAAATTCAATTGTTGGTCGAGCGCCAAACGCTCCAATCGCGCGATGTTATTCTCGACCAAGGCAGGCGAATATGTCTCACCGCTCGAAATATTCAGCGCCGCGATGTAGTCTTCGATAACCAGGCCCGGCAAGGCACTGGATGCTGTGACCTTGCCCAGCTTGAACGGCTGGCCTTCACGGACGTTGAAAGTCACGAAAACGCCATCGCGCTGTCGGGTCAACTCGGAATTTACAGACAAAACCTGAAAATCGATATAGCCGCGCGAATTGTAAAAATCAGTCAGGACTTGGCGATCAAACGCAATCCGCTCTTCGATAAAGGTGTCAGAATGGATCAGCCTGCGCAGCAACCCGGCTTGACGCGTCTGGATCGCATTGCGCAAGCGCCGCTCGCTGAAGCTTTGGTTTCCAACAAAACTGATGCGTTCGATTTCGACAATGCGGCCTTCGGACACTTCAAACACCAAATCGACACGATTGTCAGACCGGCGGATGATCCGCGGCTCAACAGATGCGCTGAGACGCCCCTGAACGGCGTAGGCTTCAGTGATCGCGGCGGCATCTGCTTCTGCGTCGGCGGGGTTGTAGACCTGACGCGATTGCGAGCTCACAAGCGCCAACAAGTTTTCATCTGTCAGACGCTTGTTGCCTTCGACGTTGATACGGTTGATCGTGGGGTATTCTTGGACCTTGATTGTCAAACTGGACCCGGAGGGCGCGATTTCAACGGTCTCAAAAAGTCCTGACGCAACAATGCGTTGATATGCATCGTTCAGCTCTCCGGCAGAAACTGCGTCGCCACGGTCGATGCCTGCAAAGGCAATAATTGTATTTTCATCAACGCGCTGGTTGCCCTGGACTGCAACGGTGGTGAACCGGAAGTCCTGCGCACGTGAACTGGTCGGCGTAACAGCCACCGTCGTGACAACGACAAGGTTGGCGATGAGCGCCGCGCGCGCTGTTTGAAGAAGAATTTTTCCACGACCGTTCATTTTTGACTTATCCCGTGAGCTGCCTGTTAACCGTTTGGTAACGCGCTTGGGCCAGCTTGTCAAAATCGAACCAGATCTCCCGTTGTGGAAAACTCCGCATCACCGCCAAGTGTGGTTACAGAGACGCACTCAGCGTATTGGCAACGGAAATGGCACAGGTCAGCGCCGCAAGGATCAATGTCGCAACCATGACAGTGTCGCCATATGTATTTGCCAGACACCACGCACCTCGTACGCTTTTTCGTATATGTTGCATTGGTTCGCACCACCCTTTTCACCGTCGCTAAGTCACGGAGAAATGTGGCACGATTGGGGCAAATATCCGTCAAAATCCAGATATTCGCCCAAATCCGTGAGAAATCTTGCTTAGCAGAACAGATCGTTGCCAAGCGCGAACACCATCAGCGAAAGCAACAGCGCCAGACCGATGCTCATCAAAATGCGCAATGCTTTATCATTTGGCGGCTTGCCTGTGATCGCTTCATAGGCATGAAACACCAAATGACCGCCATCCAGCACCGGGATCGGAAACAAATTCAACAGACCGACCGCTGTGGAGAGAACGGCAACGAACCAGATGAAGTTGCCAATCCCCTGGCTTGCAGCGGCGCCGGAAACTTCGGCAATGCCGATGGGCCCTGATATGTTGCACGTCGAGATTGCGCCCGTGATCATGTGATACAGACCTGACAAGGACGAGCGCAGGATGAACCACGTCTGATCGACACCGCCGCCGAGCGCTTGAAACAAACCGGGCGTGATCGTCGCCGGTTCAAAAAAGAGGCCCCCCGAAACACCGATCAACCAACGCTTTTCAAACCCACCTTCAGCAGTTGGCAGATCCACAGATTTGGGGGCAAGCTGCATCTCGACGATTTCGCCATCGCGCCAGATCTCAAGCGCCAATGGCGTCCCCGCCGAGCCGGTCACCAGGGTGCGCAACTGGTCAAACGCAAAGATCGACTGTCCGTCGACCGACGTGACAACGTCGCCAATCTTGAAGCCCGCCTCGATGGCAGCAGATCGCGGCTGCACGCCAATTGCCACGGGCGGCATCACAAAAGGCCCAACGACGTCAATGCGGCGTCCCTCCCGCTCCACTGTGTAGTCTAGCGTTAGGGCCGGCGGCAGGCGGAGCGCCAGATCGTCCAGATCGTCGTAATCCTCGACCATGCGACCCTCAACAGAGCGTATCACATCCCCCGATTGCAAGGTCAGTCCAGGGGCGGGCGTATTCAGAATTTTACCGATGGTTGGCACCTCTGTGGCCGTGCCGCGCGCGAAGATGACAGCACCAAACACAAAAACCGAAAGTGCGAAATTGAACATTGGCCCTGCCGCCACCGTTGCCGCACGTTTCCACAGCTTTGCACCATGCATGGTGCGCGCGCGCTCTGCCTCCGACATCGCAGACAGACCTTCGCTATCTTTGCCCGACGCGGCATCCGCATCGCCGGTGAATTTCACAAATCCGCCGAAGGGCAACGCGGCAAGCTGCCATTTGGTGCCGCGCTTGTCATGGCCAGACCAGATCACTGGTCCAAATCCCAGGCTAAAGACCTCTGCATGGATGCCACACCAGCGCCCAACGATGTAATGACCGTATTCATGCACTGCAACAATCACCGATAAGGCGATCACAAAAGCCAAGACGGTAAAGAAAAAACCGCCGAATGACGGCATAAGACTTACAATATCCAAAGCGCTTGTCCTTTTGTGGCTCTGCCCTAACCCGACGCAAGATCCGCTGCGCGTCGCGCTGCGTGCCTTGCCATTTGGTCTGCTTGTGTGACGCAATCAAGACTTTCAAGGGGTTTTGACAAGCCGATTTCGGTGTCAACGGCTTCCAAAGCGGTTTCAACGACCCGCGCCATATCCAAAAATCCGATATCGCCTGAAATAAACAAATCCAGCGCCGCCTCTTTCGCCCCATTGAACACAGCCCCTGCCCGACCGCCGATCTCCATGACCTCGCGCGCCAGTCGCAACGCAGGAAACCGTTTGGGATCAGGTGCCGTAAAGTTCAGCTGACCAATGGCGGCAAGATCGAGACGCGCCACTGGAATGTCCACCCGTTTTGGCCAGTTCAACGCATACCCAATCGCATGGCGCATATCCGGCGGGCCAAGATGGGCCATAAGACCACCATCGCGAAACCCGACAAGCGCATGGACCAACGATTCCGGATGCACAACAACCTCTATCTTATCAGACTCAACTTTAAAAAACTCTTTTGTTTCTAAAAGTTCCAAGGCTTTATTGAACATTGAAGCTGAATCGATACTGATCCGCTGGCCCATGGACCAATTGGGATGTGCGACCGCCTCGGCCAAGGTCGCCCGGGCCACCGCATCAAGCGGCCAATCGCGAAATGGACCACCGGACGCTGTGATAATGATCCGTTCAACGTCTTCGATCCGCTCGCCCGCCAGCGCTTGAAACACTGCCGAATGCTCCGAATCCACAGGCAGAATGCGGGCCGATTGGGCCTTGGCCTCGGCCAGCAAAAGCGGCCCGGCACAAACAAGCGATTCTTTGTTGGCCAAGGCCAAGGTCCCGCCCTGTCGCAAAGCGGCAAATCCCGGATAAAGACCGGCAGCGCCGACGATCGCACTCATGATCCAGTCACACGGGCGATCAGCCGCGTCACACAAGGCTTGCGTGCCCGCCGCCGCCTCAATCCCGGTCCCAGCCAAAGCGCTTTTAAGCGCACCAAAGCACTCATCAAACGCAGTTACGGCGATTTGGGATCGTAATTTGATCGCTTGCTGCGCCAAGCGCGTCACGTTTCGGCCGCCGGTCAGCGCGACGATGTCATACAAGCCCGGTTCCGCCCGGCTCAAAAGATCAACGGTATTTTCGCCGATCGATCCCGTGGCGCCAAAAATCGAAACGCGTTTCATGGCATTATCCCGAAGAGGGACCGCAAATCAAAAATCTGCCCAAGCAGCAACAAGGCCACTGAAGCTGCCAATAGACCATCAAAGCGGTCCAGAAAGCCCCCATGACCTGGGATCAAAGAGGAGCTGTCTTTTACCCCAAACCGCCGTTTGAGCGCGCTCTCGGCAATGTCGCCGGTTTGGCTTGCCATCGACAGCGCGATTGAAACCGCCAGCAATGGGATGGCCGTTTCGACAGACCTGGCAAAAACCATCGCCACCACCGCAGCCCCAACCCAACCCGCGACAGTGCCGGACCAGGTTTTGTTCGGGCTGATACGCGACCAGAGCTTTGCCCCCCCCAAACCACGCCCCGCAAAATACCCCAAGATATCTGTCGTGACGACAACGGACACCAGCCACAAGGTCCAGATCAAACCATAATCCAGCCGTGCGACAGACAATCCATAACCGGCCAATAATATCAATGTTATATATATCAAAAAGACACTACGATTTGGCCTGAACTGTATCAAGATCACCGCGGCTATGACGCCCAGAAGAGTCAGGCCAAATTCAAGTGATAAACTCTGTAAAACCACAAGACCAATGGCAGCTGCAGCCGACAACGCAATCGCGATTTGGGGCTGATCTGGCGCCAACATCCGGCTCAGCTCCCATATCATCAAGCCCACAACAGCGCCGATGAGCAGAACAAATACGGCGCCGCCAAGCCAAATACTGCCCAAGCCGATTGCGATCATCACGATCGCAGAGCCGAACCGTTTCAGAAGATCGCCAAAACGGCTCATGCCGTCACGGCACCGAAGCGGCGCTCGCGTGCGCCAAATCGATTGACCACCTGGGCGAAGATCTCTGCGGTGAAATCCGGCCAGAGCGTGTCGATAAATTCATATTCCGAATAGGCGGATTGCCAGAGCAGAAAGTTCGAGATTCGCGCCTCGCCGCTGGTGCGGATAACAAGGTCAGGATCTGGCAACACATGCGTATCAAGAAACCGCGTTAAAGTGGTCTCATCCACGGATTCCGGATCAAGCGTGCCTTTTTTGACCTCACGCGCGACGTCTTTGATCGCGCGGGCCACCTCATCGCGCGCGCCGTAATTCAGCGCGACCGTTAGGTTAAGCTTTGCATTGCCAGCTGTCAGCGTTTCGCACTCATCCATCAGCATTTGCAATTTTGGATCCAAACGCCGACGATCCCCGATAAAACGAACGCAAACGCCTTCATTCACAAAAGTCTGCATCTCTCGGGTGATGTATCGCTTAAACAGGGTCATCAAGCCGGCGACCTCAGCCTGTGTCCGTTTCCAGTTCTCGGTCGAAAACGCAAAAATCGTTAAATAGGTGATGCCTAGACCGGGGCAGGCTTCGACAATTTCACGCACACGTCTGGCCCCGGCTTGATGGCCGAATAGACGCGGCCGGTGCCTTTTCTGCGCCCAGCGACCGTTTCCATCCATAATGATGGCGACATGATCGGGGCCAGCCGCAGATTTGGACTGTGGAGCAAGATACATTGCACCGACCTTAGAATTCAACATAATACATTGTTAAACCTGCATAATTTCAGATTGCTTGGTCTCGAGCGCGGCATCAATCTTTGCGATGGCCTGATCCGTCAAATCTTGGACCTCGGATTCCCAAAGCTTTTGATCATCTTCCGACATTCCATCGGCTTTTGCTTTTTTGATTTTGTCCATTCCATCGCGGCGCACATTGCGCACGGACACGCGTGCATTCTCTGAATATTGTGCTGCGACCTTGGTCAGTTCGCGGCGTCGCTCCTCGTTCAGCTCCGGAATAGGCAGCATGATGATCGTACCGTTTAGCTGAGGATTGATCCCTAAACCACTCTCTCGAATTGCTTTTTCGACTTTTCCAACAAGACCTTTGTCCCAAACGTTTACCGTCACCATTCGCGATTCTGGAACATTCACTGTTCCAACCTGGTTGATCGGCGTTCTTTGACCATAGGCATCGACCATCACCGGGTCGAGCATCGAGGCAGAGGCGCGTCCGGTGCGCAATGACGCAAATTCTGTCCGCAATGAGGTTAAGGCACCTTCCATCCGACGCTCTAGATCGTCAAGGTCAATTTCCAAATCATCTTCAGACATATGGGCCTCTTGTCGTATCCGTCTTTCCGGTGGTTATATCTTTATTCGTGAACGATTGTATAGGTGCCTTGACCCGCAAGGATGCCTTTGAAGCCGCCGGGCTCATTTAAGGAAAACACGATGATCGGAAGATTGTTGTCGCGCGCCAATGCAATCGCCGAGGCATCCATCACCCGCAGGTTCTGCCCGAGGCAATCGTCGTAAGACACAGCGCCGTATCGCACCGCATCAGAATGTGTTATCGGATCCTTGTCATACACACCATCAACTTTGGTGCCTTTAAAAATCGCTTCACAGGACATTTCATTGGCGCGCAAGGTTGCTGCCGTATCCGTTGTAAAATAGGGGTTGCCCGTGCCCGCGGCAAAAATACAGATGCGTTTTTTTTCCAGATGACGCACAGCCCTGCGACGAATATAAGGTTCCGCCACTTCATTCATGGTAATCGCGCTGATCACCCGACAGTGCAGACCCAAACCTTCCAGCGCAGATTGCATCGCAAGGGCATTCATCACCGTTGCCAACATTCCCATGTAATCGGCGGTGGTTCGCTCCATACCTTGCGCAGACCCTTGAAGGCCGCGGAAAATATTCCCGCCCCCAATAACCATGCAGATTTCGACACCGAGATCGTGAACTGACTTTACCTCGCGGGCGATCCGCTCGACTGTAGGCGGATGCAGGCCAAAGCCCTGATCCCCCATCAAAGCTTCTCCAGAAATTTTCAACATCACGCGATTGTACTTCACGGCGGCGATTTCAGACATATTAGTGGCTCCACTCACATTCCTCGCGCCAAACTGCACCTGACATCGGACAGACACAATCCCGTTGGCTCAATTCGATTTGATATGCGACATAGACGACCCGACCGGAAGGCACCATGACTGATATCGACCGCATAGATCCCGAAAAACCAATCTTGATCGCCGGTGCGACGGCGTCGGGGAAATCTGAACTGGCCTTAAAGATCGCTGAAACGCAGGGCGGCGTGATTATCAACGCCGATGCGTTGCAAGTGTATGAGTGCTGGTCTGTGCTCAGCGCGCGTCCAAATTCCGTTGACTTGGCACGCGCGCCGCATGCGCTTTATGGCCATGTTGGATATCAGACCCCCTATTCGGTGGGCGATTGGCTGCGCGCGGTTGTCCCGTTTGTTCAAGAAGGGCCGCGCGCCATTTTTGTGGGCGGCACAGGGCTTTATTTTTCGGCCTTGATTGATGGCCTCACCGAGATTCCCGCAATTCCGCCAGAGATTCGCGCCCGCGGCAATCGCTTGCGCACATATGCGTTGGAGGACATGCGGCGGCACCTGCAGGCTGAAGATTTTGAAACGGCCAGCTCTATCGATATGAACAACCCGATGCGGGTCCAGCGGGCCTGGGAAGTTTTGACCGCGACCGGCCGCGGGTTGCGCAACTGGCACGCAAAAACGCCGCCTGCTGTGCTGCCGGTTGATCAATGTCAGCCCTTCGTTGTCGAAAGACCAGTCGAGATATTGGGCGACCGGATTGAACACCGCTTCAAATGGATGGTCGAAAATGGCGCTCTGGACGAGGTCAAAGCGCTTTTGCCCTGTTGGGATCCGCTTCGACCCGCATCGCGCGCGATTGGTGCTCGCGAGCTCATGGCCCACCTGAACGATGAGTTCACCTTGGCCGAAGCGACGAGATTGTCTGTGATCGCGACGCAGCAATTCGCCAAACGCCAACGGACCTGGTTTAGAAATCGATTCAAATCGTGGCCTCGCGTTTTGTTTTGATACTGCGGCCCCCTGATTTGATATGGCGACACACTACATATCGACGATATGACAAAACCGTCCCCAAGATTGTGTGTTATCCACAGGCTTTCCACAGTGACACAAGAAAACCGCATGTGGTAACGTTCAACATGGTTAACGCAAGGGAGAGGGGCCAATGAAGATGGAAAGCACCACTGTCCGTGCCGTGTCGCTGCAGTGTTTGCTGCAACGCGGCGCCTGGCGGATGGAGACACCTCATTCGTCTGATCGGGCGCGCCTGTACTGGGTCACAAAAGGTCAAGGACGGGTGACGACGCATGGTGTCACGCGCGGCTTTTCACAGCATACGGCCATCTTTTTACCTCCGCGCACGATGTATTCTTTTGAAGTGCCACCGCAGATCTTGGGCACGCGAATTTGTTTTCCTACGGAAATGATCACGCAATTGCCGGAAGACGTTTTGTTGTTGCGGATCAAAGACGGCAAGCAACAAGCGGAGTTGACCCAGGTGCTGGACCAATTGAGCACGGAGATGCGCGAACATAGCACCGGATGGTTCGCCGCGGCGCGCAGCTATTCAGCGCTGATTGCGATCCAGCTTGAACGTTTGCAAGCGTCATGTGCTGTCCGATCCGGCATCATTGGGTCGTCACAGCGCATCGTGGAAGGCTACACCGCCTTGATCGAAGAGCGATTGCATGACGGCCTTACCGTTGCTGATTTTGCCCAGATGCTCGGGATCACGCCGACCCATTTGACCCGCGTGTGCCGCGAGGTCACAGACAAAACCGCGTCCAATCTGCTGCACGAACGCGTCATTGCCGAAGCCCGCCGGATGCTCGAAGACAGCGAGGTGCCGATCCGGCAGATCGCACAGGATCTGGGATTTGGCTCGGCTGCCTATTTCACCCGCGCCTTTGGCCAACGGACGGGCCTTACGCCAAGCACCGCTAGAATGCGCGCGCGGGCGCGGCGCAGAGCGGCCTAACCCCATACAACAAAGACAAAAACACAACCAAAGCGCTTTTGAAAATCTATCGGCTCAGCAATTTTCCGCGCCAGACCGCACGAAAACGGCAGAAAAAATGTCGTTTTCTTGACTGTAGGGTCTGTCTTGGGCATTGACCGCGACGCCAAAAGCTGGTCGCTTAGGGCAGCTGCTGTTAAGGTCTTTGTGAGCTTTGAACCGATAAAAATCAGTGTCGACGCCTGCGATCATGCGGGTGGCAGCCAAATAGATGTGTCACAGGGAGAACAAGATGACGCAACCAACATTGACAGGGTCCAAGATCCACTCAGCCGCAAAAATGTATGCGAAAGAGTTCGCTGCCGGAGAGATGGACCGTCGTGAATTCCTGACCCGTGCAACGGCGCTGGGTGTGACGACTGCCGGAGCCTATGCGATGATCGGGGCAACCCCTGCCCGCGCGGGCGGCCATGTCCAGCAAGGCGGTATGATCCGCATGCAAATGGAAGTTCGGGCGTTGAAAGATCCACGCACCTATGACTGGACCCAGATCGCCACAGTGTCGGCGGGTTGGCTGGAATACCTGGTCGAGTATAATTCTGATGGGTCCTTCGAACCGATGCTTCTGGAAAGCTGGGAAGCCAATGACGACGCAACTGTATACACACTGAATGTTCGCAAAGGCGTTAAGTGGAACAATGGCGACGATTTCACCGCCGAGCATGTCGCCCATAACTTCCGCCGCTGGGCCGAAGCGGATGCCGAAGGCAACTCAATGGCGGCGCGGGTCGCGTCGATTGTCGATCCGGCCACCAACATGGCCAAAGACGGTGCAATTGAGGTCGTCGACAGCCACACGTTGCGTCTGAACCTGATCCAGCCCGACATCACAGTTATCCCTGGGATTGCTGACTATCCGGCGGCGATCATCCACCCAGATCAAGACCCATCGGACCTTTTGGGCAATCAGCTCGGCACCGGTCCCTACCTGAATACCATGCACTCAGTTGGCGAAAAATCCGTACTCGAGCGCAACGAGGGTTTTGAATGGTGGGGCTATGCGGCTGGCAAGGGTGCCTATCTCGACAAGATCGAGTTCATCGATTACGGCACAGATCCCTCGGCATTCGTTGCGGCGTTTGACTCCGATGAAATCGACATGGTCTGGGAGTCTGTCGGCGACTTTGTGGATGTGTTCGACAGTCTCGGCATGACCCGGTCCGAAATCGCGTCCGGCTTTACCATTGTGGTCCGTCCGAACCAGTTGGCGGAAGATGAAAACGGTGAAAAGATCTTTGCCGACAAAGGCCTGCGCCAAGCGATTGCGATGGCGGTCGACAACGCGGTTTGCCTGGAACTGGGCATGGCCGGTTACGGCGTTGCAGCCGATAACTGTCACGTTGGCCCGATGCACCCAGAGCATGATCCGAATGTCACCCGTCTGCCCCATGATCCGGCCAAAGCCGCTGAATTGCTGGCCGCTTCGGGTCGGGCGGATTTCGAGTTCGAGCTGCACTCGATTGATGATGATTGGCGCCGCAATACGACGGACGCGGTTGCCGCCCAGCTGCGCGACGCTGGATTTAACATCAAGCGGACCATTCTGCCTGGTTCAACCTTTTGGAATGATTGGGCGAACTATCCATTCTCGTCGACCAACTGGAACCACCGCCCCTTGGGCACGCAGGTTCTTGGGCTGGCCTACAAATCCGGCGTGGCATGGAATGAATTTGGATGGTCCAATGCCGAGTTCGACGCCCTTCTGGCCGAAGCCAACTCGATCGCGGATGCAGATGCACGCCGTGAAGTGATGGCGAAAATGCAAGCCATCATTATCGATGAAGGCGTGACGATCCAGCCTTACTGGCGCTCTGCCATCCGTCATTACAAGCCGGGTCTGGTCAATGTCGAGCGTCACATTGCCGATTTGCCCCAGATCTACAAATGGGGCCTCTCGGCCTAAGCACGCAGACCGTCGAAAGCCGGGCTCCGAATGGGGTCCGGCTTCCGAATTGAGGTGAGCATTGAGACGTTGGTCAAGACGCAGCTCATGACTTTTTTTTCGGCCAACAGGGGCACCCATGGGACTGTTTATTCTGCGGCGCCTGGGCGTGATGATCTTAACGGCGCTGTGCCTGACCTTCATCGTGTTCTGGTTGACCAATCTTTATCCAAATCTTGAAAAGCTCGCCAAAACCGAAGGTAACTTTCGCATGTCAGATGCGCAGGTCGACAGCTGGCTGAGCAAGAATGGATATATTGCGCCCATGCCGGTGAAATTCGGACAATGGCTCGGGCTTGTGCCGGGTTGGACCCACACCGACGA
>JBELMC010000071.1:0-13894 GCA_042096155.1 Dinoroseobacter sp.
ATTCATGAAGGCGTCGTACTCATTTCGGTCCATTTCGGCAATGTCACCGGATGCTGGAAATGTGGTTTCAGTGACTGCCTTCCGAAAAGCGCCAAGGGCATTGCGCCGTTCCGCGCGGATTTGTTCCTTTAGCGCATGGATGTTGCCAAAGGCGCGCGCGTGGCGGGGGCTTTCCGGTTGTTCGCCACAGATATCGTTCTGGAAGAGATAGACGATATCCGCCCCGTCGCCAGAGCCAAGCGAACTGGTGATCAACGTGCTGCGTTTGCTGATCTCTGCCATGACATCGGCGACGATGACTTCGGCCTCGACCGAAAACGCACCCGCATCTTCCATACGGCGAAAATCCTGCCAAAGCGCGAGCGCTTCCTCTGCGGTCTTGCCGATGGCGCGTAGCCCGCCGCGCCAGGTAGATTTGCGTGGCACGAGGCCCAGATGGCACATGACCAGGATATCTTCGCGGGCCAGAAGTTCGACGATATGGGGGCCGCGCCCCGTATAGACGCTGTCTGCGCCGTCCTTCATGGCGGCAAAAGCCGCAGTCAGCACATCGTGCTCGGTCGGGAAATTCGGCAGGCCAAGCGCGGCGGTGAAGAACATGTCGGGAGCGCCCTCGCGCACGGCGGCGGTGTTTTGTGCATTGCCCATGATCAGGTCGATCCCTGCATCACGCGCGGCGGCGGCCTCTTCGAGCGTGTTCGCCGTTGTTTGGGTCAGCTTGCGCTTGCCCTTGAGCGCGCGCAGGTCGGCGGCAGTGTAGTTGCGCAGAGAAAACTTTGCGTCCCAATCATAGATCCGTTTCATGCGTGGTCTCCGATGTCGATCAGCACTTCATCCCCGTCGAGCCGAACCGGATAGGTGCGCAGGGCTTCGCAAACCGGAGAGCGTCTGGGTTCACCAGTGCGATAGTCGAACTGTCCGTTATGGCCGGGGCATTCAATGATGTGATCCATCACCAGCCCGTCGGCGAGGTGGATCTTTTCATGCGTGCAGTAGCCATCGGTGCAGAAATATTCATCCCCGGGACTGCGATAGATTGCATAGCTGTGTCCGCCGTGATCGAAACGGATCACGTCTTCATTGTCGATATCATGGGCGCTGCAGGCGCGTATCCAGGTGTTCATGGTTTTCACTTACTCGGCCGCAACGGCCATTGGATGGCGTGGTGTGTCTGGCGTGGTGCCGGCGCCTTGCGGCAGCACACGCGTTGCAAAATGGTCGTATTCGCGTTGCTGACGGATCACTGTTGGAATGATCTCGCGGTAGGCCGACCAAAGCGACGGGTATGGCGCGGGGCAGTCATGCTTGATCTCTTCGTGCAGCGCGGGCAGCGCATAGAATGGCACATTGGGGAACATGTGGTGTTCTATGTGGTAGTTCATGTTCGAATAGATGAAACGAAAGAAAGGGTTGAGGTAAATGGTGCGGGAATTAAGCCGATGATCGGGCACGTCCTCGGCCAGCCCGGTATGCTGCGTCGTCGCCATCAGGTGATGCAGCCACGATCCATAGAACGTTGGCAGACCGATCAGCATCACGGGCAGCCAGCTTTGCAGGCCGACTGAAAGGGCAACCACCCCAAACAAAAGCACCAGTTGAATGCGCGATGTCCAAATTGCTTTGCCGCGGTCGATCGTGGGTGTGAAACTCTTTTCGGCCTCGGTGAACCGGCCGCAGGATATGCGCACCATCTTGCGCAGCTCGCCAAAAAGGGACGGGATGTAGATCAGGTTGAGAAGCCATGTCCAAATGCTTGGCGGGCGGGGAAAGGCAATCTCGGGATCGCGCCCGACGATCACTGTTTCGCTGTGGTGGCGGGTATGGCTCCACCGCCAGACATAGGGATTGCGCAGCGACATGAACGACGCGAGCTGATAGAAGAAATCGTTCAGCCAACGGGTGCGAAATACGGTGCCATGGCTGTTTTCATGCCATCGTGAATCCCCACCCGACCCATAGAACACCCCGTAGATGATCGCGACCGGCAGGGCCCACCAACTGCCCCATGTGGCGATCAACAAGGCGCCAAACCCGATAACGCCGCCCAGCCAAAGCCCATAGTTGAAAAGGGCCGCCTTGTCGGATCGCTTCATCAGCGCTTTCAAACGCTTTCGGTCGACTGGCGTGATATACCAGTCAGCCAGATCATAGCCAGTGCCACCGTTTTCGCCGGTCAGACTGTAGTCGCGTGGGGACAGGTCGTTCGCCATGGTCGTGCTCCAATCGTTTGGTCACGGCAACTGTGGCACCAGAGCAGGATGTGTCAATTTTCCATTGATAGTTTCCATCATAGCTATCAAGCTCCATATCAATTGTAGCTGATAGTTTTATCAAATGGCAAAATCCAAACGTCCGACCCTGACTGATGTGGCCGATCTGGCCGGTGTGGGTGTCGCCACGGTCGACCGGGTTTTGAACGCGCGCGCGCCGGTTTCAAAAGAGACTGCAGCCCGGGTCTTGTCGGCCGCCGATACGCTAGGTTATCACGCGCGCGGGCTGCTCCGGCAACGGCTGCAGGACTTGGTACCGCGCAAGAGATTGGGCTTTGTGCTGCAAAAGCAAAGCAAATGGTTCTATCAGGAACTGGCGAATGCAATCCGGGTTGCGGCCGCAGCACAACGAGCCATTCGCGCTGAGGTCGATATCGCCTTTGTCGAAAGCCTGTCCCCGAACGACCTCGGCCGCGAAATCACCCGCATGAGCGAGCACTGCGATGCTATCGCGGTGGTTTCGATTGATCACCCGCAGGTGAGCGCCGCGATTGCGGAGGCAACAGAGCGGGGACGACCTGTCTTGGCGCTGCTTAGCCCGTTGACCGCGCCGGGTTTGGCCGGCTTTTTCGGCATCGACAACCACAAGGCCGGGCGTACGGCAGGTTGGGCAATGTCGCGTCTGGTGGCCGGTTCAGGGGACATCGGCATTTTGGTTGGATCTTACAGGTATCTCGGCCACGAGGCACTGGAAACCGGATTTCGCAATGCGATGCGTGAATACGCCCCAACCCGGCGGTTGCGTGACAGCCTCGTCTATCTCGATGACAAGGCAGTGGCCTATGAAGCGGCTTCGGAAATCCTGAACGCGGTGCCGCATCTGGCCGGGATTTACCATGTTGGCGGGGGGGTGAGCGGTGTTCTCAAAGCGCTCGAAGAATGCGGGCGCGCAGCAGAGATTTCGTATATCTGTCATGAAAATAGTCCGGCGACCACGCAGGCGCTGATTGCCGGTTTGGCCGATCTGGTCATCGCGACGCCAATCGAAAAGATCGCCCATGATGCGGTCACGTCGATGACGCGTCGCCTGCTGGGACAGTTCAACGAGACCGAAACCATCCCTTTGCCCAAGTTCAGCCTGATCACGCCAGAAAACGCCTAGCCAAATGTCGCGCCCTGCATGTTTTCACGGGTGATCACCTCGACCGGGATCATCTCCATTTCGTAGTCGCGGTTTTCCAGCAGTGCGATCAACGCTTGCACGGATTGTTCGGCCACACGACGCATGTTCTGATGGACGACAACGTCCATCGAACCTTCCAGCAGGTAGTTGGAGGTCGTGGGCGTCAGGTTATGCCCGATGAATATGACTTCGCCGGTCAGTTGTCGCTCTTTCAGGGCCTGAACAATGCCCGTGTTACCACCGCCCACATTGTATATGCCCACGAGGTCGGGATGTTTGCGCAGGATGTCCGCCACCGTATCATGGTTGAGCGCATTATTATCATGGCCGCTAAAGGTGCCGACGACCTCAAGATGGGGGAAGCCCTTGCGCAAGGCGGCTCGAAAGCCCATCTCGCGATCTGTATGCACCCGGTACAACTCGCCGCCAGAGATAATCGCGACCGGCCCGGCCTGGCGCGTCATACGGCCCATAAGGAAGCCTGCGGTTTTGCCCGCTGACATGTTGTCGACCCCGACAAAGCGGGTCAGATGAGGGCTGACCATACCCGACACAATCGACATACTGGGAATGTTGAGACCGGCCAGTTCTTCGACCGCGCTGCGCACGCGCGGGTCGTCAAGCGCCTGAAAGCCGACCGCGTCGATTCCCTGACCCGCACAGGCGCGGAGCCTGCGCGCGAGGACAGCGGGCTCCAGCTTGGTCGAGAAGACGCACTCGATCGTCGCCCGCCCGCCAGTGTTCACTTTCTGGAAGCAGTTGGCCAGAAATTCGGTCGAAGGGCCTGCCTCTTCTGGCAGGAAAACCTTGAGCCGCCAGGGCCGCGCCTGCCGCTGGATATCCGTGCCGGTTTCAATCGCGTGCTTGGCTTGCATGACCCGCTGGCGGGTCGCGGCGCGCACAGGCGCGCGGTTGTTCAGGACCCGATCGACAGTGGCGGTGCCGACGCCGGCAAGCCGCGCTATCTCGGCGAATCGAGCGCGGCGCCGGATGACTGGTGGATCCGCCTCAAAGTCTGAAATCTCATCAAAACCCATCAATTTCTCCGCTTTTCTGCATTGCAGTATTATCAAATTACATCAATGGCGACATTTCAACGCAGATTTTCTTGCGCGTTCCCAAGTCGATCCGAAAAGCTGCTCCCACCAAATTGAGCCAAAAGGGCTCTGTCCAGGGAGGAAAACATGAAACTGACGACCAAGATCTTCGCCGGTCTGGCCGGGATTGCCATGTCGGCAAGCGCTGCCGTGGCGGCTGACTTCACCTTCAAATACGGCCAATCGCAGCCCGAAAGCTCGTCGCGTGGCCAGTCTATGGTGTTCTTTGAAAAGGAAGTCGAGGCGCGGTCTGGCGGCCGGATCGACGTCCAGAACTTTTTCGATAATGTTCTCGGCACCGAGCAGGAAATGTATGACCAGATGGCCACCGGCCTGATCCAGGGCACCCGCGGCGGTTTCTTTGCCAATGCCAACCCGCAGTTCAATATCTACCTGCTGCCGTTCCTGACCGCAGGCTGGGATGAAATGCGCTGCCTTGTGGGTTCAGAATTCACCGACTCGGTCGAAGCTGCGGCCGGCAACGGCGTACACGTGCCTGCCACGGGCGTCAGCCAAGGCTTCCGCATGTACACAAACAACGTGCGGCCGATTACCCAAGTCTCGGACCTCGAAGGCCTGAAAATCCGCGAACCGCAAACCGATTTCTTCATCGCGGTGGCTGAAAGCATGGGCTCGATCGTGACGCCAATGGCGTTCTCGGAGCTCTACCAAGCGTTCAAAACCGGTGTGATCGACGGCCAGCATAACCCGCCGTCCAACATCTGGAACGCCAAACTCTACGAGGTTCAGAAATACCTGTCGGTGACCAACCACATGACCGGCCCGGATCCGATGCTGATCAACAAGGCCTGGTATGACAGCCTGCCCGCCGACCTGCAGCAGGTCGTCGACGAAGTGGCCGATGAGGCGCTGAAACTCAATGACGATCTGGCCCAGAAGGCCGAGTTTGAGCTGCTTGATGCCTTGGGTGCGCATATGGAGATCAACACGCTGAGCGCCGATGGCGTCGCCAGCTTCCAAGCAGCGGTGCAACCCGTCTATCAGCAGGGCATCGATGCCGGTCACTACTCCCAAGCGGATCTGGATGCGGCTATGGCCGCGGCAAAATCCTGTAACTAGGACAGTTCCGCCAAAAGCCTGGCCCCGACGCGGTGATCAGTCGGGGCCAGGCCCGATACTAACCCCAGGAGAAGCCAATGGATACGCTGAAGCAGTTCGAACAAAGACTGGCGCGGTTCCTGGAATTTGTGCTGATTGCCCTGTTTGGATTTTTCATCATTCTTACGGTGATGATCGTGGTGCTGCGGTTTGGCTTCAACTACGGAATCGTCGGCAGCGATGAACTGGTTCGCAAGTCGTTCCTATTTACGAGCGCCATCGGCGGTGCCGTTGGCATCGCCCGGCACGAACATATCGCAATTACCGTTTTCATCGACAGATTGGCACGCCCGTTCAAAATGGCGCTATACGTTCTCGGACTGGCCCTAGTCGCCGTCGTGAACCTGGCAATGATCTGGTATTCTTGGGATTGGATTGCCACGACAGGTTCGTACCCTTGGCAACCGTTCAATCTGCCCAAGGTCATTGTAACCTCTGCCGTTCCGATCGGCTGTGGTCTGGCGGTGGCGTTCTGCGCAACCAAGATCGTTCTTACCCTGGCCGGACGCGAGAATATCGACGTCGCCTGGCTGCCCGAGGATTGATGCCATGTTGATCCTTTTGGCTTCCCTCTTCGTCCTTTTGGCCATCGGCATGCCGATCGCCTATGCGCTCGGACTCTCTGCTTTGGTCTATTTCTTGGTCGAACAGCCAATGCTTGCCGGTATCCTGCCGCAGAAATTCTTTGCCGGTATAGACAGTTTCGCGCTGGTCTCGCTGCCCCTGTTCATCTTGATGGGGCTGGTGATGAATTCGGGCGGCATCACCCAGCGGCTCTTGGATTTCTCGATGTTCTTTGTCGGGCGCCTGAAAGGCGGGCTTGGGCTGGTCAACGTTATGGCCTCGATGATCTTTGGTGGCATCTCGGGTTCCTCGGCGTCTGACACGGCCTCGATCGGGTCGGTGCTGATCCCGGAAATGGAGCGGCGCGGCTATCCCAAAAGCTTTGCCGCTGGCATAACGCTTGCCTCCTCGACCATGGGTATGATCATCCCGCCATCGGTCCCGATGATCCTTTACGCCATCGTGGCGCAGGAAAGCGTCGGCCAGCTGTTCCTTGGCGGGATCATCCCCGGCATTATGGTCGGAATTTTCCAGCTGTTTCTGGTCTGGTTTGTCGCCCGACGCAAAGGCTATCCGACCGAAGACATTCCCTTCACCCTTGAGGAAGGATTTCGCCAGTTCAAACGCTCTGCCGTAGTGCTGATCATGCCGCTTTTGATCGTCGGTTCTGTCGTGTTCGGCATCGCCAGCCCGACCGAGACCGCCGGCCTTGCGGTGGCCTATGGGCTTTTGATTGGTGTGTTTATCACGGGCACATCTGTGCTGAAGGAGATGCCTGAACTGATGCGCCATGCGATCATCACCTCAGCCAAGATCCTGATGATCATCGCCTTTTCACAGCTATATATTTGGGTTCTGGCCCTCGAACGCATCCCGGACCAGTTGGCCGATTATGTCGTCAGCTTTGGGCTGGGGCCAATCGGGCTGATGTTGGTCATCGCGCTTTTGGTTTTGATCGCGGGAACGTTTATCGATGTCAGCCCTGCGATTCTATTGCTGACCCCAGTGCTCTTGCCTGCGGCCCAATCTGTCGGCGTCTCTGGGGTGCATTTCGGGGTGGTTCTGGTTTCGGCGCTTGCAGTGGGGGCCTGTACGCCGCCGGTTGGGAACTGCCTAAACGTGGCCGCTGCGATTGCCCGAATGGGGATCGGGCAAATTTTCCTTGGAGCGGCGCCGTTCCTTTTGGCCAATGTGATGGTTCTGTTCTTGATCTGTATCTTCCCCGAACTGGTGCTGTGGATCCCCGATGCGATGTACGGGAACTAAAAAGATTTTCGGGCAGCGGGGTGTCTTCCGGACCCGTCCGGTGTGCTTCCGCTTGCAGAAGCGCATTCGAAACCCCCGCGAAAACCGGCAGCCTTCTGGAGGCCAAACTGCACACCAGGGATGTTTGGTAGAACAATAGGAAGACAGCGATGCTGAAAGCAGGTGTCATTGGATTGGGGGATATGGGCAGCGGGCTGGCCAAGAACCTAATCAAAAACGGATTTCAAACGACGGGTCTGGACCTGTCCAAAGCGCGGATGAAGGTTTTTGCTGACATGGGTGGCCAAGCGGCATCCAGCGTCGCCGAGGTTGGCGCCAAATCAGACGCTGTCTATGTGATGGTGATGAATGGGGATCAGGCCAAGGCGGTGATTTTGGGCGAGGATGGGTTGGTTGCCCATATGCCCAAGGGCGGCGCTGTGATCCTGACAGCGACGATCAAGCCGCGCGAAGCCCGCGAGATCGGTGCAGCGATGGAGGGCTCGGGCGTCAACTTGATCGACAGCCCGGTCTCTGGCGGCTTTCCAGGGGCGCAAGGCGGCACGCTGACCATGATGGCCTCTGCGCCAGACGCGGTGCTCGACAGCTTTGCCTCGGTCATGCAGGCGGTTTCAGCCACGATCCACCGAGTGGGCGATGCGGCCGGGATGGGCCAGACCGTTAAGGCCTGTTTGCAGACACTCATCGGCTCGATCTTCTCGGCTACATTCGAGGCCTCGGTCCTGGCCGCCAAGGCAGGCGTCAATGGAGAGGCCCTTTACAAGGTATTCTCGACCTCTGGAGCAGGCTGTGGCTGTACCAACACGGCGCTGGAAAACATCGTCGACCGCAAGTTCGAAGGCACCGGCAGCGCCATCGGCACCATGCACAAGGATCTGACCATCTCTTTGAACCTGGCCGAGGAACTGGAAGTGCCCATGCAGATGGCCTCGACCGCTATGCAGATTTTTCATGCAGGCAAGTCCAAATACCCCGAAGGGGACAACTGGGCCTGCACCAAAGTGATCGAGGAAATTGTCGGGGCTGAATTGCACCGGGGAGGCGCAAAATGAAACTTGGCGTGATCTGCGACGGCATCAGCCGCGATCTGGCCCACGCGGTCAATGTTATGGACGAATTCAGCCTGGAATATGCCGAGCTACAATTTGTCGGCGACACGGAAGTGGGCGACCATTCTGCGGCGGAAATCAAAGAAATCAACAGTCTGCTGCGTGACCGGGGCAAGCCAGTCAGCTGCCTTAGCCGCCATACCTTTGCGGGCATGACAGGGGCCAATGTTCCGGGTGACGAGCTGCATACCAAACATATGGACGCTCTCAAACGCGTGATCGACATGGCGCATGTGGTGGGTTCGCCCCTTGTGCGGATCATGACGCCGAAGAAGGAACAGATCCTCTGGGGTCTGAATGGGGCCGAGAAATGGAACGTCGCCCATGGTGCCTGGGACAAGATCCTGCCTCTGATCGCGCCCGCCTGCGACGTGGCACGCGATGCCGGCGTCAAGCTGGTTGTTGAGACCGGCAATGGCACCATGGTCAATTCCAACTACACGGGACGCAAACTGATCGACGAACTGGATGCCAAAGACGTGCTGCAGGTTCTGTGGGATCCGGCCAACAATTGCTGGTGCCATGAACAGGCCTTCCCAGCCGGGTATGAAGAGGTCAAAAAAGGCTATCTGGGCCATATCCATATCAAGGATGTGCAGGTCGACACCCCGCGCGCCACGCTTGAAGTGCGCCGCATGGGCGAGGGTCAGCTGGCCGATCAGTTCCAGCCGATGGCCGATGCCCTGCGCGCTGACGGCTATGGCGGCGTGATCAGCATTGAGAGCGTCTACCACCCCGGCAATGGAAATTTCGAAGACGGCTTCAGGCTTTGCATCGATCGCTTCAAGGCGCTGTTCGGGTAGTTGCTACCTGCCCGCCCGAAAGGTACATGCCCTGACGGGCAGGCTGTTGCTATGTATCCCGGCAAGTTTGTTGGGGAACGGGTACTCAACCCAAAGAACCGACCGTGCGAGTAATCTATTATGAGCGGGCACCTATGGAATGCTGGCAGAACTCCGCGCAGCAAATACCTCCCACCACGAAATACTCTCGCCGATCGAGAGGCGACGAAAGACGCCAATGTCGGCAAAGTGAGTTGTCGCAAAGTGGTGGTAGTCGCCAACCCTGATGCCAAGAGACCGCGCAACCAGCTCCTGTATCATTGTGAAGAAGAAGACGTCGTGCGGAAAGCCAAGATAGGCATCGTTCGAACGCATCTCCTGTTTGCAGAAATAGGCAAAGCCTAAACTGCCGGGTGAAGCAGCCGGTACACCCCATTACTGTTCCTTGGATTTTTGCGCTGCGCGCGCTCGCAGCACGAATAATGCGGCAGAAACGTTAAAGTATGCGCCGCCGCGCAGCGGAGTTATCGGCCATTCGTCGACCGCGCAGCAATTCGCAGACGGCCAATTTGTAGGTCGCGGGATAACGCCGCCGATCACCACCGACAGGCCATCGATTGTCTAACACCTCATTTTCCTTCGAGATCGTCTTTGGCCAACTCAAGCATCAGCTTGCGCATGCTGCCTTTGCGAAAAGCGATCAGGTTGGTTAGGTTGTTGACAGCCCGCGGAAACCAGACCACTGGCAAATGCGAGATCGGCACCGTGGCACGGCGTTGCCGGCGAAGGATCATCTTGCTCGCCCGGCTGGCACACCATTTCAACGGGAAATTCAGGAACAGGATTTTGGACTGCTGCGCCAAGCGCTTGCCGTTCTTTGTACCCCAAACCGCATCCTCGACCATTGCGGTCCTGATGAACATCGGGTGCAAGGTGCCCACATCAATGCCAAGCCCGCGCATTTCAGTGCGATAGGCATCAGCCAGGTTCAGCACGGCACCTTTTGACGAGGTATAGTGAGTGGCCAATGGCAGACAAACCGTCGACGAGGCCGACGATGTCACCAGCGCATATCCCTTGCTTGTCAACAGGTGGGGCGTGGCGGCTTTAAGAGTGCGCCAGACGCCATTCAGGTTGATGTCGATCACCTTCATCCATTCAGCTTCCGACATCGAAACCAAAGGCGTGATCCTGGCTATGCCTGCGTTGGCAAAAACGGCGTCGATCCGACCGAATTTCTCTTGGGTTTTCACCATCGCGGCGTCCAGATCGGCCATGGAACAAACATCGCCCTTGAAAGTGATGCAGCTCGAGCCGAATTCGTTGGCCAATTCGGCCAGCAGGTCCTCATTCAGGTCAAACAGCGCGACCTTGGCGCCTTTCTTGACCAGAGACCTTGCTGTGCAGGCACCAATACCCATGGCGCCTCCGGTGATGAATACAGTCTTTGTCATTTGCTTGTTCCCTCAGCTTTGTGGGTGAGATTACCGGGGATTGATGTCCGAATAGTCTCCTGCCCCGGTGGCCGGGATTTCTTTCATGAGTTCCACGATGCGGTTGATTGCGCCATTAAAACGCAGCAGGTTCGCAAGATTGCCCGACACGAATGCCTTGCGTGTCGTCAGGGCCTTAATGGCATTTGTTTTGTCGGTCAGGATGTCATGAAATACGCGGTACGACGTCGTCATCGTATAGTCTGGCTTGTCATGTTTGCCCGTCTCAAACATTTTGGCTTCGGGGAATTTGATCCAGAACTCATAGCCGTTCTCGACACCCTCTTCAGGGCTTGCCTTTACGACATACTGGTATACAGCATTGAACTTTTTCGCTTTTTTTTTGAAACTTTTCATCAGCGGCCGCACCATTGACCAGTGTTTCCACCCATTCATTTCCCAAAAGTTCTACAGGTTGCATTTCAGGTATCCTCCCTCTCAGTGATGTTGCTCAAATCCGCCACAACCCTGTCGGGCGACGTATCTGCGTCGATGCGCCACGCGGCATGCGATGGCCCGCCTTCATCGGCGAAGTCACTCAATTCGAATGTGCTCATTGTTTCGGTAGTGCGTTCGCCCTTTGCCTTGGCGATCAGCAGATCAAGCCCCTGGTGGCTGGCGAAATTGGCGACCGGGTCGCAAATCTCGGCGAAATCACCGTCGATCGGGTGGCTGGCGTCGACGCTCACCGCGCCAATCTCGGACAGGTCCAGTCGCTGAAGGGCGTTGGTCAGAAAGACCAAAACATCTTCGGAATCCAGATCATCCAGTTCGCCACCCGGCTCCTCACCGTAAAACCGCATCCAAGCCGCCGGAGAGCCCAGGTTCAGGGCAACCGGAATTGGCGCACGAGCCGCGGACAGCACCGACACCAATTGGCGTCCAATGGCCGAAACGTTCGCGTCGACCTCCAGATAGGATCTCAGGGCGCCGGCACCGTTGTCTGCCAGCATGGCACCGCCATTTGCCAACTGAGCCAAATGCAGCAGATCCACCCAGATCACATCTGGTTTGACCAGTTGCACCGCCTGACCCAGCGCGGCCATGAAACCCGTGGCATCGGGTTGGTCGGTGCCTGCAAATGCCCGACAGGCAAAGCGAGACAGGTCAAAAACCTGCCCGGCCTTCCCGCCGTTGTCCTCGCAGTAGGCTTTAAATTGGGGCCCCATCTTAGGACTCCATCGCCTTCAGCGCGGCCAGTTCTGCCTCCAGCGCCTGAATGCGCATCACATTCGGGTCATCCAGCATAATCGGCTGCAACGCATCGACAGGCGCCGGAACATCAGTGCCGACATACACCTCCGTCGGATCATCCCAGCAACCGTAGAATGGTGCCGGCAGGTGCCCCGGATTGGGCTTTACCCAATCTGCGCAGAAACTGTCATAGTCACTTGCGCCATCCAGACGCGCCTTGCGGATCGCGCCACGTTCGGCCTGCGTTGCTTCAGCCCGGATTGCCAGTGTTTCGGGATCCAGATGCACGCCATAGACTTCCAGCGCAACGTCCAGAGAAATGAGTTGGTCTCGCACATCGTTGGCGACCGCCTGTGGGTCACGCTCCAGCACGTCGCCGTAGCCACCCCCCGACCCTTGCGACATGATGTAAATCTCGCCACGCTGGGCAAACTCGAACGGCATCGCCTGCGACTGAGTGGAATAGGTCGCATCTTCAAACGGATACTCGTTCATGATGTGGTCAATCTCAAGCTGAGGCAGATCCACGGAATCGTCCTCAACCAGGTCGAACACGTCGATATCCTTGACCTTACAGATCGGATAAGTGCCGCAGCCGTAGCCGCCAAACAGGCCTGGCACGGTGGGAAAGCGCGACCCGTTGGCAACGGCGGCAAAGCCCCAAAGCGGGGTTTCCTTGGGTGATTTCATCCAGAAATACCCCGATCCGCCGCGGTATTTGCCGAAGCCCTGATTGTCCTTCAGCAGTTTCTTGGACACGATCTTGATGTAAGGAACTTCCTCTTCCTGCACCTCGGTCTCGGGCAGATCACCCATGATCGAAAACAGAGCGGAAATCGAATGCTCGCCATCCTTGTCGCACCGCGCACCGCCGGCCATGCCGTTTACGTCAGCGCTGATATTCGCGATCAGCTGGCCGCGCTGGTTGATGCCGCCATACACATAGGTGTTGATCATGTTGTACCATGGCGCGATCGTCGTCGTGCGATCCTCGGTTCGCGAATACATCATCTTGGCCAGCGCCACCTGCATGGCCGTAAAGGCCGGGAAGATGGTCAGCATCGAGATCGAGTTTGCGGTCTCGATGCTGGAACTCAGGATCGAATGTTCGTCGGTTTTGACGCGCACCTTTGAAATCACACCCTGGTTTCGCGGCAGATCTGGCCAAATAAAGCCGGAAAACAGATTGCCCACGATACATTTGGTCGACCCCAGCACCGAATTGATGGTGCGGTTGCCAAATTCCGGACTGCTCCCGCTGAAGTCGATGGTCAGCGTATCGCCTTCTTTACGGCATTCGCAGTTGATCTTGACCAGCGATTCCTCGCGCAACGTGCTGTCGGCAAAAGCCACGCCTCGGGTGATGGTGTCGGGCAACGCAGCAATTCGGCGGGTCGCCTCTTCTTCAACGTCCTCGAGACTTAGCCGAAGCGTCGCCACCAAGGCATCGACGCCATGCTCCGAAATGGCGTTTTCCACGTGTTCCTTCAAAGCCATGCAGACGCTCAGGCGGGCTTTCATGTCTTCGAGCATCAGGCCCGGGTCGCGCACCATGTTTTGCAGGAACGTCACCAAATCACGGCGCATCTGTCCGTTTTCGGCGATCTTGATCGGCGGAATGCGCAGACCTTCGCCATAGACCGATTCCGCCATTGCTGTCAGCCCGCCGGGCTCCACCGCACCGTTTTCGCCAAGATGTTCGGAAACACCAACCCAGGCGACATGTTTGCCGTCGTCAAAGATCGGCACGAAGGTGGTGAAATCGGGTGCGTGGATGGCACCATAGCGCGCATCATTATGCATGAACGCATCACCGGGGCGGATGGACTTGTCGCGTTTACATTCCGGTCTCTGAACTCATTTATGCGGCCTTTTGT
>JBELMC010000072.1:0-13478 GCA_042096155.1 Dinoroseobacter sp.
TATCGGTGGGCATCGTGCGGGATCGGAACTTTGCGCCCCTTGTGAGGCGGGATGCAGGGCGTGATCGCTTTTTCTTGATGGGCTTCACGATACCAGTTCGCATCATAGTCGCGATCCGCGAGCATGTGTTTGGCTGGTGGCAAGCTGTCCAATAAGGCCTGCGCGCCGATGTAGTCGCTGCGCTGGGTGAGCCGACGGAAGGCCTAGATGGCCATCTTCGAACACATCAATGGCTTTTACAGTCCGGGTCACCGTCACTCAGCACTGGGCTGGAAAAGCCACGTCGCATTCGAAAGAAAAGTGGCCCAAACGAGCACTGGGAGCGGCACGAAAGCGGGACAGGTCCAGCGCTAGAAGTAACTTTGCAAAAGCGCTTCGGACACCAACGACCAACCATCTGCAACGACGAAGAATGCCAGTTTGAAGGGAAGCGAGACCACTGCTGGAGGGACCATCATCATCCCCATCGACATCAATATCGCAGCCACCACGAGATCGATGATCAAGAAGGGCAGGAAAATAAGGAAGCCAACTTGAAACGCTCGTTCAATCTCGCTGAGTAAGAAGGAAGGCACAAGTATGGACAGTGGGACTTGTTTTGTAGGGCCTTCGAGTGCACCCGTGCTGACACGCAGTTCGAGTAGTCGCGCAACAGTGTCCGGGTCGGTTCTATTTTGCATGAATACTCGGAACGGTTCCATTGCTGTGGGAAGTGCAGTTTCGACTGACATCGTGCCTTCTGACAGCGGCTTTAATCCCTCACTCCAAGCAGCCTGAAACACTGGATCCATTACAAAGTAAGTTAGGAATAGGGCCAAGCTGACAATCAACATGTTCGGCGGCGATTGTTGGAGCCCAATACCTTGTCGCAGAATAGACAAGACCGTCACAATGAACGGAAAACACGTCAGCATGATTGCGAGTCCTGGTGCGATGCTGAGTACGGTAAGGAGTGCAATCAGCTGCAGACTGCGCGCTGTTAGGGTGTTCTCATCTGGCAGGCTGAGTGATATGTCCTGAGCACTTAACCCGCTCGGTACGAAAAGGATCAACATCACCGCAAAAAGTACGGTGTACTTACTTTTCATTTGCAAGACCGGGAACATCAGTAAGCCTGACTGCGAGTTGTCGGCTATCTCCGTCACCTGTTTCTTCCAAGATTCCAGTTGCAACGAGTTTGTCGCCGATAAAAATTTCAACCGGATCGGTAATTGCGCGATCGAGGGTCAGAACTGAATCTTGTTTTAGAGACATTAGTTGACCAATGGTTGGTCGCGCATGGCCAACGGACACTGTAAGCTGAACAGGAACGTCCTCGAAGGGAGAATTGTTTGGCGGATTATCCGGCATGAAGGGCCTCGCTTGTGCCTAGGTGTGTGTGAGAAAAAAAGATTGGCCCCAGAAGGTCTGAAATCTGGGCTTCAAGGTCTGACATATCGACCTTACCTTCCTCGTCACCGATTTTCAGTTTGACTTGCCCAGAATGTAGCGTGGTCTCGGGTACAAGTTCCAAGTCCAACGACGAATTAAGCCCTTTTAAATCTTCAAGTACTTCACTGTCTTCTGGTGAACAATAAAGTTGAATTCGAGGTGTATTGTAGTTTTGTGCCAATGGTTCCAGCACCGACCATACGTTTTCTTTGAGAGCCGTTTGGGAGCTCATTGGAAGTAACTTTGATAAGAGAGCTTCTACAAAGGGCAGCAGAGATGCAGTGACTTGGTTACGCGCTTCGTGAAAGGTAAATGAGAGCTCTTGGAGATTGCGCGCGAACTCTGCCGAAATATGTTCCCGTTCTTGAGCAGCAGACGCGATTGCATCATCCCAACCCGCCTTGTAGCCCGCCTCATAACCCTGCATCGGATCCACCGGTTTCATTTCAGGTTCAGCTGGTTTGGCTTGATTTATCGCACCAAAGTCTTCAAGAAAATCGAATTTCATTGGGACGTTGTTTCCTTCTCTTCGCTCACGTCTGTGTCCAGCCAACCTCTCAGGACCTCCAGCGCTTCAGCTCTGCGGGAAACAATCAATGAGCGAAGCTTAATGACTGCTTCGTTGGATGATATGGCGTCGCCATCTGTACCCTCTGCAATGACCATTTCTGGATCAATGAGCTCGGTATCGAGAGTTTCCATTGCTGGAAATTCAAAGGTTTCGTTTGTAGTGCCAGGGCTTTCGATATTTACAACGGTGTTGGAACCGCCATCAGTCCCATTGGTCACCACGGATGTGATATGTTGTTGGTTGGGTTGATTTGAAAGCGCGCCGTGAATTTCGTTGGTGTGGGTCGAGACGCCCGGAACGTTTACGCTATCCCCTTCGAGCCGGACGGGCGTCTCTGTAGGCAATAACGCGACTGGCTTGAGGATCGGTCGAATGACAAACAGTCCCAGAATAAGGGCAACGGCCGCGAGAACACCAATTTGTATCAGTTTCATGAGATCGAGGCTTGCGAATATGGAGGTCTCGATTGGCTCTGAGAGATCGGTCAGTCTGGCTGAGCGATCCAGATTCATTGATCGGATGGTAATAATGTCGCCACGGTCTGCATTGAAGCCTACAGCAGAGGCGACGAGTTGTTGTAAAGAATCGAGCTCTTCCTCCGATCTTTCGGCGTAAACCAATGTGCCGGTGTCATCCTCGGTTTCGATGCCGTTCACGAGGACTGCAACCGAGATTCGTTTGATCGCTCCTGGTGTGCGCAAGATTTCACGCGTCGTTTCGGATACCTCGAAATTGACAATTTCGCGGGATTCATTTTCGGCACTTTTTTCGCCGGTGCCGCCAGAGTTTCCGGTCGCATCACCATCGGGAAGATTGCTTGCAACAGAAACATTACCCGTATTTGACGTTCCGCCTTCGTTCGAACTGGATTTCTCAGTCGATTCGGTGCTGACGATTACCCGCTCTTCTGGGTCAAATCGCCTTTCAACTAAGGTTTCATGTTCAGAAACATGCTCGACATTCACTTCGACGACTGCGTTCCCGATGCCAACATGCGCTTCGATCAGCCTGGTAACATTGCGGCGCAAGGATAAAGCATGATCGTTTGTCGAGCCAAAACCGCTTAGGCCTGTGCCTTCGACCAACATACCTGTGCGCCCATCAATGATTGTGACGGCATCTGCTTCAAGCCCTGGAACAGCAGATGCGACAAGAAATCTTAGGGCCCGGGCCTGCGCAGTAGATAGTGTTTGCCCATTGGGCGTAACGGAAACAGAAGCCGCACTGTCAGATCCTTGTTGAAAAGGACGCGGATTGGCACGCGCAATATGAACCCGAGCCGCACGAATGCCCGGACTGGCAGATATGGTCCGAGCAAGCTCTCCTTCTTTTGCACGCCAATAAGCGGCATCAAACATTTGTGCCGTCGTTCCAAAACCAGATAGCCCATCCAGCAATTCGTAGCCAGCAGCACCGTTTGTGGGCAGGCCTTGGCTGGCCAGGACCATGCGAAGCCGATCCCGCGCGCCAACTTCTACGTAGATTGCGCCGTTTCGAACTTCATGCGCCACACCTTGTTGCTCGAGCGCAGCCACAACTTCGCCAGCAGCGGGCGCATCAAGCCCCGAATAAAGAAGGGCCATATCTGGTGCCAAGGTTGTCCGGGCCGCAAAGAGAATGCCAATGAACATACCGAGGGTCGCAACGCCGATAATGATCTGCTGGCGAAGCGATATTCCTGTCCAAAGCTGCGTCAGTTGCAACACTTAGAGAATCCTTCAGTTAGGCCTTCTGGCACGTCATGGATTTCAATTTGGCTGAACCTTATTAACATTCGGTTAGTTCTGTTGGTCTAAGACAAAACGCACCGAAGATACCGTTAGGTGCCACATGACCGACGCGACGACTGAAGTTGAAGATAAACCCAAGAGCTCAAAGAAGCTGTTGATACTCTCCGCGATCGCGGCTTTGGTTTTGGGCGGGGGGGCGTTCGCCGTCACCTATCTTGGCGTTTTCCAAGGCGGCGCTGATGAAGACGTTGCGACGGTAGATGATCCCTATTCCGCAAGTCATTCAACCGATTCGATCGCCTTCGTTCCAATGGAACAGTTCGTGGTTTCTTTGCGCCGTGATGCAGAAAATCGCCACCTGATGTTCACAGCCCAGCTGGAGGTTTATTCCGATCAGAAGGATGCGGTGATATATTTGATGCCGCGAATCCGCGATGTCTTGAACACCTATTTATCAGCTGTTGAGGCCAGTTATATCGAACGCCCCGCTGGGCTTATGTATCTTCGCGGACAAATGTTAAGGCGCGTTCAAATTGTGACCGGATCGGACATGATACGAGACCTCCTTGTTACCGAGTTTGTGTTTAACTAGAGGACCTAATGGATCTGATTTCTGATATTTTGCTCGCTTCAGCAGCCCTCGGTGCGATGGTTTATTGTTTCATTCTGGCACGCCGTTTGAATCAATTGAATGACCTCGACAAAGGTATGGGCGGCGCCATTGCCGTGCTCTCAGTTCAGGTTGACGATATGACAAAAGCGCTTGGCAAAGCACAAAATAGTGCCGCGCTGTCCCGATCTGACCTTTTGGTTTTAACAGAGCGCTCAGAAAAAGCGGCCCAAAAGCTCGAACTTATCCTCGCCTCGATGCATGATATTTCAGAAGTACAAGACCATTACGATCGCGTGGATCAATTCGTTGGATCAAAGCCAAACCCACAGCCAACCCAAGCCGCACCGGAATTCACGCAATCAAATAACCCAGCAAAATCTGACAGTCCGACCTGGCGTACGCGACGTTCTGTAAAAGAGGCGGTGTAAATATGACGAAAAGCGCCAAAGTTCGAAAGAAAAGTTCACGCGGCGCAGGTCCGTTACTGATCATGGCCCTGCTCTTTCTGAGCAGTGGAGTCGTGCGCGTCGCCGCAAATTTGACGGACCTTCCGGCGAATGCAGATGCTGACTTGGAGAACCCTAATTTTGTCGAGCAATGCCAGCAAGAACCTCACATCGCTGAACTCCTCGAACATATCAAGACCCGCCAAGCAAGTTTAGCGGTGCAAGATCGCGAAATTGAGGATCGCATGCATGCGCTTCATATCGCCGAGGAAGAGCTGCAAAAGACTCTGGAAATTGTAGAAGCCGCAGAAGCTAAATTGCAAGATAGTTTATCTCTGGCCGCCAAGGCTATGAACGAAGATTTATCCAGTCTTATCGCTGTTTATGAAAATATGAAACCCGCCGATGCCGCAGCATTGTTTGTGTCAATGCCACCGGAATTCGCGGCTGGGTTTTTGGCCTCTATGCGATCCGAGGTCGCTGCCGAAATTATGGCCGCACTGCCGCCCGAGTTTGCATATGGAATTAGTGTTTTTATCGCTGGCCGTAATGCGGGATTACTGGGATCAGAATGAAAAACACCCACAAATACCGCGTGGCATAGAGGATATCTAAATATGATCGGAATTGTTGGGATCGCAATGATTTTTGTGATGGTTTTCGGCGGATACCTAGCGGCGGGCGGTAAAATGGGTATCATCCTAAAATCACTACCTTTCGAAATGATCATGATCGGTGGTGCTGCGGTCGGCGCTTTCTTCATTAGCAGCGATTTAGGCGGAATTAAGCATACGGTTAAAGACATTGGTAAGGTATTTAAAGGACACAAATGGAAAGAAGAAGACTATAAAGACCTTTTATGTCTTTTGTTCCAATTGATACGGCTCGCTCGAAAAAATCCAGTCGCACTTGAAGAGCATATCGAAACACCCGCAGACTCAAAAATATTTTCAATTTATCCGAAGATCGTTGAAGATAGCGAGGCAACCAATCTTATTTGCGATACTTTACGCAGTGCCTCCATGAATTATGACGATCCCAACCAAGTCGAAGAGGTATTAACCCGGAGACTCGACGCGCATCTCAAACATTCGTTGCACTCTAGTCATTCGCTTCAGACCATCGCTGACGGCCTACCTGCGCTTGGCATCGTTGCAGCAGTTCTAGGTGTCATTAAAACAATGGGCTCTATCGATCAGCCTCCCGAAATTCTTGGAAAACTTATAGGCGGGGCCCTTGTCGGCACATTTTTGGGTGTTTTTCTGGCCTATGGTCTTGTTGGACCCTTCGCAACAAAGATAAAAGGCGTCGTTGAAGAGGATGCAAACTTCTACACCCTGATTAGGGATGTCCTTGTTGCCAATCTTTTTCAACACTCTGTAAATAATTGTATTGAAGTTGGGCGTCAAAATACCCCGCAACATATACGCCCAAGTTTTTCAGATTTAGAAAAAGCGCTTAAAGAAGTCAGGCAAGACGCAGCATGAAAATAGTTCTTACCGCTGCCATAACCGTGCTTTTTTTTGCACAACAGGTTTACTCTCGGGAAATCAGGGCTATATCCGGCGAGCATTCGAATTTTTCCCGTATAGTTCTATTTTTTGATAACCAATCGGGCTGGAACCTCACGAGGTCATCAGAGGGGTATTCTCTTAAATATAAAGGCGAATATGCCGATCTAGACTCGACGGAAATATTTAAGTTTATTCCCAAAACTCGCGTTTTAGATGTCAAACATTCAGAGAATGAAAATATAATAAATTTTTTAGTTGAGTGTGAATGTCATGCAGACGCATTTGAATTAAAGAATGGTCATGTCGCGATAGACTTCAAGGATGGGCCAGATCCCAATGAGTTATTTTTAGCGGAAAGTGGATGGCGAGAATACAACACTTATATTCCGGGATTAAAGAACTCGATATCAAGTCCTAATAAAGAATTTCAAATTGACACGAGCCAAGCTAATGATCTTCATAACTTTTTATTATCGTCATTGGCCGATGCAATGAATGACGGGATCATTCAACCTGCGAAACCCGATCTGGTTACCGTCGAGCCGAGCCTCGAACTAGAATCTACCCTATTCGACAATATTTCGATATCTCCCGATCCCCGTTCGGGAGTCCCCACTAATAATTTAGATGACGAAAACAATTTTGACGATAATTGTAGTGGTGGCGACAAATACGCATTTGACGGAGAAATAGTTGATTTCATCAAAAATATATCTGAACTTCGACGGCGGATATTAAGTGGTAATTTTGAGATTGATAGAGAGAACCTCAATAGTCTTGCCGAACTTTATATTGCGATCGGGTTTGGAGCGGAAGCCATATCGATCTTCAAAGACCAAAGCGCCAACTCACAACACGATCTAAGAATGATGTCTATTGCACACGTTATTGACCAAATGGATATTAAAGGAGAAACCGGCTTTGAAGGAACTCTGAATTGTGATAATGCCCTTGCACTTTGGGCATCGATCACGGAAGTCGACTCCACCGATGTAATGAGATTTCCCGAAAAGGAAATATTACGTACACTCACGATGATGTCGAAGGAATTGCGAAACACTATCGGTCCACTGATATATGCGCAAGCTTCAACGCGTGGCTCCAGTCAGTTTGAGTCAGAATTGAGTCATATCCTCGACTTGGATCCTGACGTTAATCTCACAGATCAAATAATTCGGCTTGAAGATCTAGGTGACAACGAAATACAAAAAATAAGTCGTCGCAATTCTCAGCTTGGTAATGCTGCAATTTTAGAATTATCGAGACGGTACCTATCGTCAGCGGAAATTATAGATACAAAATTTTTAAATGATCTGGAAGCACGTGCATTTGAGCTGCGAAATAGTTCTATGGGCGACGATATCGGACGAAACCTTATACGCTTAGCTGCGTCAAATGGCGAAATTACTCGCTCATTATCGAATATAGACCGAGTATATGCCGATGGAAATGTTATTTCACCGCAATTAACTGATGTTGTAATTTCGGCGTTGGTTCAGGATACGAGCGATGAGGCATTTGTGAAGAATATTTTGAAATTTAGGGACTTGATATCCCAATTGGGCGTCTCAAATGATCTTATCGAAGATATGTTAAATCGTTTGGCAAACATAGGGATGGGGGATATTGGAGACGATTTGATAGATGATCTTATAGCAAGTGAAATTGAGAAAACACGTATTCTTGTTAATATGTTGATTTCACAAAATCGTCGCGCAGAGGCGATATCTATAATTCGGGATTCGGGATTTGAAGTTCAGTTTCCTCTTGTTCTTTACCCTCAGATCCCTGAAATTCCAAGTGAATCTATTCGACGCAGAGCACTGGATAATTTGTCGAACGAAGATTCGCAAAGAATTTTATGGCATCTTTCGGACAACGCGCTTTCTGAAATTAGCGAAACAAGTCGTTACTCTAACGACTTTGCGTTGCTGCAAATAGTGTCGAGCGCTGAAAACTATTTGCAGCGACTGCCCAATTTCGACGCCTTAGATGATTTCTCGGATATAGTAGATTATGCCAATCAGCAGAGGCGATCCGTAAAATCTCTTTTAGATCAATTTCCCATTTCTGAGTAATTTTTCCAACAAATAACCTAATTATCCATAAGTACTGTCGTAAAGGACTGAATCATGAAACTTGAGGTCTCTGCTATTTTTCAACCTACGGTTCTTTTAGCATTGTCTCTCATGGCCGTGATTGCGATGATGATTTTACCAATGCCATCATCGGTATTAGATATCGGTCTCGCACTATCTTTTGCACTTGCAATTTTAATTTTTACAGTCACACTTTTTATTGAGCGGCCGCTTGACTTTTCGTCATTCCCGACAATTTTACTTGCAGCTTTAATGCTTCGACTATCTTTAAATATCTCATCGACTAAATTGATTGTTGGTGAAGGTCATTCAGGAACTGATGCTGCGGGCGGAGTTATTGAAGGTTTTGCGCTCTTTATTATGGGAGGAAGTATTTATTTAGGTTTGGTCGTTTTTGGTGTCCTTCTGATTGTGAATTTCATTGTAATCACGAAAGGTGCCACCAGAATGGCCGAGGTCGGCGCGCGGTTCGCTCTGGACGGCATGCCTGGAAAACAACTGGCAATTGACAGTGATATGGCTGCCGGCGCGATCGATCACAATGAAGCAAAATTGCGCCGTGAAAAAGAGCAAGCTGAAACAACGTTTTTTGGATCGTTAGACGGCGCTTCGAAATTTGTGAAGGGGGATGCGGTCGCGGGATTGCTGATCACTTTGCTTAATCTTGTGATGGGTTTATCGATAGGAACATTTCTCCATGGAATGCCTGTAGGAAAAGCTTTCGAGACCTACGCTATCTTGACGGTTGGCGATGGTCTCGTTTCGCAGATTCCGGCAGTTATTATCTCCATAGCATCGGCCCTGTTATTAGCGCGCGGAGGAGCGAAAGGAAAAACCGATGTTACGATGTTTGATCAATTGGGTGAATATCCTGCAGCGTTGATAACCGTTGCTGTTCTTATGGCGCTTTTTGCGTTCGTCCCAGGGCTTCCCTTTCTGCCATTTATCGCGGGTGCAATATTTTTGGGGGGATGGGGCTATTTTCTCTCCCAAAAACAACGGACGGCCAAGCTTAGTTTGGATCAAAAAACGGCTGAGCCACCACTTAAGTCTGAGACTTCACTGGGTGATATCTTGGATCTTGATGATATCCATCTTTCATTCGCACCGGATCTCGTGTCCATGGTGTTGGATCAAACCACTGGGTTAGATTCCCGTATTGACAACATGCGTACCCATGTCGCTACGGAGTTTGGTATTTTATTGTCAGATATTCGCCTTACAGATGACGTGACCCTCGCGAAAGGCGAATATATTATTAAAATTCAAGGTGTAGAAGCGGGTAGAGGATCGCTCAGGCCGGATTTAGTTCTGGCACTTCTTCCAGACGGCACTGTGGAGCTTCCACACGGAGAAGATGTCGAAGAACCAGTTTACAAAGTGCCTGCGCGTTGGTTGGACCCAGCGGATCGTGATGCAGCCGCTATGGCGGGCGTTACGACGGTTTCTGCGACAGAGGTTTTAGCAACACATCTATTGGAGATCATCAAGCTCAATCTTGGCCGTCTTCTTACGCTCAAATCTCTACGCAAACTTCTGGATGAAATGTGTAACTTGAGCGATCCTGAACGCGCTGCGGCCAACCGGCGATTGTTAGATGACCTTGTTCCGGATAAAGTTTCCACAGAGACTTTATTAGCTGTCTTAAGGCTGCTCTTAGATGAAGAAGTTTCCATACGCAACCTGACAGCAATATTGGAAACCCTCGCAGATGTTCGGGGTATAAATGCCACATCAGAATCACAATGCGAAGCCGTACGTCAGCGTTTGAACCTTCAGTTACTTGAGGGGTTACGGAGAGACGACGGGACCGTGCCGCTCATTCAATTAGACCAGTCCTGGGAGCCAATTTTTGCCAATTACGAAATACAAGAAGGAGGTGGCGGAGACGTCGCTTTGCCACCGGAGCTCTTTAACAAGCTGACGAAAGCTGCCGCTGAGCGTTTATCGCGGGCAAATGAAAGCGGCACTTTTCCAGCATTCATAACCTCTTCTCGGCGTCGTCGTTATTTGCGAACTCTGCTGCAGGCGAAAGGTGTAACTGCCCCGGTGATCTCTTTTGAAGAGTTGGGCAGTGATGCAAAGCCGGCCTTGTTGGGCGTCATTGCACCTTGAACGCGTTAATTCAAATTATCGTCGATAATATAGTGGAGCTCGGCCCTTCCGTGCTTTGGGTGTTCTTACGTGTCGGCGCATGTTTGGCGTTGCTTCCCGTTTTTGCCGAGCAGGTCGTGTCTATAAGATTCCGTTTGGCGGCATCGGTCTGTTTCACGTTGTTGGTTTGGCCGTTGGTACATGACAAGTTTCCTGATGTCACAACAGACGCTGAGTTCGTGCAGGTAAGTGGCGCTGAAATCATTGCAGGTCTGCTTTTGGGCCTAAGCTTTCGTCTGTTTGTTCATGCATTGCAAATTGCCGGAACCATCGCTGGCAGTTCAACCTCTCTCGCGCAAGTATTTGGCGGCGGTGTTGGCGTAGATCCTCAGCCGGCGATCGGCAACACTCTTGTTCTCGGTGCATTAGCGCTCGCAGCGATGTCTGGCCTCCATGTGCGTTGTACCGAAGCGTTCCTATTGTCATACGATGCAATCCCCGCCGGGCATTGGCCGAACGCGAATTTGGTAAAGAATTGGACCATCCGCGAAGTTGGGCAGGCGTTTTCCCTGGCGTTTGTGCTGTCTTCACCATTCCTCGTCGCTGCACTGCTTTATAATTTAGCGCTCGGGGTGATCAACCGGGCAATGCCACAGCTTATGGTTTCCTTTGTTGGCGCGCCCGCCTTGACATTGGGTGGTTTAGTGATTGGCGCCGTATCTCTTCCATTCTTGTTGATCGTTTGGCTCACATTGTTTCAGAATGCGCTCAAAGACCCCTTTGGTTTGGGGTATTAGCAAATGTCTGACGAAGATATCAATGATAAACCACACGACCCAACGCCAAAAAAGCTGGAAGATGCACGGAAAAAAGGTGAGGTTGCCAAATCGACAGATTTAAACGCCGCTGCAAATTACGGCGGCTTGGTTTTGGCAATCTTTGCGGCGGGCACTTTTAGCCTCGAAGGTATCGGGGGCAATCTTTCCGCGCTGTTGAGCCAATCTTCTCAGCTATCTCAGGAACTTTTTACAAGAGGTGGAAATGCACGTATTTCTGGAGCTATAAGATCGTCGCTGGTAGCAGTTTTACCTCTTTTCTTACTTCCAATGTTAGCAGTGTTGTTAAGCATTTTCGCGCAGCGTTCTTTGATTTTCGCACCTGACAAGGTATTTCCAAAGGGATCTCGAATCTCTATTTTAGGGAATGCAAAAAACAAGTTCGGACGCGCGGGCTTGTTTGAATTCGGAAAAAGTACTATTAAATTATGCCTTTACGGCCTTCTTTTAGCCCTCTTATTACAATCGAACATCGAACTTCTTGTCGCTCTGCCATCCTTCGACGAGCGGGAGATTCTTCATGCTTTGTTTTCGCTGATCCTTCAGTTTTTAATTTTGTCTTGCATCGTGACCGTCCTTTTAGGAGGCATCGATTATCTGTGGCAACTTCAAGAACACATTCGGAAGAATCGCATGAGTCACAGAGAAATGATGGACGAAAATAAGAGTTCCGAAGGCGACCCTCATCTAAAAAATCAGCGGCGACAGCGAGGTTATGAAATTGCAATGGGACAAATGATGGCGGATGTTCCGACCGCCGATGTCATCATTGTTAATCCGACACATTATGCTGTTGCACTAAAATGGGACCGTAACTCTGGCGGCGCACCGCATTGCATCGCAAAAGGTGTTGACCATGTTGCCGCTAAAATACGCGAAGTGGCGCAAGAAGCCGGCGTGCCAATCCATAGCGATCCACCAACCGCGCGAGCCCTGTTTGCGCAAGTTGAAATAGGCCAGGAAATTCAGCCTGACCTATTTAAACCCGTGGCAGTTGCAATTCGTTTTGCCGAAGCGATGCGAATGAAGGCTGGAAAATATGCAAAATAAAAATATCGACCGCTTGCGCCAAATCATAGACTTAAAGGTCGCTCTGGAGCAACGAAATCTGACCCCTTTGAAAGCTCAACTGCAACAGTTGACTGAAACGTTAAAGAACTTGGATGCACAAAAGCCTTCTTTAACAGCTCGTACTGATGACGTAAATTTAAATTTAGCGTACCAGATGTGGCATGAAAATTGCCGACAGAATCTTTTGATTAAAATCGCAATCGCACGAGAAGCTTGCAAATTAAGCTTCGCAACAGTCGCTCATGAAAAAGCTAAATCCTCAGTCGTTGAAAAAATGAGTCTGCGGTGGCAAAAACAAAACGAGATGGTTCCCGCTCGGCGCCGCGGTCTGGAGGAAATAATTGAGGAGTAAGGAATTTCAAACAAGCCGCAGCTCAAAAATAAGCTATTATCAGCAATCAATGCTATTTTAAGCGACCCAAAATAATCCTTCGCAAACAGAATAACTCGCCTTGCAGTGGGGCCATCCTTCCGCAAATGAGCGGTGTTCATAAGTAGAATTTTTCTGGCAGAGATGACCGAGGCGCATTCGGATGAAGAACGCCAAAGTCAGCGAGGCCCAAATCATATCGATCTTGCGCCAAGCCAAGAATGGCGTGCCCGTATCCGAACTGTGCCGCGAACATGGCAGGTGCGGGGCCAGCTTTTACAAGCGGCGCGCCACGTTCGGTGGGATGGAGGCCAGCATGATGTCTGAGTGGTAATCCATCGCAGCAGAGAAGCATCGCCTCAAGCGCTTTTCCGACGCGCAAAGGGCGCCCGCGGGTCGCGTTGCGCAGGATCCCGTCGCGATGCCTGCCTTGGATCGCTGCGCGATTGGCTGTGCTGGTATAGGCTTTGTCCGCCAGCACCCGTGATGCGTGGGTGTCTTGGATCAGGATTTCAAACTCAGGGCTGTCCGCTGTGCGGGCGGGGGTCCCTTGGAATTTGTCGACATCGCCTGCGTCGTCACATCACGCGACCCCCTTATAGCCCAGCGTGTCTGACGTCTCAAAAAACCGGCTGCTCGATCTATGCCGCACCTCGGCGCTGATACGATCTGCACCGGGCACAAACAGATGTGTCACATATGA
>JBELMC010000073.1:0-13396 GCA_042096155.1 Dinoroseobacter sp.
TGAATAATCAATATAATAATATGGATTAATAACTATCGGTCTCTCCGTCTGCGCCGCTCCCTCATTACTGGTAACGATAAGGAACGGCGCAGCCTGTCAGACCCGAAATTTCTCGATTGCACTTTGCTTCTGAGCAAGTGTGTAGCCCTCGCCAAAGTAGCCGTCCGTCACCGTGTCCCGTTCGTGCCCGACGATCTCCTGCACGAGCGACAATTCGACACCGGCTTGTCGCATTCGGGTAATGGCTGTGTGGCGCAGGCTATGGAAAACTAGGCCGTTTTCCTTCATGCCGATCTTGGTCAGGAACGTGCCGAACCAGCGGCCCAGATTGCGGCCATAGCCTTCCTTGGTGTTGTGCGTGAACGACATGAACAGGCGCGGTTGCTCGGCGTAGCCTTCGACCCATTCGATAAAGCCAAGCCGGATCATGTCGGAATGGATAGGTACGCGGCGCTTGGCGGCGGGCGACTTGAGGCTTTTCTTCTCACCATCCGCATTGATGTCGATGTACCAGATACCATCTTCGCTCCGAATGTCAGACGGCACCAGTTGCGCGACTTCCCGCAACCTTGCCCCGGTGAACATGGCCAGAAGCGTTCCCCACTTGTGATCGTCTTTCTTGACCAGTCCAGAACGGTTTTCCGTCAACTCGACATAGAGGCGTGAAAGCTGTTCCTTGCTGTACGCCTTGCGCTTCTCTGCGGCTTGCTTGGCCCTCGCAACCTTCATGCCGTCGAACAGCTTGTGAGGCGCGCGCCCGTGCCGTTCCGCCCAGTCCCAGAAGCGTCGGAACATGTCGATGTAACTGTTGACGGTCTTCACGCCCATCTTGGGCAAGCCGGGAATGGCGATGGCGTCCTGCAAACTCAGGTCGCGGGTTTCGGGCTTGGTCTTGCGATTGGCGGGCAGGGCTTGCACTAGCTTCTTCATGTCAGCGGCGTCTTGGCGGCTGATATGCTCCATAGGGCGGTCCGGTCCGAAATACTCCACTAGCAGGGCAAGGTAAGCATCGGCCTTGTTCCGCATCTCCTGAGACCATTGCGGCCCATGCTTGGCTTTGAAATCTGCGATGGCCGCGCTCAGAGACGCTGAGCGGGTCTGTGGTGGCCTTGGCGCTGTCTGGGCAGGCACACTGAAGGAATAGCCTTCAAGGCTCTCAGCGGCGCTCAGTATGGCTTTGATCTGGTCCCGGCGGGCCTTGCGCATCTCTTGGCGCAGGGCTGGCTTATTTTCGGCCCACTGAGCCTCTGTGAGACCCGTTGAGGCGCAGAAGCTGTCCAAGGTTCCTGCGTCAAGGTACAGGTCCGACAGGTCGTCAAAGCCGCCTATAGCGTCCTCATGGACGTCTAGCTCTTGGCGCAGGGTATCAAGGGACCGCTCAGACAGGCCGGTGTCGTTCATCCGCTCCACATACCGATCCAGCGCCGCCATAAAGTAGCGCCGGACCATCTCGCGCATCTCGTCTTGTCTGAGCCGTACCAATGCCTTGTTATCCCGAACCAATCGTCCGCATGATGCAATATGACGGGCCAGATCACCAGCCCGATCTGGGCACTTCGTACGAAGGGAAATCCTGACGGTGCGGCGGCTTTGGCGGTCTGGGGAAGGCAGGGGCCAACGGAAATAGTAGACCCCATGGCGCGACGGCGAAAGGAAGGCGGACAGTTTCATGAACGTGGTGCTCCACTTTGTGTCGCACTTGCCCGTCCAACTTTTAAGTCATTGATCTATATATAAATGGCGGAGAGACAGGGATTCGAACCCTGGGAACCCGTGAAGGCTCAACGGTTTTCGAGACCGCCCCGTTCGACCACTCCGGCACCTCTCCGCATCGACGCAGTGATCGGGGTTTAGCCAATCGGTTGGGGGGGTTCAATAGTATAAAATCGTGACATTTAACTCTATCTCTTGGAAAATGCGGCCCGGAGCGCTAGGCCTGTCATGGGGAATGAAGCTGACACATACGATTTGCGAGGAGACGACCATGCAGATGCGCGCATTTATCCTTTCCGCGATTTTGATCGGCGCAATGCTGGCGCCGATCCGGGGCGCGGCCGATCCGTCTCGGGTAGAGCGTTTGTTCGAGGCGACCCGGTTGACCGAGATCCTGACGATCATGGCACAAGAGGGCATAGCCTATGCTCAAACGCTGCAAGATGAGCTGTTTCCAGGGGCAGGGGGCGCCGCTTGGCAAGCCGAGGTGGCAGAAATCCATTCCGTTGAACGAACAATCGCCGAGATGCGTGAGCTGTTTTTGAACCGGCTGTCCGAAGACACCGTGGATCCGATGCTTCAGTTTTATGAAAGCACGCTGGGTGTGCGGATTGTTGACGGCGAAGTGATTGCCCGCGAAGCGTTCCTAGATGACGCGGCTGAGGCGACAGCCAAAGAGATGATCATCGATATGCAGCAGAGCGCTCAAGATCGTTTGGCATTGCTGCGTGAATTTGTCGAAGTCAATGATTTGATCGAAGCGAATGTTGTTGGTGGGCTGAATTCAAACTTTGCCTTCTTCCGGGGATTGGAAGAGGGCGGGGCATTCCCCTATGAAGTCACGGAAAGCCAGATGCTGACCGAAGTGTGGAAGCAAGAAGCCGAAATGCGCAGCGAGACCGAGGATTGGCTGCTGTCGTATTTGGGGTTGGCTTATGCCGGGCTGACTGATGAAGAGCTTGAGACATATATCTTGATTTCGAGCACCGATGCAGGGGATGCGTTCAATGCAGCGATGTTTGCGGCGTTTGACGTGATGTTCAATCGGATTTCGGAAGAGCTGGGGGCTGCGGCGGCGCGGTATATCTCGGCTGAAGACGCTTGATCACCGCTTGACAGCCTGCGTGCGATCCTTAATACGCACGGATTGAAGATGTTGGTCAATGAGGGCCACGTCAATGAATGTCGCTCCGATATCGGGGCGCGCAGCTTGAGGTGGCCGGAGGGCCGACAACGCCCGGGATCGGGGACCAAATGGCGCGGAAGAGTAAGGAAAACGCGATGTTTGCGGTTCTAAAGACTGGCGGCAAGCAGTATAGGGTCCAACCGGGCGATATATTGCAGGTCGAGAAGCTGGCAGCGGACGCTGGTGAAACGGTTCAATTCAACGAAATTCTGATGCTGGGCGGTGACTCGCCGGTCGTCGGGGCCCCCACTGTGCAGGGAGCGGGCGTCCAGGCGGAGGTGATCGATCAGATCAAGGGACCAAAGACGATCAATTATGTGCGCCGCCGCAGAAAGCACTCGTCCAAACGTACAAAAGGGCACCGGCAAAAGCTGACCATGGTCAAGATCACAGAAATCATGACCTCTGGCGCGGATGTATCGGGGATTAAAGTGGCCGTTGGCTCCATTCGGGGTGATGCAAACGCGATCGCTGTAGTCGCATCTGCCGCCAAAGCTTCGGCCAAGACCGCGACGGCAAAAACGCCTGCCGAAAAAAAACCCGCCAAGAAGGCAGCGACGCCATCTAAGGCAAAAGAGGCTGGTTCAGACGATCTGAAACGACTGACCGGTGTGGGGCCTGCGCTGGAAAAAAAGCTTCTGGCCAATGGGGTGAGCTCATTTGCACAGATTGCTGCGTGGGATGAGGCGCAGATCGCAGAATTTAACGAAAAATTATCCTTCAAGGGCCGTATTGAGCGCGAAGGTTGGGTGGCGCAAGCGCAAGCGATCGTCGACGAAGGTTAAGGAGAGAAAGTATGGCACATAAAAAAGCTGGTGGTTCCTCCCGCAACGGTCGCGACTCTGCGGGTCGCCGTCTCGGTGTTAAAAAATTTGGTGGGGAAGCCGTTATCCCGGGCAATATCATTTTGCGACAGCGCGGCACAAAAATGTGGCCGGGTGAGGGTGTCGGTTTGGGCAAAGATCATACAATCTTTGCAACCGTTCCAGGGCAGGTCAAGTTCCGTAAGGGCTTTAAGGGTCGCACCTTTATCTCGGTGTTGCCGACCACCGAGGCCGCCGAATAAGCCGCGCTCCGAACGCATAGTCATTTTGGGGGATCGGCGCGCAGCCGGTCCCTTTTTCGTTTTAGAACCAATAGGTTCGATTGGTCCCCTAATTGTGAGGACATCTTTATGATCCGCCAGACCTGGCCAACGACCATTCCTGTAATTCCCGCAGATCGCTTTGTTTTGCGCCCGGCGCGTCTATCAGATGTGGGGCTGTTGGATCTGTATTGCGCCAATAAACGATTGGCTGAAAACACCGCAAACCTGCCCCATCCCTTACCGCCCGGTGCGACCGAAGCCTTTGTTAACCGCGCCATGTCCGAAAATCGAGACCAAGATGTCTGGATCATGGATGGGTCCAGGTTTGATCTGTCCGAGGTTCTGGGGGTGATTTCACTGACGCGCATGGATCGGAACCAATCTGAGATTTCATATTGGGTCGCCACCGCTTTTTGGAACACCGGGTTTGCGTCTTGTGCCGTCTCGGCGCTGACTGCCGCAAACCCTTTGGGCAATGCGACGATCTTTGGTTCGGTTTTTCAAGATAACCCAATCTCAGCGCGCGTGTTGACCGGCGCGGGATTCGAATACCTTGGAGATGCGGAAACGTTTTCAGTTGCGCGGAATGCAAAAGTCGCGACTTGGACCTATCTTAAAAAATACCGATAGATAATTGTAAGACATAAGTAAAATCGAATCTTGGACAGTGCAACATGAAGTTTCTTGACCTCGCCAAAGTCTATATCCGATCCGGCGGCGGCGGCAGCGGTGCTGTCAGTTTTCGCCGTGAAAAATACATCGAATATGGTGGCCCGGATGGGGGCGATGGGGGCAATGGCGGCTCTGTTTGGGTGGAGGCGGTCGAGGGCCTCAATACGCTGATCGATTTTCGCTATCAGCCGCATTTCTTTGCCAAAGCCGGTCAAGCCGGGATGGGACGTCAGAAAACCGGTCGCACCGGCGATGACAAGGTCTTGCATGTCCCGGTTGGCACGGAAGTCTTGGATGAAGATCAAGAAACCGTGATTGCCGACCTCACCACTTTGGGTCAAAAGGTTCTTCTTGCCAAGGGTGGCAATGGCGGTTTTGGTAATCTGCACTTTAAATCGGCGACCCATCAAGCGCCTCGTCGCGCCAATCCAGGTCAAGAGGGTGTGGAGCGTACGATCTGGTTGCGCCTGAAACTGATCGCAGATGCGGGCCTTGTAGGTCTTCCAAATGCGGGCAAATCGACTTTTTTGGCGGCAACGTCAAACGCGCGACCCAAAATTGCCGATTATCCGTTCACAACCTTGCATCCCAATCTCGGAGTTGTGGGCATTGATGGTGCCGAATTTGTTGTTGCGGATATTCCGGGCTTGATTGGCGGGGCCCATCAAGGGTTGGGCCTTGGGACACGGTTTCTTGGTCATGTCGAGCGCTGTGCTGTTCTACTTCATCTCATTGACGGCACTTCTGAACATGTGGCGGACGATTACGCGACAATTATTGGCGAGATTGAAGCTTATGCTCCAGATTTGGCGGACAAACCCCGCGTTACGGTGCTCAACAAAGTCGATGCCCTGACGGACGATCAGCGGACCGAGCGTCGCACGGCATTGGAACTTGCCAGTGGTGGTCCTGTGTTGGAGATGTCTGGCGTCAGCAAAGCGGGAACGGATCATGTTTTGCGCCAGTTGCGGCGTCGGATTTTAGGGGCCAATCAAGTGCAACTGGCACAAGATGCGTCGTCTGAATCCTGGGCTCCTTAACATGGATTCGTTGTCTCAAAGAGGTCCAAAGCTGTCAGAGGCGAAACGGCTTGTGGTTAAAATTGGATCTGCCTTATTGGTCGATGTCAAATCCGGTCAGCTTCGGACGTCTTGGTTGAAGGCACTGGCCGAGGATGTGGCCTGGATGCGCGCGCGCGGCGCAGATGTGATCTTGGTTTCGTCAGGCTCCATCGCTTTGGGTCGCGGTGTTCTGGGGCTTGGATCGGGTGCGCTGACGCTCGAAGTGTCGCAGGCCGCTGCCGCTGTCGGACAGATACGATTGGCACGGGCCTATGAAGAAGCATTGGAGCCACATGGCATCAAGACAGCGCAAGTGCTTGTGACATTGGAAGATTCGACCGATCGTCGGCGCTACTTGAACTCGCGCGCGACGTTGTCTGCGTTGTTGTCCTATGGGACCACACCGATTGTGAACGAGAATGATACGATTGCAACCGATGAAATTCGCTATGGTGACAATGATCGTCTTGCAGCGCAGGTCGCCGCTTTGATCGGTGCCGACCAATTGATTTTGTTGTCGGATGTCGATGGGTTTTATTCTGCAAATCCCAAGCTGGAACCTGATGCCAGATTCTTTCCGTATGTGAATGAAATCACACCAGAAATCGAATCTATGGCCGGTGATGCTGGCACTGGTTTGTCAAAAGGTGGGATGAAAACCAAGCTTATGGCGGCGCGTGTGGCGACGGATGCGGGTTGTGCGATGGCCATTGCCGAAGGGCGCGTGATGAACCCCTTATCCGCCTTGGAACAGGGGGCGCGCACGACTTGGTTTTTGGCCAAAATGGACCCAAAATCTGCGCGTAAACAATGGATTGGCGCGATGAAACCACGTGGCGTGGTTGTTATTGATGGTGGCGCTGTGCAAGCCCTGCGCTGCGGCAAATCCTTGCTGCCTGCCGGTGCAACAGCAATTTCAGGTGATTTCGGCCGCGGAGACCCGGTGGCGATACACGGACCCTCTGGCGCTTTTGGGATCGGATTGGCACGCTACACAAGTGGCGAAGCGGAGGCTATTTTAGGGTGTCAAAGTGATGATATCCCTAAGATATTAGGGTATGCCGGTCGGGCTGTGCTGATCCATCGGGACGATATGGTTGTTTGAATAACAAACGGTAGAGACATGGAAAATCAGACAAATATCGAAACCATGATGACGGATATTGGTATCCGGGCCAAGCAAGCCGCAGCGCAAATGGCAATTGCTTCGACCTTCGACAAAACAGCCGCACTTGATTTTGCAGCCGATGCGATTCTCGCAAAGGCCAATGAGATTTTGGCCGAAAACGTCAAAGATCTGGAATACGGCCGCAAAAAAGGGCTGTCGGCGTCCATGATGGACCGGTTGGCGCTTGACCAAAGCCGGATCGAGGCGATCGCGGGCTCGTTGCGCGCGGTGGCTGCGCAGGACGATCCGGTTGGACAAGAAATCGATCAATGGAATATGCCATCTGGGCTTGCAATAAAGTGTGTTCGAACGCCACTCGGCGTTGTCGGGGTGGTTTATGAAAGCAGGCCGAATGTGACGGTTGATGCCGGTGCATTGTGTTTGAAATCAGGGAATTGCGTCATTCTGCGCGGCGGATCGGAGAGCTTTCATTCATCAAACGCATTGCACCAATGTTTGTTGACGGGGTTGCGCCAAGCGGGATTGCCCGAAGCGGCGGTTCAACTTGTCCCGACCCGCGATCGGGCAGCGGTGGGGCAGATGTTAACGATGGTTGACCATATTGATGTGATTGTGCCCCGCGGTGGTAAGGGTCTTGTCGGACGGGTCCAGGCTGAGGCCCGGGTGCCTGTTTTTGCCCATCTTGAAGGGATTTGTCATGTTTATGTCGATGCTGCGGCCGATCCCGAAAAGGCACGGCGCGTTGTTTTGAACGCAAAGACACGGCGTCCAGGGATATGTGGCGCGGCAGAATGTCTGCTGATCCATCGCGACATCGCAAATACGCTTGGGCAGTCGATTGTCGATGATCTGATTGCGGCAGGGGTTGAGGTCCGGGCTCAGGGTCTGAATGGCAGTATAATCGCCACTCAGGCCGATTGGGGCACCGAGTTTTTGGACATGAAGATCGCCGCAAAAGTTGTTGATTCTTTGGATGAAGCTCTGGATCACATTCGACGGTACAGCAGCCATCATACCGAAGCAATTTTGACAGAAGATCGTCATGCGGCAACGCGTTTTTTCACTGAATTGGACAGCGCAATCTTGATGCACAATGCGTCTACGCAATTTGCGGATGGCGGCGAATTCGGTATGGGCGCAGAAATTGGTATTGCAACGGGCAAGATGCATGCCCGCGGCCCCGTCGGTGCCACGCAGCTCACCAGCTTTAAGTATTTGGTGACGGGTGACGGTACGACGCGACGCTAGAAAGAGATGTTTATTTCGGTGTCCGACACCGCGACACTCAACCGGCGCTTTTCCTTTTGGACAAGCTCGGCCAGCAAGCCGAACTGGACCTGCGCGGGTCGAAGCGGCGTCTCATTGTGAGGCTGGCTTAACCGAGACCAAAGATCTTCTTCGAAAACAAGGCGATCGGCACGGGCTGTGATACGAACTTCATCTTCATATTTCTGAACATGAAGTTTACCACCATACGGCAGTGCGGTTTCAAGACATTGAAGGGACAGCAAAGCCAACTTGGCGTCAATCTGCAACAGGTCCGACAAAGCCCAACCAATTTCCAACCGGCTTGCGTGGTACATGGCCTTCAGAATCGATTTGAGTTCAGTCTCTTTCACCATTTGTCCAGGATACGCATTTCCATAGGCAATTCGAAAGAAACGCACGCGCGCATTGGCGTTTTCTACGCTGTCTGAAATCAGCGATAATTCTGGCGAGCTGCTTTGACCGGTCATTTGCAAAAGCTCCAAGCCATTTCCAATGGCTCCGAGCGGGCTAATTAAGTCGTGACAGATGCGTGATCCAACAAGAGCCGTGAGATCATCAACTTTTGCTTCAGTTTTATTTTTCATGGTAGGATAGTAGTTTAGTGGGCAATCTTAATTCAATCCTTGAGCCAGGCATGATGGTTTCCCATCCCCAGTTTCCAGATTGGGGGATCGGTCAAGTTCAGTCAAATTCTGCAGGTCGGATCGCTGTGAATTTTCCAGACCAAGGTAAAGTCGTATTTGATGCCACCAAGGTCTTTCTTGTTTTGGAGTTTCCGCCTGAAACCTAATACGCTACTAAACGTACAGTAACACAACCCTTGGGTGTTTAAAAGTGTTCTATTGTCAGCGTGCATCTTTGTTGATTGCAGCAGGCCATCGGTCTGGGTAAAACACGCGCAAAAGCAGCGAGATCGGTTATGGAGACGAATGACCCTTACCTAAGGTTGCGGCTTGCGGTTGACCCGGTTGACATTCTGGGAGCTCAGCGTTTGCGCTATACTGTTTTTGTGCAGGAATTGGGTGCCAAAGGGGTGCAGGCGGATCATGAGTCACGTTTTGAAAGCGATCGATTTGATTCACATTGCGTGCATTTGGTGCTGGAAGATATTCGTCGATCAAATAAAGATTTTGACCACATTGTCGGCGCATACCGCCTTTTGACGCAGTCGCAAGCTGACAAAATTGGCCATTTCTATTCGGAATCAGAATATGATTTGACGCCTTTAAAATCGCGCGATTTGAACTTGTTAGAATTGGGTCGATCATGTCTTCACCCCGATTATCGTGGGGGGATGGCGATGTATCACTTATGGACTGCGTTAACCAAGTTTGCGGCCGAACATGATATTGATATTCTGTTTGGAGTTGCCAGCTTTCACGGCACGTCGATTGAAGAGCTCAGCGCACCGCTGTCTTATTTACACCATTATCATCTTGCTGATCAGAACTTGCGGGTCCGTTCAAAATTGTATCAAAACATGGGCTTGACCCCTAAAGTTGAGATCGATCGGGTCGCGGCGCTGCGCGCAATTCCGGCGCTGATCAAGGCCTATATCCGATTGGGCGGTGTTGTCGGAGACGGCGCATTCGTCGATCAGGATTTTAACACAACCGATGTGTGTTTGGTAATGGATCGCAACAAGGTAAACAGAAAGCAGCGTGCGATTTACGACAGGGCGTCGGCATGAGCCAAGCATGGGGCTATGACCAATCAAAGCCGAAGAATGCGCCAATTGGTCTTTTGGGTGGACTTTTTGTTTTGTGTCGTGGTGTTTTCGTGGGGGTGGTGACATATTCCTGTCTGGGCCTATTGCTGCTGTTGCGCCTGATCGAGGCCCCGCTTTTTGGCGCCAAACGACCGATGACCCCTTGGATTACCCAATTTGTGTGTCGGACGGCATTCCGAGGCATGGGTATGGGCTTTAAAGTCACGGGGCGCCCGATGCGCTTTGCCGGGGCGATTGTTGCCAATCACGTCTCCTGGCTGGATATCTTTGCGCTTAACGCACCACAGCGGGTTTATTTCGTGTCCAAATCCGAAGTTGCGCGTTGGCCTGGCATTGGCTGGCTTGCCCGCGCGACGGGCACCGTCTTTATCGCAAGGCGCTCGGCCGAAGCAGAAAAACAGCGCAGAGTGTTTCGCGAACGTTTGACACTGGGTCATAGATTGGTATTTTTTCCGGAGGGTACAAGCTCTGATGGGGTCCGAGTTTTGCCTTTTAAATCAACACTCTTTGCGGCGTTCTTTGATTCAGATCTTATCTCTCATACCTTTATTCAACCTGTGACTCTGGCGTACCACGCGCCGAAAAATGCCGATCCGCGGTTTTATGGCTGGTGGGCAGACATGTCGTTTGGCCCCCATCTGACCCAAATTTTAGGCGTTCGGCGTCCTGGTTATGTCCATGTCATTTTTCATGACCCGGTCGCTGTACGCAATTTTACCAGCCGCAAAGAGCTGTCGCATTTTTGTGAGGCGACGATCCGTCAGGGTTTGTTGGATGATTTACCCGCAGCTTCAACGAGCGACCAGACTTCAGCTGGCGTGGCGCCCGTGGCGCGGTAAGACTCAATGGACCGTGCATCATCGCGTTTTGCCAAACGCTTTCCAGTTTCATCGCGCACCAAATTGTGGTGAAAATAGATCGGCACGGTCAAATCCAGCAGCGCTTGCAGTAAGCGATGCAATGGTGTTGCATCGAAAAGATCAACGCCACGTGTGACCGTTGTGATCGACTGATGGGCATCATCCATGACCACTGACAAGTGGTAGGACGTGCCGATATTGCGTCGTGCCAGTGCGACATCTCCGATATGGCGGATCATGTGATGTGGGTCCAATATATGACGGCCTTCACAGATTGGGCCGCGCTCTCGAAAGTCAATTGGATGTCTAGAATCAACCTGTTGTAACGCTTTTTCGATGTCCAGCCTTAAGACATCATTTGCGCCCGCATCGGCAAGTGGCCGTCCCCGGCACGTGCCCGGATAGACCACACCATCGGGCCCCGAGATGGGGGCCCCTTCTTGCGGCGCCGAGAGCGCGCTTTGAATGTCTGAACGCTTGCATCGACATGGATAGAGCAACCCAAGTGCCGCCAGCTGGTCGAGCGCGCTTTGGTAGGATCGCATGCGCGTGGATTGGTGCAAAACCACGCCATCCCATTTCAAGCCCAACCATGTCATGTCTCGATAAATTGCGTCGGTCCATTTTGTGCATGCGCGCGACGCGTCGATATCTTCGATGCGGAGCAAAAAGCGCCCCCCATGTCGTCGCGCCATATGATGGGCAATTTGCGCGGAAAACGCATGCCCCAGGTGCAATGGCCCGGTTGGAGAAGGTGCAAAACGCGTGATCATCAAGGGTGGACATATCGAAATCGGTTCAGCGCGCATGTCGCCATCTTTTGCCGGATATGTGATATCCAGTCAGATGTGTCGTAGTGTCCGTTGGCCAAAACACGCCGAGGGTGCGGTAATTTGTTGTTTTTATCTTTGTAGGTCACGGTCAATCCCGGGGTTGCGCCTGTTCCGGATATCCTATGGAAACTGCGCCAGCCAGTCGGTCCAATGGGTTTTGGCACGATCAGTGTAAGCCTTGTAGCGGGCTTTGCGGTTGCGACGCCCACCTTTGACGTCAATCGGCGGGAAAAGTCCAAAATTGACATTCATAGGTTGGAAGGTTTTTGCGTCTGCGCCGCCGGTAATATGCGTGATCAAAGCGCCCGTTGCAGTGTCGGGTGGCGGGACGCTCGCCGAAGATCCCAAAATCTCCGACGCGGCCATCCGGCCTGCAAGCAGCCCCATCGCAGCACTCTCGACATAGCCTTCGACCCCGGTGATTTGTCCAGCAAAGCGGATATTGGGATGCGCGTGCCAGCGCAGCTGTCGATCCAGCAATGTCGGTGAATTCAGAAATGTATTGCGGTGAATGCCGCCCAACCGCGCGAATCTTGCGTTTTCCAATCCTGGAATCAGACGCAGAACATCGCTCTGTGCGCCATATTTCATCTTGGTTTGAAAACCGACGATATTATAGAGCGTGCCCAGTGCGTTATCGCGGCGCAGCTGAACAACGGCATAAGGTTTGACATTTGGCCGATGTGGATTTGTCAGACCAACGGGTTTCATCGGGCCAAAACGCAAAGTTTCACGTCCGCGCTCGGCCATCACTTCGATGGGAAGACAGCCATCAAAATATCCGGCGGTTTCGCCGTCTTTGAATTCGGTTTTGTCTGCCTGTAAGAGGGCGTCGATAAAGGTTTCGTATTGCGGCTTGTCCATCGGGCAGTTCAGATAGGCTGTGCGTTCTGCTTCGTTCTCACCTTTGTCGTAGCGCGATTGCATCCATGCTTTCGACATATCGATGCTGTCGTGGTAAATGATCGGGGCGATGGCGTCGAAAAAGGCCAAGGCCTCGCGGCCGGTTTCGGCTTCAAGCGCGGCAGCCAGCGCGCTTGAAGTGAGTGGACCCGTGGCAATGATCCACTGTCCTGTATTTGGAATAGTCGTGATCTCCTCGTGGCTTACCGATACATTTTCATGGGCCAAAAGCCGTTTTGTAACGGAAATTGCAAAAGGATCGCGATCAACCGCCAAAGCGCCACCTGCGGGCAAGGCGTGTTGATCTGCGGTTTGCATGATCAAGCCGTTGGCCGCGCGCATTTCCCAATGCAACAAACCGACGGCGTTATGTTCATCATCATCAGAGCGAAATGAGTTTGAGCACACCATTTCCGCCAGATGACCAGTTCGATGCGCAAAGGTTTCCACCTTTGGGCGCATTTCGTGGATCACCACTTTGACGCCCATTTCGGCGGCCTGCCAGGCGGCTTCGGATCCGGCCATTCCACCGCCTATGATATGCAGCTTTTGCGTCATGACCAGGTCAGAGGCGAGGGGCCTACAAAAGCGAAGCCCTCGTTGACCCTATTCCTGTGGGGCATCGGGGGTCACGCTCTCATCTTCCGAAGCGCCCTGATCGGCGATTTTGGCAACGCTGACAACCAATTCGCCCTTGCCAGTGTGAAAGACCTTCACCCCCCCTGCGCTGCGGGACCGAAACGAAATCCCGTCGACGGGGCAGCGGATCGACTGTCCGGTTGAGGTTGCAAGCATAATCTGATCGTCATTTTCCACCGGAAAGCAGGCCACAAGAGATCCGCCACGCATGGCTTTGTCCATCGCGGCCACCCCTTGGCCGCCCCGACCGCGCACGGGATGCGGATCGGAAAAGCCAGGCCCGCCTGCTCTGACACCAACTCCTGTGCCTGCCGG
>JBELMC010000074.1:0-12957 GCA_042096155.1 Dinoroseobacter sp.
CTGACGGCCGCAATTTTGGGGGATCGCTTTGGAGTGATCACCTTTTCGCCCCATATGGTGCGGTGGTACCGCGATTGTGTGCAACACACGGGCCTCTCTGCGCGCTTTTCAGGCGTGCGCTGTCCCGCCCTGCCCCCTGCAACACTGGATAATCTTGGTACATCCTTGAAACAGGATTTGATTGCCCTGGCGCATCAATCAACGACCGTTGACGGTGCTGACGTGATCATTCTGGGCGGCGCGCCATTGGCGGGGGTGGCTGCCAAAATAGCAGCCGCCACCCCCGGCATTCTGGTTGATCCGATCGCAGCGGCGACCACACAAGCGATGGCAATGGTTCGGCTTGCGCCCAACTACGCCAACCGGATGGCACGTCCGGCTGCCAAACAATCCGTCGGTCTTGATCGGCATTTGACAAACGTCATCGCAGGAGAACTATCGTGACCCACGACACCGTTATCACTGGCGCCCGCGTCGTTTCTGCCAGCGGAACAACCCAATGTGATATCGGGATCTTAAGCGGCAAGATCGCCACACTTGGGACCAATCTAGCGGGCTCTGAGGTGATTGACGCCTCGGGTCTTATTGCCCTGCCCGGTGGAATCGACAGCCACGTTCACATCTCGCAACCCTCCGGGCCCGGGATTGAGATGGCGGATGATTTTACCACAGGCACCCGCAGTGCAGCTTGCGGCGGCAACACCACCATTTTGCCGTTCTGTCTGCCCCTAGAAGGCCAAACCTTGCGGCAAGCGGTCGCCGACTGCCGCGCACAGGCACAGGGCAACTGTTTGACGGACGTATCCTTCCACCTGATCGTGAAAGAAACCGATGCAGTCACTTTGGGCCAGGATCTGCCTGCGTTGATCCAGGCGGGATACACCAGCTTTAAAGTTTTCATGACCTATGCTGGCCTGGCGTTGAGTGATCGACAAATCCTAGATGTCATGGCTGTGGCCAAAGAACACAACGCAATGGTTATGGTGCATGCAGAAAACGAAGATGCCATCGAATTTCTGCGCGACCAGGCCGAACGTACGGGCCAGACCGCCCCCTATCACCACGCCACAACCCGACCTATCCCGGCAGAGCGTGAGGCCACCCACCGCGCGATATCGCTTGCTGAAATTGCCGGGGTGCCCCTGACCATCGTGCATGTCTCCAATGGTGAAGCGACCGAAGAAATTCTGCGCGCGCGCCAGCGCGGTCTGACCGTGTTCGCCGAGACCTGCCCCCAATACATTACCCTCACGGCGCAGGACCTGGACAGAAACGGGTTTGACGGCGCGAAATACGTCTGCTCACCGCCGCCGCGCACCTCGGATGAATGGCCAAAGATCTGGGCCGGCATCGAGCAAGGCGCTTTTGACCTTTTTTCATCCGACCACTGCCCATTTCGGTTCAACGATCCCGCAGGCAAAGACGCGCCCGGCGCCCGGCAAAGTTTTCGCAACATTCCCAACGGTATTCCTGGCGTCGAAACCCGCTTGCCCATTCTGTTTTCGGAAGGCGTGATGACCGGACGGCTGAGCCTGGAACGCTTTGCCGCCATAACCGCAACGAACCATGCGCGGCTTTATGGTCTTTTTCCGCGCAAAGGCGCGATTATGGTTGGCGCGGATGCTGACATCGCGCTTTGGGATCCGTCACTGACCAAACCGATCCAGCAGACGGAGCTCAACCACGGATCCGATTACACACCCTGGGAAGGGTTCATGGTCACGGGCTGGCCGGTTCGCACAATTCTTCGTGGTGTGACAGTCGCAAAAGACGGTGCGCCTGTCAGCGCGCCGATCGGGACGCATCTGGACCGCGAGGCGCCTGATGTTTTGTTCTAGCGGCAAGGTCTTCACATGCGGCGATGAGAGGTTGCACCAACGGCACCGTGACGGTCTTGGCGATACGAACCGCTGCAGTCGCCAAGGGCCCACCCCCGATGATGATCCGTTCGGCACCCGCAACGACCGCCTTTTCACACGATTGGATCAAGGCGGCGTCAAGAGCGGCCGGATTTGCGGCCAGTGCCTGGGGCTCACCATCGGTCAAAAAACACCCCAGATAACCGTCGGCTTGAGACAGCATCAAAGCGTCGATGGCGGGTGCCAATTTCGGCGTCGTGGTGACCACGGCAAAGCAGGCGCCGTGTCGGCCCGCGACGCGTGCCGCGGCAGCTCCGATCCCGACCACGGGAATGTCCAGTTTTGCTGCCAGACTGCTGACGCCGGGATCACCAAACGCTGCAACCATCACACCGCGCGCCGCAGGCAAGTTGGCCATGGCAATTTGGTCCGCCGCCGCTGCCAAAGCGTCCGGATCGGTGATCATCTCAGGCGCAAGCGCATTGGTCCATCCGATGGCCTTTTTGAAGTGTTGGCGCACAATGCCAAGCATCGCTTCTGTGGTCTGTTCGGACCTGTTGGGATTGATCAGCAAGACAGGTTTCATAACGAGGGGTATCTCGCATGATCGCGCGATTGGCCAGCACTCGTTTGGGAATGCTCACACCCTCTTCCAACACGGTGTTGGAACCCTTGACGGCCGCCATGCTGGCAGACCTGCCTGATGTCACGGCACATTTTGGGCGGTTTCGCGTGCTGAAAATATCGATGGAAGAAGATGCGCAGGACCAGTTTGACACAGACCCAATGCTGGCCGCATCGGAGCTTTTGGCAGATGCTGAAGTGCAATCTATTTGCTGGAACGGCACGTCGGCTGGCTGGCTTGGATTTGACACGGACCGGGCGTTGATCCAGGCAATTGAAACACGCACCGGGGTCAGAGCGTGTTCTTCCATCCTTGCAATGAACGAATTGTTTGACCGGCTCGGCGCCAAGCGTGTGGCCTTTGTCACACCTTATCTGGATGAAATCCAAACCCGGATCCTCGCCAACTATCGGGCGGAAGGCTTTGAGATTGCCTCAGAAAAACACCTCGGTGACCCGGGCAACTTTTCGTTTGCCACCTATTCCGAGGCCGACATCCTAAACCTATGTCGCGCAGTGGCGGTCGAAAAGCCCGATGCGATTGCCATCTATTGCACGAACTTTCGTGGCGCGCGATTGGCCCCGATCATCGAAGCAGAGACCGGCATCCCGGTGCTCGACAGTGTGTCCACCGCGTTGTGGAAATCCATGCACATTGCCGGTGATGATCCGGCCCGCATCACAGGGTGGGGGCAAATTTTCGATGTCTGATCGCGACCTGATTGGGTATGCGGGCCAACCGCCCGACATTATCTGGCCAAATGGCGCCCGCGTGGCCGTGTCGGTTGTGGTCAACTTCGAGGAAGGGGCAGAATTACAAGTCGGCGATGGCGATGCCATGTCAGAGCGGATTGGTGAAGTTACAAGCGTCGTGCCCGAAGGACACCGAGACTTGGGCCAGGAGCAGATCTTTGCCTATGGCAGCCGTGTCGGGCTGTGGCGGTTTCTGAACGCGCTGAAAGAAACCCATACGCCAGCGACCTTTTATATGTGCGGACGCGCCGTGGACCGAAGCCCAAGTCTGGCCCGTGCTATCGTAGACGCAGGGCACGAAGCGGCCTGCCACGGCTGGCTCTGGCGGCCGCATGCGGATTTTATCGATTTGGCCAGCGAACGCGCGGCTCTGGCACGCGCGACAGACGCGATCGCAACGGCCACAGGTCAACGCCCTTTGGGCTTCTTTTGCCGCGGTTCCGAAAGCCGTTGGACACGGCAAATTCTGGCCGAAGCCGGATACGTCTATACCTCCAACGCCTTCGACGATGACATGCCCTATGATGACCCCTCCGGGTTGGTCGTGGTGCCCTACAATCTCGACACCAATGATATGAAGTTCTTTCATCCCAACGGGTTCACACGATCTTCTGATATGGTGGAATATGTCAAAGATGCGCTCGCGCAATTGTTGCTTGAGGCGCGGCGCGGGGCATCATCGACACTCTCTATCGGCTTTCATCTGCGGATCACCGGCCGACCGGCGCGGTTCCGCGCAGTAACTGAAATACTCGCATTTCTGGCCAAGCTCGATGACCAGATCTGGCGGGCGCGTCGCATCGACATTGCCCGCCTTTTTGCTGCGACACCTCTCTGCAGCCAAACCACCAACGAAAATGGAGAAATAACATGAAGCTGACTTCTATTCTGGCGGCCGCAAGCTTGACGGTTGCCACAACTTCCGCCTTTGCAGAAACATCTCTACGGGCGACCGGGCTTGTCTCGACACACAAGTTCCACACGGCGCTGGAACAAGAGTTTTACGCAAACCTGTCAGAGAAGACGGGGATCGATTTGGCAATCAACTTCAACCCGCTCGACGTGGTCGGCGTCGATATGCAGGATACCTTGCGCATGGTGCGCACGGGCGCGTTTGACATCGTGCAAAGCACCGTCGGCGCTGCTGCCCGCGACGATGCCTTTCTTGAAGGGATCGATTTGATCGGTGTCTCAACCTCCATGGAACAACTTGAAGAGGCGGTGGATGCCTTCATGCCTGAACTGGAAAAACGGGTCGCCGAAAAATTCAATGCCAAGCCCTTGGCGGTTTGGCCTTATGGTCCGCAGGTGTTTTACTGCAACGCCGAAATTTCGAGCCTCGACGATTTTCAGGGCTTGAAGATCCGCTCTTACACGGCCTCGATGTCCACGCTGATCGAAGCGCTGGGCGCCACGCCTGTCACAATGAGCTTCAAAGAGGTCTATCCGGCCTTGCAGCGCGGAGTTGTGGATTGCGCGATCACCTCGCCGACATCGGGCAATACCGGCAACTGGCCTGAAGTAACCACGCATTTCCTGCCTTTGGGGATCTCCTGGTCAGTCAACGCGCACTTTATCAATCTCGACAAGTGGAACAGCTTCTCGGATGCCGAAAAAGCCACACTTGAAGCAGAGTTCGCGGCTTTTGAAGATGCCTTCTGGGCCCTTGCGCGGGAAAACAACGGTTGGGCCATAGCGTGCAACACCGGTGGCGATGGCTGCCAGAACTACACACCGTTCGAAATGACATTGGTGGAACCTTCGCCTGCGGATCAGGCGAAAGTCACAGCTGCGACGATGGACAAAGTCTTGCCGGGCTGGGCCTCAAGCTGCAACGAAGGCTTTGCAGATTGTTCGAAGATCTGGAACGCAACTGTCGGCGCCGCGCGCGGCATCGAACTGCAATAACCCAAAAGGGCGCGCTGCACTGGCGCGCCCCATCACAAGGAGACCCAAACATGCGCGTCATCGGAATCCTCGGCGGATATGCCTGTTTGGGCCTGTCTTTCCTGATTTTCTTTGAAATTCTGGCCCGTAAGCTTTTCAATCACTCGTTGCAGGGCGTTGATGAAATCGGTGGGTATGTTGTCGCAATTACCGGCACGTTCGGCATGGCGCTCGCAGCGGTTGAGCGGGCGCATACCCGCATTGACGTGCTGTTGCTTCGGTTGCCCCATCGCCTTCAGGCGGGTTTGAACTTGCTGTCTTATGTCGCCTTGGGTCTCGGCGCAGCCTTTATGGGTTATATGGGATGGCGCACACTTGCCGACAGCTTGGCGTTCGGTTCCGTTTCGTCCAGCCCGTTGCAAGTGCCGTTGTGGATCCCGCAATCGCTTTGGATGGCAGGGCTGGTGATCTTTGCCCTCTCGGCGCTTTGGACGGCGCTGCGTGGACTTGTCGCGCTGCGCTTTGGTCTTCAAGCGGCTGATCAGGTCCTCGCGCCGACGACCATCGCAGAAGAAATTGAGCAGGCCCGCAAATGATAGATCTCTTTGGCGCCGTGATCGGCTTTGTCATCATGTTGGGGCTGATGTTCATTGGCCTACATGTCGGAATTGCAATGCTTGCAACCGGTGTTCTGGGCGCACTGGTCTATTTTGGGCCTCCCGTTCTTTTGTCGTTTGGCACAAATCTGTGGGCGGTGATGAATGACTTCCTGCTCACGACTATCCCTTTGTTTGTGCTGCTGGGAGAGCTTCTGTTGCGGGCCGGTATCACCCGCAATATGTATGACAGCCTGACAGATTGGTTGAGCCGATTGCCCGGCGGGCTGTTGCACACCAATATAGGGGCCTGCGCAATGTTCTCAGCGGTCTCGGGATCGTCGGTTGCCACGGCCGCAACCATCGGTACCGTGGCTTTGGATGAATTCAAACGCCGCGCGTATCATGAGCCGCTGGTCCTGGGAACGATCGCAGCAGGTGCGACCCTTGGTATTCTCATCCCGCCATCGGTCAATTTGATCATCTATGGCGCGCTGACCAACACCTCGATTGGACAGCTTTTTGCCGCGGGGATCCTGCCTGGCATCCTTTTGACCCTCCTTTTCATGGCCATCATTGCCGCTGCAGTCTTATGGAGACCCTCATTGGCCGAACAGGTCACCGAAGTTCCGCCCCGCGCCGAACGTTTGCGACGTTTGCGCTATTTGATCCCTCCGCTTGGAATATTCGTAATCGTCATGGGCGCGATTTACGGCGGCTGGGCCACCCCGACAGAAGCCGCGGCACTGGGCGTTGTGCTGGCTTTTGGGCTTGCGGGGGCAAATGGCGCGTTGAGCTTTTCGATGCTCCATTCGGCCTTTATCGCGACCATCAAGACCTCGGCCATGCTGATATTCATTATCACGGCCGCGTTTTTTCTGAACTTCATTGTTGGTTTGCTCGGGGTGCCTCAGGCGATGAGCCGCGCCGTGACAGAACTTGGGCTTAATGCCACTGAGATGATCTTGATCCTTGTCCTGTTCTATCTTGTCATGGGGTGTTTTCTGGAAACACTTTCCATGATGGTGGGCACCATTCCCGTGGTGATGCCAGTGATCCTGCATCTTGATATTGACCCGGTTTGGTTCGGTATTTTCCTCGTGATCATGATGGAACTGGCCCTGATCACGCCTCCGGTTGGGATGAACCTTTATGTGGTGCAAGGCGTGCGCGGGCGCGGAGAATTGGCGGATGTCTATCGCGGTATTTTGCCTTTTGTTGCGGCGATGCTGACGATGGTGGGGCTGATCATCCTGTGGCCACAGATTGTCATGGTCATTCCGCAGGCCTTGTTTTGAACACGGTCCAAATAGCTGACGCATTTCGTGACCCCAACAACGCCCAACGCAATCCACTCGCACACCGGTTTATGCGACAGAAATGCGAATTGGTTTTGATTGGCGCCCCATGCATCATGCAGTGCCCGGGCAGTCGAGATCTGGATGAACGCCTGTGTGTGGCCAGAGCAATCTTTTCGGCGGTTTCGACATGGCGATCGCATTTAAACGTGATCGCATGAACCCATCAAAACGATTGAGCTGAGCAAAAAATCAAATTTCAACTGAGGTGCGACTCGGGTAAACTCATACTCAGCGACCAACAGGAGAGAATCTATGGACGGCAGCGATATCGGCAAATGCCCCGTTATGCACGGCGCAAGCATTCACGTCACCAATGAAGTGCGCGGCAATCGTGACTGGTGGCCCAATCAATTGAATCTGAAGATCCTCAATCAGCACACCCAGCAAATCGACCCGTTCGGTGGCGCTGTAGACTATGCCAAGGCGTTTAAATCGCTTGATATGAAGGCGCTGAAGGCGGATCTGACGGCGTTGATGACAGACAGTCAGAGCTGGTGGCCGGCAGATTATGGTCATTATGGCCCATTATTTGTGCGGATGGCGTGGCATGCAGCAGGCACCTATCGGACAGGCGATGGCCGCGGCGGCGCGGGGTCTGGTCAACAGCGGTTCGCCCCATTGAATTCTTGGCCGGACAATGGCGGATTGGACAAAGCGCGCCGCCTGTTGTGGCCGATCAAACAGAAATACGGCAACCAGATTTCATGGTCCGACCTGATGGTGCTTGCGGGCAATGTCGGTATGGAAGCCATGGGTTTCAAAACCTTCGGCTTTGGAGGGGGGCGCCCCGATACATGGGAACCCGAGGAAGACATTTACTGGGGCGTTGAAGACCAATGGCTTGGAAATGCGCGCTATTCGGGCGAGCGGGATCTCGAAAAACCACTGGCTGCGGTGCAGATGGGTTTGATCTATGTCAACCCTGAAGGCCCCGATGGAAACCCGGATCCACTGGCCTCGGCCCATGATATCCGAGAGACCTTCGCCCGGATGGGTATGAATGACGAAGAAACTGTCGCCTTGGTGGCGGGTGGCCACACCTTTGGCAAAGCGCATGGCGCAGGGGATGCCGCGCAAGTGGGGCCTGAGCCCGAGGGCGCACCGTTGCAACAGATGGGATTGGGTTGGAAGAATAGTCAAGGCAACGGGCACGGTGTGGATGCGATCGTCTCGGGTATCGAAGGCGCATGGACCCCAACGCCGATCACCTGGGACGCAAGCTATTTTAACACCTTGTTTGGCTGGGAATGGGAGCTGACCAAATCACCTGCAGGGGCCCATCAGTGGGTCGCCAAAGGGGCCGAGGGCACTGTCCCGGACGCTCATGATCCGTCCCGCAGTCATGCGCCGATGATGACAACGGCAGATTTGGCACTGCGCTTTGACCCGATCTACGAGCCGATCGCGCGCAAATTTCATGCCGATCACGACGCATTTGCCGACGCTTATGCGCGCGCCTGGTTCAAATTGATCCACCGCGATATGGGCCCCAAAATTCGGTATCTGGGCGATGACGTGCCAGAAGAAGATCTGATCTGGCAAGATCCGCTGCCCGCCAACACCGCCGCGCCGCTCAGTGACGCGGATATCGCTGCGCTCAAGGAACAGATTTTGACCTCGGGGTTGAGCATCTCTGAGCTGGTTTCGACCGCATGGGCGTCCGCGTCCACCTTCCGGGGCTCCGATAAGCGGGGCGGGGCCAATGGCGCGCGAATTCAGTTGGCCCCTCAGAAAGACTGGGCTGTCAACAACCCCGCGCAACTGGCCAAAGTTTTGGATGTCCTACGCGACGTCCAGCGCAGCTTTACCGGCGATGTTTCATTGGCGGATCTGATCGTCCTGGGCGGCTCAGCGGCAGTGGAGCAGGCAGCCAAAGCGGCCGGCCATGATGTCACGGTGCCTTTCAGCCAAGGCCGCGTTGACGCGACCGATGCTCATACCGATGCCGAAAGCTTCAATGTGTTGGAGCCACGAGCAGATGGTTTTCGCAGCTACCAGGCGGCGGAGTTTACGGCCTCGGCAGAAGAGCTTTTGGTGGACCGAGCGCAATTGTTGACACTGACCGCGCCGGAAATGACCGTGCTGGTCGGTGGTTTGCGCGGTCTCGGTGCCAATTATGACGGGTCGCAGCACGGTGTCTTTACCAATCGTCCTGGTCAGCTGACCAATGATTTTTTCAAGACCATCGTGGATATGTCCGTGTCTTGGGCGCCTGCAGGCGATGGGCTCTACGAAGGCTCGGTCGATGGCAAGGTCACTTATACCGGAACCCGGGTCGATCTGGTATTTGGGTCGAACTCGCAATTGCGTGCTCTGTCGGAGGCTTACGCCCAAGACGATGCAGGTGAAGCGTTTGTCACGCAGTTTGTGGCCGCATGGGCCAAAGTTATGGATCTGGACCGGTTTGATTTGATCGGCTGATCACCGTTGATGTAACTCAGAGACGGCGCCTCATAGCGGGCGCCGTTTTGCGTGAGATCAGACAGTTTTGCGCAGCAGGTAGATGTCCATGATCCAACCATGCTCGGACTTCGCGCAGGCGCGTGTCGAAATGATCTGCTGGGTGACCTGCGCGACCGGGCCGGATATCAGCAGCTCGTTTTCCATTCCCAGATAAGCCCCCCACCAGATGTGCAAGCCCCTGGGATCAAGATTTTGAAACGCGCAGGATCCATCCAGCATCACCGCCACAGTCTCGGCCGCATCAGGCCAACCATGGTCGCGCAATTGCCGACCCGTGGTGATGATCACCGGTGCCCCGACAGTGTTGAGCGCGATTGCATGGGCTGCCGTGAGCAATTGCAATGACGTGATGCCGGCAATCACCTTGATCTGGGGTTTGGGGTCCAGCCGGGCGGCAATTCGCAGCGTGCTGTCATAAAGCGACGGATCCCCCCAAACCAACACTGCGACATGGTCAGCCTCGGGATGCTGAGCGATGGTGCGGGTCCACGCATCTGCAATCTGATCATGCCATTGCGCCACCCGGTCAAGATAAGAGATCTTTGCGTCACGCTCGGGCATCTCGAACAGCGCAGTACACGGATCGTTGGGGCGCAAAGCGCGCACAATCTGTTCGCGCAAATGGGCCAGATCAGCTTTTTCTGCACCTTTATGGGGGATCAGGATCAGGTCAGCTTGGCCAATCGCAGTCCGAGCTTGCCCTGTCAGGTGATCCAGCTGTCCGGATCCAATGCCAATCAAGGTCAAGCTTTGCATGATCGATAACCGCCGCGCTCGGGCTGCGCTGGCGCCGATATCTGAGGCGTCGGTTTGTGCGGCAGCCATATGCTGACGAAGTGGAACAAACGGACCGAGACGCGCATTAGTGGACTGGATCGAAGATTAAAGCCCAGAATGCCATGCCGTTCGGGCGGGCCTATCCCGACGGCCAGAGCGTTCTGTGCACGGTTAAAGATCTGCGGTTCAAGGGGCATGTTGTCTCTTTGTCAGGGCTTCGCCCGGCACGCGTAAAGACGCAAGGGCGCGGCAATAAGATGTGTTTGGTTCGGGTTTCAATGATGTCGGAGTTGCTGCTGCCATCGCTGCCGCTTAAATTGGCGGTATTTGGCCTGTGTAACAACCCACACGGCCACATTTACACCCCTGCCAGCGGACCATAAAGAATAAGCGCGGGGGCCGTGCCGATGTCACCGGCCAATCGGACCGCCAGGTCGTCCAGCGTGCTTGTGTGAAAAGCCTGGTCCGGCTTGCTGACGTTCTCGGCCAACAAAGCAGGCGTGGATCCCGGCAAACCATGGGGTTTCAATGCCGCAACCAGCAACGGAAAGGTACGTTTGCCCATGAATACCACCGTGGTCGCCATCGGGTCGGCCAGCGCAGGCAAGTTTAGATCGTCCGGCAATTTGCCCGCGATATCGTGCCCAGTGACGAACTGGACCCGCCGCGCGGTGAGACGCCGGGACAATGGAATCCGTGCAGCAGCCGCAGCAGCGCATGCGGATGGCACGCCGGGGATGATCTCATAGGGGATGGCGGAGTCATGCAGTGCGACTAGCTCCTCTTCGAGGCGACCAAACAGACCGCCATCGCCGGATTTGAGCCGCACCACTCTTTGGTTCTTCTGCGCATATTCAACCAGCAAGCGGCTGACATGGTGTTGCTTGGGCGAGGCGCGTCCGGCCCGTTTGCCAACCCCAACCAGATCGGCGCCCGCGCGCACATGGTCAAGGATCGGGCCCGATGACAGGTCATCAAACAGCACCGCATCGGCACGTTTTAAACGGTCCACAGCCTTGAGCGTCAACAATTCGGGATCGCCGGGACCTGAGCCGACAAAACTGACAAACCCGTTCATGAGGCGTCTTTCGCAATGAAATGGAAGAACGTGCCTGTCACATGGCCCCGTCGCGATCCGGTTTGTGGCAGCAGCGTGCCCTCCGCGTCATAGACTTGAGCCAAGGGCGCGTCGGGCTGCTCGAGGATGGAGGAGTAATGAAACTCATGCCCGCGCAACGCCGCGCCGGGGCCAAAGCCGGGCATGGGGCTGCTCAGAACCGCGCGGCGATAGCCAAGATTGAACTTGCGCTTTTCATAGCTGGTCACAAGACCAAGCACACCTGCCATCTTGTGGCGCGTGCCGTCTTGATCGATCAACGCCTCGCCCAACGCCATATAGCCACCGCACTCACCATGTACTGGCTTGGTTTGTGCGTGAATTTGAACGGCTTTGCGGAATGTCTGAGCGGCGGCCAATGTGCCGGCGTGCAGCTCAGGGTAGCCGCCAGGCAACCATATCAAGTCTGCGCTGGGATCTGGGGCCTGATCGGCCAGCGGCGAAAACGGCAAGATCTCGGCGCCACCGACGCGCCATCCGTTCAAGACATGCGGATAGGTAAACGAGAACGCCGCATCACGTGCCAAGGCGATGCGCTGTGCGGGGGGGGCTGGCAAGCTGGCAGCAGTGACCGAGGCAGGGGCAAAGCCAGGGCCGCCCGACGCCGCGGCCGTTTTGATCGCATCAAGATCGACATGTGCGGTCAGAAATGCTGCATAACCTTCAATCGCGGCCTCCAGGTCTGGATGCTCAACCGCCTGGATCAAGCCCAAATGACGCTCTGGCAGCTTCAGATCACCGCGCCGAGGCAATGCGCCCAGAACTTTGATGCCAGCCCGTTCCATGCCTACGCGGGTCAGTCGTTCGTGACGTGGCGACGCGACACGGTTCAAAATGACGCCGGCAAAGGGCAAATCGGGCGCGTATCTGGCAAAACCAAGCGCTGTGGCGGCCGCTGATTGTGCCTGTCCGCTGACATCGACAACCAGCACGACGGGCCAGCCCATACGGGCTGCGGTTTCGGCGCTGGTGCCAAACCCGGACTGGCCGCGCGTCGCGACGCCATCGTACAGGCCCATAGAGCCTTCGGCCACCACGATATCAGCGCCCGCGCTCTGCGCGGTGATCGCGTCCAGCAGACCGGTATCCATGGCCCAGCTGTCCAAGTTGAAAGAAGCCCGACCCGCTGCCGCTCGATGAAACGCCGGATCGATGTAATCGGGTCCGCTTTTGAACGGCTGAACTGTCACACCTTTGGTGGTCAGGGCCCGCAGCAGTCCCAGCATAACGGTGGTCTTGCCAGTGCCTGAGGCTGGCGCCGTAATCAAAAGCCCTGGGGGGGGGTCAATCATCGCCGTGGCTCCAACTTGCCCAAGGGCTGTCTGCGGTCTGAGGTCGGTATCTTCGATCATAGTCGGTGGCATAGAGACAGCTTTCGGTAAAGTTGTCCGCCGCCAAGGCATGGCCAACAAGGATCAATGCAGTGCGGTTTATGTCCGGGTCGAGCCGGGTTTTCAGGGTCTCCAATGTGGCGTGGAGAACCCTCTGGTCTGGCCAAGAGGCTCGGTACACGATTGCCA
>JBELMC010000075.1:0-12767 GCA_042096155.1 Dinoroseobacter sp.
CCCGCAACCAAAGCGTTATGAGCGCTCTGCTCTAACCAGTTGAGCTACAGGCCCCTGTGGGCATGAGATACCAGATGCGCAGATCGGGTCAAGTGCGGAAGGGCAAACGCGCCTGTCGCGCCGCATGGACAGGATCGCAGTGCACTGCTAGCACGGCGCAAGCAAGCCAGAGAGGTCCTTTATGTCAAACCCCAAAGCTGATTTGAGCTACGCTGCCGCTGGTGTCGATATTGATGCGGGCACCGCCTTGGTCGAGGCCATCAAGCCCGCCGCGGCCGCCACAAAACGGTCAGGTGTGATGAGCGGTCTGGGCGGGTTTGGTGCGCTGTTTGACCTAAAAGACGCAGGCTTCCGCGATCCGATCTTGGTGGCGGCAACAGATGGGGTTGGTACCAAGCTTCGGATTGCGATTGATACCGGACGCTTCGACACGATTGGAATTGATCTGGTCGCGATGTGTGTCAATGATTTGATCTGCCAAGGGGCAGAGCCGCTGTTTTTTATGGACTATTTTGCCACTGCCAAGCTTGACCCTGAGGCGGCTGTGGCGATTATCGAGGGGATCGCTGGGGGATGTAAGGCCTCTGGCTGCGCGCTGATCGGCGGCGAGACCGCAGAGATGCCTGGGATGTATGGCAAAGGCGACTTCGATTTGGCTGGCTTTGCGGTCGGTGCCATGGAGCGCGGCACTCATTTGCCGAGCCACGTGACCGAAGGTGACATTATAATCGGGCTGGCCTCGGATGGGGTGCATTCCAACGGCTATTCGCTGGTGCGTAAGGTGGTTGAGCAGGACGGGCTCGGATGGTCTGATCCTGCGCCTTTTGCGAAGTCTGATCTCGGCACGGCGTTGTTGGCGCCAACCCGCTTGTACGTGAAATCGGTGTTGCGCGCGATCCGTGCCGGAGGGGTACACGGGCTTGCGCATATTACAGGTGGCGGCTTGACAGAAAACCTGCCGCGGGTGCTGCCCAACGGCTTGGGCTGTGACATCGACCTTGGGGCATGGCGTATGCCGCCTGTGTTTGAGTGGCTGCAAAAGCGTGGCGGCCTCCAAGAGTCCGAGATGCTCAAGACCTTCAACACAGGGATCGGCATGTGCGTTGTCGTTGCGGCCGACCAGGCCCGCGTGCTGGAAGCTGTATTGACGGATGCGGGCGAGAGTGTGGTGACCCTAGGGCATGTCACAGACACCCCTGGGGTCTGTTATTCAGGCGCGCTTGCGTGATCAATCGGGTCGCCATCCTGATCTCGGGCGGCGGCTCGAATATGGTCAAGCTGGTCGAAAGCATGACCGGTGATCATCCGGCCCGTGCGTGTTTGGTGATGGCCAATGATCCAATGGCCGCAGGTTTGGACAAGGCGGTCCAGATGGGCATACCGGTGGCAGCTGTTGATCACCGTCCGTTTGGCAAGAATCGCGCGGCGTTTGAGGCCGCCCTGGACGCGCAGCTGGAAGCCGCATCTCCTGATTTGATCTGCCTGGCTGGCTTCATGCGGGTCCTTACGTCAGAATTCACCCGCAAATGGGCAAGGCGCGTGATCAATATTCACCCTTCGCTGCTGCCAAAATACAAAGGGCTACATACCCATCGCCGCGTGCTGGCCGCAAAAGACCATGAGCATGGATGCTCGGTCCATTGGGTTACTGCGGATCTGGATGATGGGCCCGTTCTTGGCCAAGCCCGAGTTCCGGTTTTGGCCAATGACACCGCTCGGGATTTGGCTGCGCGGGTGCTGGTCCAAGAACATCTTTTGTACCCCGCAGTCCTGCGCGCCTTATGCGACGGTGCCGACTTGCCGATCAATATAGCCGATAAAGAATCGAAAAATCCGGGCATTTGATCGATTTTCGGCGACCAAACAGCAGCTGGATCCAATCCGATCCGGCGAAGGCCTGGAAGCGGCGCTGTGCCACTGGCTTGATACTACACTCAGATTTTGCCTCAATGAACCTAGCGCAGCAAACCGCTGTTGCAGGCAATGAAGGACTGGTAGACAGCTCAAGCTCGAGCTGTTCAACAAGCAGCCATAATACCTCACGGGATGTGACATGTAGAGAACGCCATCGTATGGAAAATAGGTATTGTGATACCAAGCAACGTTTTCATGCCCTGCAGCTTGCAATCATGCGCGGCGCTTGAAGACGCTCTTAGGGTCAGCATGCATTGATCTCCGGAACGCGGCATGAGGCACGTCCGTCTAAACCGGAGCGGTGACATGTCTGTTCTTTACGGGCTGAGCGATGCGCAGATGGCCATGACCGCCATCACAAAGACCCTTCTTAAATCCACCAACACAATCCAGCTGACCGCTAATCCGATACACCTGATCGCCTGAGTGGTTTCAAAACCCTGTGCCAACGAAAGGCCAAATTCGTCTCAAAAGTCTCAGAAATCCAAACTGGCCCAATGACGTAGGGGCCTTAGGAATGTCTGATCAACGGTTTGGCGAGCGCGGATGCGCTGGCTTGAGGGGGGAGTGCGGGCTTCGAAGGCCTATTTTCAGCGGTTTGTGCACTGTTTAAGCCGCCAGAGCGGTGGATATGGCGGTTTCGGACCGATGCGTCATCTTAAAGCGGCCGTCTTTGCACAAGGAATAAGTGGACCAGACGTCGGCGCTTTGCCCCAGTGTCATGGGATAAGCTGAGCAACCGCTGGCCGATCTGTCAAACCAATACGACGCGTAACAGATGTGCAATATCACATAAATGATGCTGCGCGGGGCTCTGATCAGGCCGGTTAGGCCAAAAGAGCTTTGGCTTGATCTGGGCTCAGCGCTTCGGGCCGTGCACATGTGGTGGTCATGTCGACCCATTGGCGATCCTCGGCGGACTTTAAGATCGCAGTCATGACTTCGACGACATGGGTGGCAAGTTCTAGACTGCAGCGGTGCGGGCGGTCTTGGGCAATGGCCAACGCCATATCTGCAAGACCGCTGCAGCGGTAATTGGCGCGTTCCACTCCTTGGCCATCTTGCGTATTGCACACCCCAAACGGGTGATCCCGACTTGCCAGGATTGCGGGGCGGCCGTCTTGTCCGGCCCAGGCCACATCGCCGCCAAAGAAGTTTGGATCCGGCAGATACAAAGAACCGTCACTGCCATAGAGTTCCATGTTTTCGTGCCGGTGGGCAGTTACATCCCAGCTTGCGCCCAAAGTCATGATGGCGCCATTACAAAATTCGAGTACGGCGTGTATGTTGGTTGGTGTCTCAACGTCTATCGTTTCGCCTTTGCGCGGACCAATGCCGATGGTGCGCGCCGCAAAGCTGGCCGAGGCCATCGCTGACACGGATTTCACCGGTCCGATCAATTGCACAAGGTTGGTGATGTAATAAGGCCCAAGATCCAGGACCGGTCCGCCGCCGGGCTGAAAGAAAAAATCTGGATTGGGATGCCAGTTCTCCATTCCTCGCGACATGACATGACAGGTGCCGCCGATCACCTCGCCGATCTGGTTTTCATCAATGGCCGCGCGCGCCAGTTGATGCGCGCCGCCTAAGAACGTGTCTGGCGCAGACCCCACGCGCAGGCCTTTTTGCGTGGCCAGGCGGCGTAAGGTTTCGCCCTCATCAAGCGTCAGCACATAAGGTTTTTCGGAGTATGCGTGTTTGCCCGCCTCCAAAATCCGCTCTGTGACCGAAAAATGCGCCGCAGGGATTGTCAGATTGATCACAATATCGATGTCATTGGCGGCCAAAAGCCCCTCAATGGTCTCAGCGCGCACGGAAAATTCAGCAGCACGTGCGGCCGCTGCTTGCGCGTTTATATCTGCCACCGCCAAGACCTCTATGGACTTGAACAGGGGCGCGAGCTTGAGATACGACGCCGAAATATTGCCGCATCCAATGATGCCGACACCGAATTTTGTCATCTTTAGTCTTCCTTAAAACGCCTGAACGCTGGCCAACGAACGGGTCGCCATGCGGTTGTGATCATTGGGATTGTCATGCTCGACGACGTAGCGGGTCACACCTGCGGCCTCCATCGCAGGTTTAATCTCAGACCAATCCAGAACGCCGTGGCCCACATCGGCCCACCCGTCTTCGTCAGCGCATTGCCCTGCGGGCGCGATGTCTTTGACATGGGTGGCGACAATGCGGTTGGCCAATTTGTCAAGCCACGCGACCGGATCTTGCCCCGCCACATGTACCCATGCCAGATCAAGTTCAAACTTGATGCTGTCTGAGGCCGCCGCGATAATATCAAGCGGCATTTGCCCCGCGACGGGAACGAATTCGAAATCGTGATTGTGCCACGCATAGTCCAATCCGGCGGCGATGACAGGCTCGCCTGCTTTGACCAGACGATCTGCAAATTCCGTCCAGCCTGCCAACGTGGTCGGGCGTTCGGCGGGGGGAATATACGGGACAATCACACAAGACATGCCTAGGGTCTCAGCGATCTCGATGACCTTCTGCGGGCGCTCTTCAACCAAATCAGGTGCGAAATGTCCTGTCGGCATGGTCATGCCATAGCGATCCAGCAGGGCCTTGGTCTTTTTCAGATCATTGTAATGCGGGCCAACCCCCTCAACTTCTTTATATCCCACCTCTGCGAGCATCGCGAATGTCTCAGCGGCGTCCCAGTTGCGCGATGAATAGAGCTGGTAAGAGATCGTTGGCATAGCGTGTCCTTTCGATGGTATATCATAGGTCCGGATGGTAGGTCAGACCGATCACAGACGCAGTTCAGAGGTCTGATCAAACAAGGAAGCTTGCGACGGAAGAAAACCGAGCCGCAGCTTTTCGCCGACAGCAACCCGCGCCTGACCGTCCATGCGCACACGAAACGGTTGTCCCGCCACTTGGCAGTCCACCAATGTGTCTGAACCCGTAGGCTCGATCAGACTGACCTCCGCATCAACTTGGTACGGGGCTTTTTGCACAAGCTCACCTGTCACCACATGCTCAGGGCGGATGCCAAGCGTCGCTGCGCCGTCCACTGCGCCCGCCGGGGTCGCAAAGACGTAGTCTTCCAGTGGGATTGACAGATCACCCACCTCAAAGGCACCGTTTTTGATCTGACCTTCGAGAAAATTCATTGAAGGTGAGCCGATGAAATCCGCGACATATTTGTTCACAGGACGGCCATAGATTTCGTCTGGTGTGCCCAATTGCATAATTTGACCGCCACGCATGATCGCAATGCGGTCGGCGAGGGTCATCGCCTCAATCTGATCGTGGGTCACATAGATCATTGTGTTTTCCAGCCGCTGATGCAGACGTTTGATCTCAACCCGCAAATCAGCGCGCAACTTGGCGTCCAGATTGGACAGCGGTTCATCAAACAAGAACACGTCAACATCGCGCACCAAGGCGCGACCGATCGCCACCCGTTGCCGCTGGCCTCCGGACAGGGCGGCTGGTTTTCGTTTTAACAAAGGCTCAATTTGCAAGATCTCGGACGCCTGCTTGATGCGTTCTGTGATTTCCGCTTTCGGCAGCTTGGCATTCTTCAGACCGAATGACAGATTGCCCGCCACCGTCATCTGCGGATAAAGGGCATAAGATTGAAACACCATGCCGATGCCGCGTTCGGACGGCTCTTCCCAGGTGACGTTGCGGCCATTGATGTGGATTTGGCCGCCAGACACATCCAGAAGCCCTGCAATGCAGTTCAGCAATGTCGATTTTCCGCAACCAGATGAGCCCAGCAGCACCAGGAATTCACCCTTGCCAATATCCAGGTTTAAATTTTGAAGAACTTTCACCGCGCCAAATTGCAGATCAAGGTTTTTGATTTCAACTGAATTTTGCATTTGCGTTCAACCTTTTACTGCACCGGCGGCAATGCCGCGGACAAACAGTCTTCCGGACATAAAATAGATCACAAGCGGCACGAGTCCGGTCAGGATCGTCGCAGCCATGTTCACATTGTATTCCTTCACACCCTGCGTGGAGTTGACGATGTTATTGAGCGCGACGGTCATCGGATAAGTGTCAGGGCTTGTGTAAACGACGCCAAACAGAAAATCGTTCCAGATGCCTGTGACCTGCAAAATTATGGCGACGGTAAAGATGGGCAGCGACATAGGCACCATGATACGGAAATAAATCCCCCAGAACCCGGCGCCGTCGACCCGAGCGGCCTTGAACAGTTCCTCTGGGAGCGACGAGAAGTAATTTCGAAACAGCAGCGTCAAAATTGGCATGCCAAAGATCGTATGAACCAAGATAAGACCCCCCAGAGAGCCATATAATCCGATCTCGCGCAGCAAGATCACAATCGGATACAGCATGACCTGATAGGGAATGGACGCCCCGAAAATCAGGATTGTGAAAAAAATATCTGCGCCTTTGAATTTCCAATTGGCCAATGCGTAGCCGTTCACCGACGCAATAATGATCGACAAAATCACCGACGGGATCGTGATCTGGACGGAATTCCAAAAACCGGTGCTCAGCCCATTGCAGGTCAGGCCTGTACAAGCCTGCGCCCATGCCTTGACCCACGGCTCGAAGGTGACCTCGAGAGGCGGTGCAAAGACATTGCCCAGCCGGATTTCTGGCATCCCCTTCAGCGAAGTTATGATCATCACATATAACGGCAATGCATAATACAGTGTGATGACCAAAAGCGTGCCGTATAGAAAAATATTGCGCCGCGAAAATGTATTGCGTGGCTTTGGCCCTTGTGGACCCTCAAGCAAGCCGGGCGATGTCTCAACCACGTCGTTTCGAGCCCCCAAATTCGAGAATTGCCCAAGGGATCACAACCAGGGATACGGTCAGCAACATCATCGTTGACGCGGCAAAGCCCTGCCCCAAATTGTTGTTTCTAAACATCATATCATAGACGTATTTGGCGGGCACTTCCGTCGCGATGCCAGGCCCACCGCCGGTTTGCGCCACGATCAGGTCAAACACTTTGACAATCCCGGTCACCACCAGCACCAATGTTGTGACAAACACCGGGCGCATCATCGGGATCACGATAAAGATATACGTCTTGACCGTCGATATGCCGTCGATCCGCGCCGCTTTCCAGACCTCTTGGTCAATGCCGCGCAATCCGGCAAGCATCAACACCATGACCAGTCCGCTGCCTTGCCAAAGCCCAGCGATCAGGACCCCAAAGATGGCAATATCCGGCGCGTAAAGTGGGTTAAACGTAAAACTGGTCCAGCCAATGTCACGCACAATGCTTTGTACTCCAAATTCGGGGTTTAAAATCCATTGCCATACCAGGCCGGTGACCACGAAGCTCATAGCATAGGGATACAGGATTACCGAACGAATCGTGTTCTCAAACCGGATCTTCTGATCGATCAACGCAGCAAGGATAAACCCGATCACAAACATCAAAGTCAGCATACACAGGCCGTAAATCACCAAGTTTTCAATCGCGATCAGCCATTTCTTGGTGCCCCACAAGCGCTCATATTGGTCAAGGCCCACCCATTTCATGCGCGGCAGAAGGCCAGATTTGGTGAAACTGTAAACGATGGTCCAGGCTGTTCCACCGACAAACACAAACAGAGCTGTCACGATCATTGGGATCGCCGCCGCCTTTGCGTTGATGTTGCGAAACAGCTGGTTCGGGCGTTCGGTCGACATAGGTCAACCCCCTCTGAGCTGACGAAATGGGCTGGCGCGTCACACAACGCGCCAGCAAAAGCAGATCAGAGCTTACTCTGCGTCCGCGATGATTTCAACAAACTGCGCTTGCGCATCAGATGCCGAAATTGAGCTGTCTGCAAAGAACTCCGTGAACAACGTGTTGATCTGGTTCACTGTGTCCGGTGTCGCCAACATGTTCACGTCCGGCAGCAGCGCACCGTCGGCAAGCAGCTTGAGACCTTTTTGCATGCAATCATTGGCGGCCGAAAGGTCGATGTCACCGCGCACAGGCAGCGACCCTTTTGCGAGGTTAAAGCTCACCTGTGTGGCAGGTTTCAACAACAAAGCGGCCAAATCGGCCTGCGCTGCGGCCTGGTCCGCGTCACCAAGAACCGGGAAGTAGAACGCATCCCCACCGGTCGACAAGCGTGGATTGGTGCCAAGGCCCGGAAGACAGCTGTAATCCTCGCCCGCAACGGAGCCTGCAACGGCGAATTCGCCCTGTGCCCAATCGCCCATGATCTGGCCGCCAGCCTGTCCGGTGATCACCAGATTGGTCGCGTCGTTCCAGTTCTGCACCGTTGACTTAGAAGCCATGTCGCGGGCTTCGGCGGCAGCATCGAACACGGTCGCCACATCCGCACTTGCGGCCACATCGGTGTCTTTGTCGCCATAAACGGACATAAATATATCACTGGGCAGCAGGCTGGCCATCATCACGTTAAAGGCGCCGGATTGCTGCCATCCCTGCTGACCCATGGCCAATGGAATTTTGCCTGCGGCCGACAATTTGTCAGACGCGGCTGCAAATTCCGCCCAATTGCTCGGCACGTCTACACCCGCGGCTTCAAACGCATCATGGCTGACCCAGAGCCACTGCCAAGAGTGGATGTTCACCGGTGCGCAATAGACGCGGCCTTCGACGGTACAAGCGTCCAGCAATGATGATGGATTAACCAGATCCAACCACCCTTCTGCTTGTGCAATATCGGTGATGTCGCGCAACAGACCTGCTTCGATCAGTTCTTCGGCTTGGCGGCCATGGTTGAACTGAAACGCCCCCATCGGATCACCGCCCGTCAAGCGGCTGACCATAACGGCGCGCGCCGCTTCGCCGCCTGCAATCGCGGCGTCGACCCATGTGTTGCCACTGGCATCGAACGCTTTGGCAAGCTCGCCGACAGCTGCGGCTTCACCACCAGATGTCCACCAATGCATCACTTCAAGCTCTTCTGCGGATGCAGAAGATCCTGCGACAATTGCGGTCGCAGCCAAAAGTTGAGTCGTTCTTTTCATTTTGAGTCCTCCCAAACTAAATCGATATAGAAGTTTCTATAACGATTCAGTTTAGGCTTGCAAGAAGTTTCGACTCACCGCTAAAAAAGATGGCAACAATATGAAGTTCGATATGACAGCAAAGGGTGACCAAATCTGGAACAGATCGTTCGGCGATGAGAGCATAGAATGAAGAAGCAAATCGAATGAAACGCACGGCCTCTGAAGTCGCAAAGTTGGACGAAGACGAGCTGCGGGCGATGGTCGCGCCTGGAGAGCGACCCACTCTGAAGACAATCGCTCGGATCAGCGGAATGGCTGTGGCAACAGTGTCGCGCGCATTGGGCGATGCGCCCGATATTGGGCAAGACACCAAAGATCTTGCAAACCGGATATCAAATGCGATTGGCTATGTGCCCAACCGGGCCGGATTGCGACTGCGAACTGGTCGAACCAACGTGATCACGCTGGTGGTGCCCGCCGAAGGAGACGTCATGACCTCCGTCGCGAAGATCACCAGTTCGATTGCCCATAAGCTGCGGGGGACGGCATTTCATCTCAATGTTTTGCCCTCGTTTCCCGATGAAGATCCGATGCGACCGATCAAATATATTGTTGAAACGCGTTCGTCTGACGCCGTTATCTTCAACATGACCGAACCAGAAGATCCACGCGTCGCCTATTTGTTGCAACACAAATTCCCGTTCGTCACTCATGGACGGACCAAATGGGCCGACCAACACGCCTATTATGATTATGACAATACGGCCTTTATCGGCATGGCCTTGTCGAAACTGGCCGCGCGAAACAGGAAAACTATTCTGGCGATCTTGCCGCCGCAAAGGCAGAATTATGCGCAAGACATGGTTCGCGGCCTCGCGCACCACAGCACGCGTCTGGGTTTGAATTACCGCATTTCCAAGAACGTCGACAGTGACCGCCTCTCCGGAGACATCCAGCACTGGGTCACTCGCAGATTGGAGCAATCCCCTGAAATTGACGCCGTTATCTGTACGTCCTCAAAGGCTGCCATCGCGAGCATTGTCGCAATCGAAAAACAAGGCCGCATATTGGGCGATAACATCGATGTTTTTGGCAAGGAAGTGATCCCGATCCTCAAGATGTTTCGAGAGGACATCATGGTGGAGCTGGAAAATGTCGAACGGGCTGGGCATTTCCTTGCCGAAGCTGCGATGCAACAGCTTGAAGCCCCTGATCTGCCACTGATGCAGTATTTGGAAGATCCGACACAACCACCGACTGAACTCGAATAGAAATTTGACCAAACTGGAGACTGATATGGGCACACAGATCAAAGGACCGGCACTTTTTCTGGCCCAGTTTGCCGGCGACACGGCCCCATTTCATTGCCTAAACGAAATCGTGGCCTGGGCGGCGGAGCTTGGATACAAAGGCGTGCAAATCCCAACATTTGATGCGCGGCTTTTCGACCTTGAAAAGGCGGCTGAAAGCCAAACTTATTGCGACGAGGTCAAAGGCATTTGTCACGACGCGGGCGTCGAGATCACCGAGCTGTCCACGCATCTGCAAGGCCAGCTTGTTGCCGTCAATCCGGCCTATAATGACGCCTTTGATGCTTTTGCGCCCGCCCATGTACATGGCAAGCCGGACGCGCGACAAGCCTGGGCCGTTGACCAAATGAAAAAAGCAGCGCTGGCCTCACAGCGCCTTGGCTTGTCTCATACCGTCAGCTTCACAGGCTCTCTTGCGTTTCCCTACCTGTATCCCTGGCCACAGCGTCCGGATGGTTTGATTAAAGAAGCTTTTGCTGAACTGGGCCGCCGGTGGACGCCGATATTAAACCATTACCAAGATCACGGACAAGATATTGGCTTTGAAATCCATCCCGGCGAAGATGTGTTTGACGGCACCACATTCGAGATGTTCGTGGCGGCTTGCGGCGGACATCAGGCCGCAATGATCAACTATGATCCGTCCCATTTTCTGCTGCAACAGATGGATTATCTGGCTTTCATCGACATCTATCACGACCGCATCAGCGCGTTCCACGTCAAAGATGCCGAGTTCAATCCAACAGGCCGCCAAGGCGTCTATTCGGGTTATCAAAACTGGACCAACCGGGCGGGTCGCTTCCGATCGCTGGGGGATGGACAAGTCGACTTCGCTGGCATTTTTTCAAAACTCACTCAGTACGGCTATGACAGCTGGGCGGTTTTGGAATGGGAATGTTGCCTCAAATCACCGCAACAGGGCGCCGCCGAAGGTGCGCCGTTTATTGCCAAACATTTGATCGAGGTCACCCAGAAGGCCTTCGACGATTTCGCAGGCGGCACCCGTGATGATGCACAGATCAAGCGGATGTTGGGCCTATGAGCGCGTTGAAGCTGGGAATGGTCGGGGGCGGTCAGGGCGCTTTCATAGGGGCCGTACATCGGATCGCCGGTCGGCTCGATGGCCGCTGGACACTGGTGGCGGGCGCCTTGTCGTCCGATCCGGACCGTGCTGCGGCTTCAGCGCAAGAGCTGGGCATAGCACAAGATCGCAGCTATGATGATTACCGCGCTATGGCGACGGCCGAAGCCGCTCGTGCCGATGGCATTGATGCCGTCGCGATTGTCACGCCCAATCATATGCATGCCGGTCCCGTAATCGCATTTCTCAATGCTGGTATTCATGTCATTTGCGATAAGCCCTTGGCCGCAACCCAAGACGACGCGGTTGCCATTAAGGCCGCAGTTGACGGGTCCGAGGCGAAATTTATCCTGACCCATAATTACACCGGATATCCTCTGATGCGCCACGCCCGCGAGATGGTGGCACGCGGCGCATTGGGGAAAATTCGCATTGTCCAGGCTGACTATGCGCAAGATTGGCTGACAGAAGAAACGTCAAACAAACAAGCCGACTGGCGGACAAACCCCAAACAGGCTGGCGCGGGCGCGATCGGCGATATTGGCACCCATGCCTTCAACCTGCTTTCCTTCGTCTCCGGTCTTGAAACTGAAGCGCTATCGGCCGATTTGCACAGCTTTGTCGATGGGCGGCAGGTCGATGACAACGCCCATATATTATTGCGGTTGTCTGGCGGAGCACGGGGTATGATCTGGGTCAGTCAAGTCGCCATTGGGCGCGAAAATGGGCTGGCACTCCGAATCTATGGCGATAAAGCGAGCCTTGAATGGGCGCAAGAAGACCCAAACCAAATGAGGTTCACAAAATTCGGCGCGCCGCCGCAGATCTTGACGCGCGGCGGTGCCGGATTGGGTCTTGCAGGTGATCGCTGGACTCGCAGCCCACCGGGCCACCCCGAAGGCTATCTCGAAGGGTTCGCAAATCTTTACCAAGACGCTGCAGATTTGATTTCCGGTCGCGAATGCGATGTGCCCCTACCCGATATCAAGGACGCCCTTGATGGCATGTGGTTCATTTCGGCGTGTCAGCGAAGCTCCAAAAGCAATGGCGCTTGGATTGCGAAAACATAACTGTGGGGCGCGATCCGCCATCACATGATCTATACCGATAGGCAGGTTAAACAAAACCAAGCGATGATCATTTTTCCAAAATCAGACAGCTCAGGCGGGTTTTCCACAACACCAGAGCTGCTCATTTTGACATGAATAACCCAGTCTAACGCATTCGGGTTCCGACAAAACCTAAGCGTGATCTCGAGCAGGTTACTCATTGTTGCTTAGAGCGTGTCGCGTGTAATCGGTTTTGTATCCTGAGGCCTTGAAGAAATTGTAGCAGTTTTCGTCGGTCAAGAGGCTGCACAGATGACCGACGGCCTGCCAGAGTTCAGGGTCGGGTCGGGCAGCGGCGTTTCGGACCAGCGCCTTGCGCCTGGAGAAAGCCATTCCGATCGGGCTAAGGTCCGGGCTGTCGGGCGGCAGGGACACGACCCACACGCCGATATCGCCCAGGGCTTTGGCCGCGCCAGGGCTCTTGTG
>JBELMC010000076.1:0-12438 GCA_042096155.1 Dinoroseobacter sp.
GTTTGAGAGAGCGGATTTTCAACAGTGGCGATACCGGCCTGCAACAGGCCTGCAGCCGCATCGTTGCGTGTGCTGCGCGCCAAGTTGACCCTCAGTGTGATCGGCGCACGCACTTGAAGAATTTGTGCGATTTCATGGGCTGAATTGCCAAGGCTTTTTGTCCAATATGGCCAAATCCAGTCCGGCAGATTTGCCCGCTCAGCGTCGCTAAGAGCGGGGGCTTTGGTCAATCGATTGCGTTCGGCCTGAGTTAAGGGCAACGCATCATAGCCGGTCCCGGTAAAGATACGTGCCAAATCCGCATTTACACCGGCCAAACTGCCCAGCATGATCCCCCTTCCGGACATTGATCCCCCCAGGGCGGCGGCACTGCGCAGCTGACGCAACGCGTCATACACATGATCCCGGATTGCGGCACGATCTTTTGAGCCCGCAAAACGATTGTTGCGGGCCCATTTGGTCAGAACAGCTTCCGCCGCGGTCCCGGTCAGAATCTCGTCGAGGATTTCAATTGCAGCCGCCACGCGCGCGCCCGGGGTCATGGTCAACCCATCCTGTAATTCGGGCTCTCGCGTGTGATCTGTACATCATGAACATGCGATTCCTTTAAGCCGGCACCCGTGATGCGAACAAATTGTGCCTTGTTTCGCATCTCTTCGACGGTCGCCGCACCCGCGTATCCCATCGCCGCGCGCAATCCCCCAACCAACTGATGAATCACGGTATTTGCAGATCCCTTATAAGGAACTTGCCCTTCAATGCCTTCGGGTACCAGCTTGTCACTGGCCGCATCTTTCTGAAAATAACGATCCGCAGATCCGCGTGCCATCGCCCCCAGCGATCCCATTCCGCGATAGCTTTTGAATGAACGTCCTTGATACAAGATCACCTCGCCGGGGGATTCATCTGTTCCCGCGATCATCGACCCGACCATGGCACAAGACGCGCCAGCGGCAATGGCTTTCGCAAAATCTCCTGAAAATTTAATCCCACCATCTGCAATCACGGGGGTATCTGTGCTGGCTGCAGCCGCGGCACAATCCATGATCGCGGTCAATTGTGGCACGCCCACGCCTGCGACGATCCGTGTGGTGCAGATCGACCCGGGCCCTATACCAACCTTGATGGCATCCGCGCCTGCATCAATCAACGCCCGCGTTGCCTCCCCCGTGGCCACGTTGCCAGCGACGACCTGAACCGTATTCGAGAGCGATTTCACCCGCGCGACGGCGTCGGCAACGCTGGCGGAGTGGCCATGCGCGGTGTCGATCACGATCAGATCACAACCGGCCTCTATCAGTGCTTCAGAGCGCTCAAACCCGGCGTCACCGACAGTGGTCGCCGCTGCGACTCGCAACCGACCGAGCGCGTCTTTGCAGGCCGTCGGATTCAACACTGCTTGCTCCAAGTCTTTGATTGTCAACAACCCTGTCAGCTTACCTTCGCCGTCGACAACCAGCAGCTTTTCAATCCGTCGGGAGCGCATCAGGCTCTTGGCCTCGGCCAAATCGGCAGGTTCGCGGAGGATGGCCAGATTATCTGCGCTCATCATCTTGGCCACCGGTGTGTCATCGAGATCGGCAAATCGCATATCACGGTTTGTCACAATCCCCAAAACACGACCTTTGTCGTCCACAACCGGGAAACCGGTGATTTTATAGCGCGCTTGCAGAGCCTTTGCGTCGGCCAAGGTCTGATCGGGGCGCAATGTGATCGGGTTATAGACGATGCCGGATTCGAAACGTTTCACCTGCCGCACTTGCTGGGCTTGCTCGGCCAGCTCAAGGTTGCGGTGAATGACGCCCATACCCCCGACTTGTGCCATCGCAATTGCCATACGGGCTTCGGTGACGGTGTCCATGGCTGAGCTGAGCAGGGGTATATTCAGCGAAACCGTCTTGGTTAAACGTGTCCTTGTATCGGCGGTCGAGGGCAGAACCGTGCTGGGCCCTGGAACCAACAGCACATCATCAAACGTGAGCGCTTCGCGAATCTGCATGGGGGGCTCCTTTGCGGCAACAACTGGGATGCGTGGTCTTTTGCCACGTCTGCTGCATCTGCGAAAGGGCGCTTGTTTAGGTGATCTGGGCTCGCGTTTGGGCCAACTGTCCGCGCATTGCCTGTGTGACCAAAATCGCATCCGCGCCCACGCCCAAAAACGACACGCCCTGATCGATTTGACCTGGCACGGCAGAGGGCTCGAACACCACCGTGCCACTGGCGACACCCAGCTGTTTCAAAGTGGCGTTTGCCGTTTTTATCGCTTTTTGCACTGGCGGCGCCATCGGGTCGCCGGGATGGCCCATATCGGCCGCAAGATCGGATGGTCCAACAAACACGGCATCGACACCCGGTGTCATCGCTATAGTCTCGAGCTCCGACAAGGCCTGGGCTGTCTCGACCTGCAAGATCAGGCAGATATCGTCCGAAGCGGTTTCGGCATATTGCGCATCTGCGCCGTAACCTGATGCACGTGCAAGGCCCGCCCCAAAGCCACGTATCCCATCGGGCGGATAGCGTGTCGCGCTGACAATTGCGCGAGCCTCGGCGCCGGAATTCACCATCGGGACCATGATTGTTCTGGCACCAATATCGAGCACTTTTTTCAGCATCCAAGGCTCTTGATTGGGGATACGCACCACGGCATCACAGGCGGTACCTTGCAACACCCGCAGCTGATCAAGGATCATTGCAATGTCGGACGGACCGTGCTCGGCATCGATCAAACACCAGTCAAAGCCAGCGTTCCCGGCAATTTCCGCCACTGCCGGAGACGCAAGCGCCAGCCACATCCCCAATTGCAGCTCACCATTTGCCAGCCGCTGTTTGATCCGGTTCGTCATTGTGGTCCCGCATCCATCACAAAGGTTCCGCCGATGATAGCGCGTTTCATCCGTCGCTACCATGCAATGTTGCGGCCATATGTAAAGATCTCACCCCGGCGGATACAGTATCATCATCATCCAGGATTGAGCCCGTCCGGATGTATTGCTCAAACGCGGTCAAATTTCCATGAAATCTGCGCCCAACGGCTGGTATGCAAAACTGACCACAGCCGCACGCAACCGAGGTGAAGCACGCATTTTTCATTTGGTGCCAGAGCGATTGATGGAACGCATTTGAACCCGTCTGTGGCCCGTTTGCCCAAGAGGGTTAAAGCGCTATGGAGCCTCCCAAAAGGCGCTGTGTTATGGATCTTCGACTCATTAAATCCACAAACCTGATTTTTCATACTAAAAATATGGCGTTATTTGATATTTTTTATTTTTATTTTGACGCTGCGAGGACATCCATTCTATATCTCTGCTGTCCAAGCGCTTTGGGGCTCGATGTCCGGGATAAATCTTAAAACTTTATCTGCCAAACTTGGCTTGTCTCAAACGACGGTAAGCCGCGCTTTGAATGGATATCCAGAGGTCAACGAAAATACGCGTCGCCGCATTTTACAAGCCGCTGAAAAGTATAAGTACCGCCCAAATGCAGGGGCCAAAGGCCTTGCAACCGGGCGGACTATGCGGATTGGACATGTAATCGCGCAAGACAAGGACGATCATTTTATCGACCCGGCTTTTGGCGACTTCATCGCGGGGGCTGGCGAAGTATATGCCAGTGCGGGCTACGATATGGTTGTATCGGTGGTGCGTCTCGATCAAGAATACGAAACCTACAAAAACATGGCCTCTAAGCGTAGCGTGGATGGCGTGATCCTGACAGAGCCACGGGAAAATGACCTGCGTCCAGCTCTGCTTATCGAGCGTAAACTGCCGTTTGTTGTTCATGGTCGGGTCGGCACTTTTGATCAGCCCTATGGGTTCGTCGATGTACACAGCCGCCTTGCCTTTCAACGGGCAACTGATTTTTTGCTGGATCTGGGACATACACGGATCGCACTATTCAACGGGCCAGAGGGTCTCGATATTGTCAAACGCAGACGCGTGGGATTTGAAAAAGCGCTGGCAGCACGAGGCCTGCAGCCGGATCGCACCCTGATTGCGAACAGTCAGAGGACGGAAACACTCGCTTACCGCTGCGCCCGAGAGATGTTGGCTCTAAAAGCGCCGCCGACGGCTTTCTTGGTCAGCTCAATCATGATGGCGATGGGCGTGCGTCGGGCGCTCGATGATCTTGAGCTGTCGGTTGGCCAAGATATTTCGATTTTGGCCCATGATGAGGTGTTGTCTCACTTGGATGATGGCAATGCGCTTCCGGTCTATACTGCGACCCGTTCGTCTGTGCGCGATGCGGGGCGGCGTTGTGCTGAAATGCTGATACACCAGATCGCAAACCCCTTTGAACCACCTCTTACAGAACTTTGGGACGCCAAATTGACCTTGGGCAAGTCTACTGGTCTTGCACCAAAGTCATAAGCGGTGCCCCTGACCAAATTTGATCGCTGCTGACCGACCATCGCCGTTGGCTTGATTGTCCAATGCCATCGCAATGGCCCGCGCGCGTGTTTTTGGTCACTTGAATTTGCTTTGTTGTCATTCTCGATGGCTCCAATCCGTCCTTGCGTTGGAGCTTGCGACAAAACCTGGAGCGGTCTCTATCGTGGTCGAGTTATCAGCCGATCGCGCGTTTCGTTTGACAACCGACCCAATTCAGACAGATGGAGGACCTTGCATACCGAATGGAGCCCACGTAGATGTTAGCGCCACCATCGCAGGACACCGATAACAATGATCGCTGATACTTCCCCGCACATTGCTCTTGTCGCAGATATTGGCGGCACCAACACACGGGTTGGTTTGGCGCGCGGAACCTTTGTCGATCAGGGCCCGATCCGCAAGTTTCGCAATGCTGATCATCCGGGGCTGGAAGCGGTAATCCGTCTTTACATGCACGAGCACAGCATCACCCAATGCGACAGGGCCTGTGCTGCAGTGGCAGGGCCGGTTCGCGATGGGATCGGTGCGCTGACCAATCTTGATTGGACATTGGACACAGAAACTTTGACTCGTGCCACAGGTGCCACGCAAGCCAGTCTGGTCAACGACTTACAAGCTCAGGGATATGCCTTGGCTCATCTGGACGCCGATCAAGTCCATTCGATTTTGCCGGGGCATGTTATCGGCAATCGGTCCCGACTTGTCATTGGCGTTGGAACCGGGTTCAACGTCGCCCCGGTGATCCCAGTGCCTTTCGGCGCACCGGGGGCTGTGCTTGTCCCGGCGGCCGAACATGGTCATCTGGTGCTGCCAGTGCGGACCCACGCCGATCAAGCGCTTGTGGCCCATTTGCAATCGCAAAGTGATTTTGTATCGATCGAAGATATTTTGTCAGGTCGAGGACTGGAACGGATTTATGCTTTTCATGCGTTGGCGGCTCAATCAAAGCCGCTTCCAGCGGCTGAGATTATGCAAGCGCTCGCAGCGCGCGCGCCGCTGGCTGAAGCAACACAGCGCGATTTCCTGCGGATCTTAGGGACCGTTGCTGGGGATCTTGCGCTGGCGCATCTTCCATTTGATGGCATTTATTTGGTCGGCGGGGTCGCCCGTGCATTTGGCGCGTATTTGACAAACGGGATCTTTCGGGACGCGTTCCAAGACAAAGGACGGTTCCGGGACTTTATGAAAAGTTTCCCAGTCTTCTTGGTGCTGGATGATTTTGCGGCCCTCACGGGGGCGGCGTCATATTTAGACTTGCTCGAAAATCCATAGTGCCGTTCAGAGTTTCTTAGGACCTAAACTTCTATAGTCCGTCCAGCCTATAAATTAGACAGGTCGGAAATGATTATTCTTTCTTTCAAGACATTGCGAGACGGCTTATGAGCGCCTCTCTCCACCTGCCGGCGCGTTTGGATAACAGTGCCGCCAGTGATCTTCTGGAGGCGTTTCAACGTCATCAAGGACAGCCGCTGTTGGTAGATGGCAGCGCAGTGACGCATTTGGGAAGCCTGTCGGCACAAGTCATCGTTTCTGCGGTTCAAAGCTGGGCGTCAGCCGGTAAAACCCTGGAATTCATAGATGGATCCGATGCGCTTTACAGGGCCTGGTCTGATTTAGGACTGACGCATTTCGATCTGCCTGGCTCCAAAGGAAAAGACTAATGGCCCTAAAAATTCTAGCCGTCGACGACTCCCGCACCATCCGCGATATGATCAAAATGACCCTGCAAGACGCAGGATATGACGTTCTACTCGCAGTAGATGGCCAAGACGGGCTTGAAGTTCTTGAAGGCTCGCTTGCCGATCAGGCGCTCCCAAATGCAATTATTACCGATATCAATATGCCCCGGCTAGACGGGATCGGCTTTATTAACGAGGTGCGAAAGCTGGATCAAACTCGGATGATCCCAATACTGGTTCTGAGCACCGAAAGCTCAGATGGGCTGAAACGTAAAGCGCGCGCCGCCGGCGCAACTGGTTGGATCGTCAAACCCTTCGATCCGGTCAAACTTGTCAATGCTCTGCAATTGATTGCGGGGACTGCATGACAACAGACCCGATGGCCGAAATCAAAGCCACATTCTTTCTGGAATGTGACGAATTGCTGGAAACCCTTCTTGAAGGGCTGGAAACTTTGTCGAGTGGCACAGGCACCAGCGATACGATCCATGCTGTATTTCGCGCTGTCCACTCTGTCAAAGGCGGTGCCGGTGCGTTTGGTTTGAAGCGCCTGGTTGAATTTGCTCACAGTTTCGAAAATGTTTTGGATCTCGTCCGTTCCGAAAAATTGACAATCGATGAGGATCTTCTGGCCCTGTGTTTTCGGTCGGCAGATTTGCTGAGCGATCTTGTTCGCGCCGGACAATCGAACAGCCAAACGAACCAAACCGAAGAAGATAATGCGCTCGTCGCGCTGTCCGCCTATGCCAATACCATTCCCAGCGACGAACCCGCAGAAGAAGTGGCTTTCCAACCCATGGGGCTCGATCTGGCCCTCGATCTTGACGACCTGTCGCCCTTGGACAACTCCGAGTCCCATACCGAGAAGGCCATAAGTTTTCGTCCGGACATTTCGATGTTTCTCGCAGGTCACGAACCGATCCATATTCTACGTGCCCTTCAAAATCTCGGGGCACGCCAGATCACGTGCCACTGTGACGAAATTCCGGCGATCGCGCAGCTTTCAGCTGAAGATCAGTTTTTACATTGGTCCATGACAATACCCGCCGAGATCGACGATGATGAAATCGAAACAATCTTCGAGTTCGTAGAAGGTCTTTGCGAGTTCAAAATTCAGCCCATGTCCGAAGCTGAGCTTGAACCTGTCGCGCAGGAAGAGTTTCTCATGGACGTACAAAACGACGCCGGTCCACTCAAAATTGAACCCGTCCAAACGCTCCAGCCTGAAAGCTCCCATCCGCCCAAACCCAACACCGTTGATCCAGCGCCCACGGTTCGTGTCGAATTGAATCGTATCGATCGGCTGGTAAACCTTGTCGGCGAATTGGTCATAAACCAGGCCATGCTGGCCCAAAGTTCGAACCATGCTCAGCTTGATCCAAGTTCACCCATTTTGTCAGGTCTTGATGAGTTTCTTCAGCTCACACGCAACATCCAAGATAGCGTTATGATGATCCGCGCGCAGCCCGTGAAGTCTCTCTTTCAACGCATGGGGCGGATCGTACGCGAAGCCGCGCGTGAGACCGGTAAATCCGTGAGCTTGAAGTTGGTCGGTGAAGAGACTGAAATCGACAAGACCGTTATTGAAAAACTGGTTGAACCGCTCACACATATGATCCGTAACGCAGTCGATCATGGACTCGAAAACAGTGAAGATAGAACCGCCGCTGGCAAGCCTGAACAAGGTACAGTGACATTGTCTGCGCACCATAAATCGGGACGCGTCATTATCAATATACGGGACGATGGGCGCGGTCTGAACAATGACAAGATTGTCGCTCGGGCGATCGAACGTGGGCTGATCGAACCGAACGCAAATCTAACAGATGCTGAAATCGCGTCACTATTGTTTCATCCAGGATTTTCCACCGCAGATAAAGTCACCGACTTATCTGGCAGGGGCGTTGGAATGGACGTTGTAAAACGCGCGATCAATACGCTTGGCGGGCGCGTTGCAATTTCATCCGAACCGGGTATCGGGACATGCTTCGATATCTCTCTCCCGCTCACACTCGCAATTCTCGACGGAATGATCGTGGAAGTGGCTGATCAAACACTTGTAATACCCCTTGCAACAATCGTTGAAACGATCTCCTTTAACACAGTTATCGTAACAGACCTAACTGCAAATGAACAGGTAATCCAGCTTCGTGATGAGATTCTTCCCCTCTATGATCTGGGAAAAAAATTAGGATTTCGAGAAAACCAATCCATAAAAGACGACTGTATTATCTTAAAAATTCATACTGACGAGGGGGTGGATTGTGCCCTAATTGTTGACGAAATCGTTGAGCAGAGACAAGTTGTCATCAAGGGTCTTCAGGAAAATTATGGAAATATACCGGGTATCGCCGCTGCGACCATTCTTGGTGACGGACAAATCGCTTTAATATTGGACCCAATCGCGATGCAACCAGGCCAAATAAGCCATAACGTTTCGTCAGTTGGAGCACAACTGGAGCAGTCTGCATGAATACACAAGACGTCGCGCCCATTGACGCCGATCCAGATAGTGGTGAGGAATTGGAGCTTTTAGCTTTCCGCCTAAATGATCAAGAGTACTGTGTGGATATCATGTCAGTTTGCGAGATTCGGAGTTGGACCAAAGCAACTCCACTTCCGCATGCACCAAAATTTGTCCGCGGTGTGATAAATCTGCGAGGAACCGTTTTACCGATCATTGATTTGGCAAGACGTCTCAATACGACAGAGATCCAAAAAACATCTCGTGATGTCATTATTGTCGTGGAAAATGATAAAATGACTGCGGGTCTTCTCGTCAGTGCCGTATCCGACATCTTGTCAATCCACAAATCCTGCATACAAGCGCCACCCGAGGTTGGATCGGGTGAAGAAGAAAGATTTGTATCTTCGCTCGCGATATTTGAAAAACGCCTTGTTAGAATCCTCGATTTAAACAGTATTCTTCAAATGCAACAATATGAATCGATATATTAATGGCAGTTTCTCTGAATAGGTCACTGACACTGAAACAATTTACAACTGTTTCAGACCTTGCTAAATCAATAGCTGGACTTAATATTCCTCCAGAAAAGATGCCAATGGTACAGGCACGTCTTGGCAAGCGCGTCCGTGAGCTGGAATTGGCTGATATCCATTCCTACTGTGAATTCATATCCGGAAAACATTCTGAGAATGAAATTCAAAATTTTATTTCTATTTTAACAACGAATGTTACAAGTTTTAACAGAGAGCCACATCATTACAATCATTTTCGTAGATATATCATCCCAAAGATCGGACAAAATCTGACTAAAGGTTCGGTTTCACGTATATGGTCAGCTGGCTGCTCGGAAGGAATGGAACTTCTATCAGCAGCCATGAATTTTGATAAAGCTTACCCCAATACGGACCCTCGTCTCGTTAGGTTTCTTGGTACGGACATTGCTTTGAATATTATACGAAAAGCTCAAAAATATCAATACACATGCTCAATAGAAGGCCAACTTGATATTTCTGATGTTGCCAAATATTTTGATAAGACCGATTATGGTTATGTCGCCAAACAATCTTTGACGAAAATAACAACTTTTAATGTATTAAACTTGATTGATAAATGGCCGTTCATTCATAAGTTCGATGCTATTTTCTGTCGAAATGTCGTTATTTATTTTGATGAAGAGACTCGTTCACGCCTATGGCCACGATTTGCGAGCTTACTTGTTCCAAAGGGTACTTTATATATTGGTCATTCTGAGCGCATCACCGGACCAGCCGAGGATCTATTTGATCTCGTTGGTACAACTACGTATACGTTGAAATAAAATTACCGTAAAGCCTCTGAAAGGGAGCCGTAAATGGCACTACGAGATCAACTTAGAGTGATGATCGTTGATGACATGTCAACTAGTCGCGGCCTTATATCGCAAGCTCTTGAGGGTTTTGGGCTACAAAAAATTCAAACTGCCGACAACGGCGCCGATGCCCTAAAGCAATTACAATTAAAAAAGGTGCATTTAGTTTTGTCGGATTACAATATGCCGGGTATGGATGGTTTGCAGTTATTGGCTATGTTGCGCAAAACGCCTCAAACACAAAAGCTTGGATTTATTCTTATCACGGGTCAGGCCGACCCTGTTCTCATTCAGCGAGGGAAATCCCTTGGGATGAATAACTACCTGGCAAAGCCATTTACCCCTGTTGATTTAAAGAATTGCCTGGAAGCGGTTGTTGGGCGTTTGTGAGACTATCGATGACAAGATCATCTCTGAATAGTCATTTAGATGTCTCCCATGCAATTTCTGTTTGTGCGGCGGAACTGGATCAGGTGGCACAATCGTGTTCAAAAATGGAACCGGTGATAGGTAAGCTTCTAGCGGTAAAGGGGGCGAGTTTAGAAGATATTACGATATTGCAGGATCTGGATCGAGTACAGCAATATATTATTTCGATTTCACAAATTCTTCATGCAGCCGAGAACCACGAAAAACTAAAGGAGGTGACAAATAACCTACGGCTAGTTTCTCTTCGGTCAAAAATTTTATCAGAGTCCGCATCCTCTTCTCATGTATCTGGGGAGGTGGAACTGTTTTAGGCGTTTGATCCCAAGTTTTGATGGTGGGATCCTTTCGTATGATGGGAAGGAATCCCTGTGGGACAAGCGCCTCCGGGGCGTGCCTCGACCACGCGGGCCGTCAGAGCTCACTCCCAAAGATCTAAGGGCTGACAGGATACTTGAGTAGCAAATGTCCCGAGAAGTGCAAGCTGCGAGCGCAGCGCTGAGCCGGGCGCTTGGGGCGGAACGAAAGCGCGACAGGTCTACCAGCTCAAGTGAAGCAGCTCTAACACACCCTCAAGCCGGAGCGGTTCCAGAACCAACCAGACCACTTCAAGTGAGGTGACTGCGACGTTATTGTCCTGGATGGAACAATCAAACACCAAAGCTGATATCTGCACTAAGGCCGCCCAAACCAAACGATGTTCCCAAGACGATATCGCCCCCATGGCTGCGGGCCACATCAGCCGCGATGGCCAGTCCAAGCCCAACACCGCTGCCTTTGTCTTGATTGCGCGCTTGATCCAGACGCGCAAAGGGGCGCAGTGCTTCTTCGCGGCGGTCAGCAGGGATGCCAGGGCCGTCATCTTCGACGAGTATGTGGATATGGCTGGCACGTTGAGACAAAGCCACTCGCGCCTTGGTGCCATAGCGCAGAGCGTTTCCAATTAGATTGGCAAGAGCCCTCTGTACGGCGATGGGCCGCAGAAGCACGGTTTCTGACACGTCACCGGCCACAAAAACGGCGACATCGCGGCCTAGCCGCTCTGCCTTTTCTGCCTCGGCTCGTACCAGTTCAACAATTTGCACTTCTGCCATATCCTCGCGCGCGCCAGAGCGGGAAAAATCTAGAAATGCTTCCAACAAGGCTTCCATTTCCGACAGGTCTTGTTGCAACGCATCCACACCCATGCGCGGCTCCAGCAATGACAGCTCCAGCTTCATACGCGTCAATGGTGTGCGCAGATCATGGCTGACGCCTGACAACATCAAAGTGCGCTGTTCGATCTGTTGCTCAATACGGGCGCGCATATCCAAAAAAGCTTTGCCTGCGGCTTTGACCTCCAGCGCACCCGAGGGTTGGTAGGGCAGGGTGCGCCCCTTGCCAAACGCGTCTGCGGCTGCTGAAAGTTTTTTGATTGGCTTGAGCTGGTTGCGCAAAAAAGCATAGGCCACAAAGGTCATTAGCGCGCCCACAAAGATCGTAATCACCAGCAATTGGTGAGGGTTCGACGCTGTTAAGCGTCTGCGATCAAAGCGCAGCTCGATCAATCCACGCGGGCCTTCGAACAACAAATGAACGCCCCGCGGGTTCTGAGTCAGATCCGCCGCGACAAAGCCATTCATTTCAGCCCGAAACGTGCTCAGCACAGTGATCCCAGAGACATCAAAAAACCACCTAGAGCTTGCAAACGCATCTTCCGGGCGCTGCATATCCATTTCCAAGCGCCTGGCGACGGCTTGTGCCGTTGCGCCCAAGCCCAGATCTGCGTCTCGGATTAAATTGGTTTCCAAGATCACACCTTGGGTCAACTGACGGGTGACATCTTCGAAATGGCGTTGCAAAAAGGAGAGTGTCACCACCAATTGCAAAGTGACCATCGGCACGAGCAGGATCAACGCCCCGCGTGCGTACAAATTTTGAGGGAGAGAGCGTTTGAGCCAGAGCAACATAAATCTGACAATAAGCGAGGCGCAGGCGTGATGAAAGCGCCGATTGCGGCTCAGGTTGAACAGATCGCGCCGGGCGTGCGTCGCTGTCTGGCGCCCAATCCGTCGCCGATGACATATTGGGGAACAAACACGTATATCTTGGGGCGAGGAGAGGTTGCCATTGTAGACCCCGGTCCAGCTG
>JBELMC010000077.1:0-12427 GCA_042096155.1 Dinoroseobacter sp.
CCATGGGTGTATTCAGCAGTTACCGCGATTTCTTTGAGACAGCTTAGGACGGCTGACAGGACTTGCTCATCATCTGGGTTGGACGCTGCAATCTCTTGATGCGCCTTGATCGCATCTCTTGCGGATCTTTGAACAATCCTGCGGGCCATATCCAATGGAATTGGGTCTTCGTCGTGATGCATTTGCTTCCATTCCGATAGCCTCCCCGTCAGGACTAAAAGCGGATTGAACGAAAGCGACGATGCCGAAGCGGGAAAAGCGAAATAGATTGTGAGACCTCGCGCTCAACAACTGACGCCATCAATACTTGATTTGTAATGCGACTTGCACTACGTTTGAGGCAGAAAGGAGAGCCATTATGCTGGATCTGAATGTGACTGGCCTGAGCAGTGAGAAACAGACGCGCACCACACAGGTGCGGCATGGCGATAGCCTGGCCGCACTGATTGAGCGTGCGACGGTGGCCCTGGGGGTCGATAAGTCAGTGTTTCTGCGCAATGCGATTGCCAAGGAAGCGCAACGGGTCATCGAGGACAGTTCGCGCCATGTGCTGACAGCAGAGGACGCCAGACTGTTCGCGGCCGCGCTTGATATGCCGCCAGCTCCAACTCCACGCGCCCTCAAGGCAGCTGCTTCCTACCGGCATCGCGTGGCAAATGCTGACTGAAGAAACATCTATCAATATCGAAAGCTGGGACCCGGGGCGACATGATCGCTCCGGGTTTGACTGTGGCGTCGAGCGCTTGAACAATTTCCTCAATCTGTCTGCGAAAAAACAGCAGAAGGATGACATGACACGGGTCTATGTCGCCGTTGTGCCGGAAGGTACCGCGATCCTCGGCTATCACGCCATCAATGTTGGCACCATGAATGTCGCCGAGTTAGCCAAACCTCCAAGAGGCACCCCCAGTCACGGCGAAATCCCAGTCCTGTTTCTCGGTCAGGTGGCGGTTGATCTAAAAGCACAGGGGCTTGGGATCGGAGGCCTGCTCATGCACCACGTTTTTGAGAAAGCCCGCGTGATAGCGGACGAGGCAGGATGCCATGCGGTACTTCTCGATGTGATGTCTGATGGTGATGCAGAGGCCTTCGACAAGCGCAAGGGCTGGTACGAGGATTTCGGGTTTCAGAGCTTTTCCAGCAATGAGGCCCGGATGTTCATGACCATGAAACAGGTACGGTCTGTAACGGGGCAGTGATATCGTCGCCGAGGCATATGGACCGTAAAGAAATAAGCTAGCAACTATCTAGCGCTCGATGCCGCGTCCATCTCGATCGATACCGAAGGGATGAGTACCCCTGTCATGTTCTTGTATCGACGGCTCGCGGACGGCTCCGCTGCGTTTGCTATCAGGTTTGTGAACACCACGGGGTTCCCGCTCACCAGAGTCCCTTGTTGTCTCAGACCTATCCGAGCGGGCCTTTTGCTGTTCTGGTTTATACAGGCCGCGTGGTTTGGCGGGTTGCGCTTCGATAAAGTGATCGGCATCGGCAAAAACGCTTTCTTCGGAAAACAGATCGTGGATGATCTCGCCGGAATAGGTGGAAAGGTCGAACAGGGCGACGGATGTTTTGATGTCATCTCCGTGCAGCCATTGTTTGAGCATCCGGCCTGTGGGCGCGCGTTCATTGGGATCATTGAACAGGGCCAGCCAGTCGGATTGTTGCTTGCGGCTGGCGCGGGTGAGCGTTTGCAGGGTGCCTGCATCGATTTGCTCTGTGCGATAGGCGTCCTTGATGCCTTTGAGCAAGCGCGACAGGGCGAGACGTTGTTCAACAAAGCGAGGGGTGACCCGCCGCCACTATTGGACGAATAGTTAGCCAAGGCGGCATTCGAGCCACCTATAGGACGATAGGAAGGCCACCTGAGCGACACCCGACAGTTGACAGAAACGGCTCTTGCAGACCATAACTGGGGCGTCAAGTGAGACACCAGAGCAACCTTCGCGCTTGGATGTCCAGTTAAGTCAAAGACTTAGGGAGATGGTGGATTGTCCCTGTCTCTCCGCCACTACCTATTGATATTATTTATAAAAAGAAATAATTTCTGATTTACCCCACATAATGCCTCACATAGAATAAACACTTAATTGTCTGCTCGTGTGCACCTGTACCAACGGCAGCAATGCGCAGATAGTGAACTTTGCAAAGTTTCGGGCGAACGGCAACATAGGAAACGTGCCCGGCCCAAACCGGACTTTGCTGCTTCACGCAGAGAATGGCAGGTTTGAGCCCTTCCAAGACGTTCATGCGTCGCACGTAATCCTGGGCCAAAAGGCAGGCAGCATTGGTTTTCTGTTGAGAAGATGGGTGTTCAATTGGTCAGAACGCGGGAAGCAGGATGGCTATTTGACATGTCGCCGCGTTGCTACCATCGGGAAGCGCGGGCTGGATGAAAAGACTTGTTCAATAATGGAGAGGAACCTAGCGCGACGGGCCTGACGGCGGGAATGCACCGCCTGACGCTCATGCGAGGTCAGAGCGGCGGGAGTGCTGTACTTAATCAAGTCGATGTGCATCAGGGTCATCACGGCGTGTCTCCTTGGTTGATGACCCAAAGGTGCCCGATCCCGCGCGCCTTTACTTGAGGGGGAGGCTTGGAAAACCTTGGGATTGCCTTGGGAAACCTCAGGGACGACTGAATTTTTTGTGCGCGATGGGAAAATCCGTGTAAGTTGCAGGACATGAAACACCATTTCGCCAATTGCACGCTGGATGACGCCCGCTTTACGCTAACTCGGGGCGGCAGCGCGATGGCGGTGGAACCGAAGGTTTTCGATCTGGTCCATTTGCTGGTGCGCAATGCTGGGAAACTTGTGACGCGCGACAGGATGGTGGAAGAGATTTGGGGCGGGCGGATCGTGTCAGAATCTGCGATTTCCGGTTGCATCGCGGCTGCGCGCAAGGCTGTGGGCGATACAGGCAAGGCACAGGCGATAATTCGCACTGTGGCCCGGCGAGGATTAATGTTGGTGGCGGAGGTATCGAGGGATACAGATACTTGGAATTCGGTCCCCGCTCCATCTCCCGCAGTCGGAGCCCAGCGCATCCGCTATTGCGGGAGCGAGGATGGCCATGCCGTCGCTTATGCCATCAGTGGCGAGGGCCCGCCCGTGCTCCGGTTCGGCCCTAGGTTGGTCACAGACTTGGAAACGGAATGGGCTTACGGGCTCCACCGCTCTTGCTGCTCGTCGATGGCACTCCATACTCGATATTTGCGCTTTGATAATGTGGGCGGCGGCCAATCAGAGCGGGTCATGCGAGAAATTGACTTTGAGACTGAGGCGCGCGATGCGGCTGCGGTTGCGGATGCGGCGGGCTTCGACCGCTTCGCCGCAGTGTCATTCTCAGGAGGGTGCCTTGCAGCGCTAAACTTCGCGGCGCTCTACCCCGAACGGCTTACGCGGTTGGCGATCGTGGGCGGATATGTCGAGGGGCGGTCGCGTCGCAGCGCGGATGCGGCGCCCGATGCGCTGAAGAGCATGATCGCAGAAGGCTGGGCGCGCCCTGAAAGCGCATTTGCGAGTGCCTTCGCAACATCTTACTTTCCCGAAGGGCCGGTGGAAGAAGTGCGCGAAGTCCTGCGTACGATGCAGGCCGCTTGCCCAACCGAAACAATGCTGCGCGATCGGGATGTGATGAACGACGTGACAATAGCGCATCTGCTAGACCAAGTCCGCTGCCCGGTATTGATCCTGCATGCGCGCGACGATGCCGTGCATCCTTTGCAGCAAGCTCAGAAGCTGGCGGCGGGTATTCCGCGAGCCGAACTGGTAGTACTGGAGACGACCAACCATATTCCCTTGCATGGCAGCCCATGCTGGGAGAGCTACAATTACACGCTCGCGGAGTTCCTAACCGGGTAACGCGGGCTTCGGTCATTTAACGATTTCGCGTATGCGGCGAACGGTTGCTTTGTCCCGCGTCTCAGTCATTCGTTCAGGCCGCAGCGAAAGTCAGCTCTCCGCTGATTCTGTGGAAAAACAACGTGTTGCGGCTGCAGAAAGTGGTGATCTGAACAGAGCTCGAGCGGCTTGGTGCGCCCTCCCTCTCGGTAGATTGCTTCGCAATCGCCTGCCGGGCAGTGATCAGACGGCCTCTCTTGTCGTTGGGCCCCCCTTTTTCAGCCGCATGCGGGTCGCTGTGCGGTGCGTCTTGAGGTGGGTTGTATCGATCATCAATGTCTCGGTGTCACCGCCCCGATCCGCCAGTTCCAGAAGCATCCGGGCAAAGATGCCTGTCTCGCTCCCGTTGCCCGGCAACACATTCGGAGAATGTGTGAGAGGAGGCGCTTCCAACGGCTGTAAAGCATCTTCGGCGGACCGTATCCGACAGGCGCATCCCGCCACCGTCACCCATTGCGATTGATGAAGATAATCCCGCTCAGATCTCTTCGGTCATGCACTCTGGGTTTGCCATGAGACTTGGGGAAAAAACGGCGAGAGCTTCGCCATTTGCTCATCGCTCAGCCCGTAAAGATCAGTCAAGTCACCGCTCCGTTTTGAGCAGCTGTGAGTCACGCCCCTATGCGAAAATCAATGCATCCTGACCCCAGACAAGCTCAGACCAAATCGGCAAAATCAAATGGTATACAGAGCTCTTTGGTTTGGCACATTGTGAATGCGGCCACTGCAGATGAAGGCATTACGGCTCAAACATTTCGGATTGGTCATCGGGATCGATCGCATCTTCATCGGCGTCCTCCAGGGCCAGCTCGCGGCCCGGCGGTGGTCGGCTGTCCAGCAGTCCAGCCGAACGCAATTCGGCCAGGCCTGGCAAATCCCGGGCGTTTTCGAGGCCAAAATGATCCAGAAAATCTTGCGTCGCCACGAAAGTGACGGGTCGACCTGGCGTCATCCGGCGTCGCCCCAGCTTGATCCAGCCCAGTTCAATCAACAGATCCAAAGTGCCCCGCGACACAGAAACACCGCGAATCTCTTCGATCTCAGCACGAGTCACCGGTTGATGATAGGCCACAATCGCCAGCGTCTCGATTGCGGCGCGGCTCAGCTTGCGGGTCTCGACAATCTCACTTTGCATCAAAAAGCTGAGATCGGGCGCTGTGCGAAACGCCCAGGCTTCGCCGACTTTCACAACCTGCACCCCACGCCCCTCGTAACGGCGGCGCAACAGGACCAAGGCCTCGGCCACGTCACAGCCATGGGGCATGCGCGCGCCCATTTGCGCCACGCTGAGCGGGTCTGCCGATGCAAACAACATCGCCTCGACCATGCGCTCCTGCTCGGCCATAGGGGGCGCTTTGAACAGGGAAGGACCACGATCCGCCGGAGAGAAACCATCATCAATCATGAGGCCGTTCTACGGCGAATTTCGATGGGCGCAAAGCTGTCTGATTGACGAATTTCAGCGCGGCCGGCTTTGACCAATTCCAAAGACGCAGCGAATGTTGCCGCTGTGGCGGAGCGCAGCCGCGCGGGATCGACAACCCATCCCTCGGGCAAATAGGTCTGGATCGCAGTCCATTCACCGGCATAGCCAATCAAATCACGCATCCGCTCCAGGGCTTCTTCCATGGTCAAGACGGAGTCGCGATCCAGAACAAAGGGTCGGAAATCATCGCGGGTCCGGATCCGCGCATAGGCCTGCATCAAATCAAGCAGCGTTGCAGAATAGCGAACCGACTTGGTGCGTGTGACGGCATCGCAAACACCCCGAGCAAAAAAATCACGCCCCAATTGATCCCGCGCCATCAGCTTTGCTGCGACCGCGCGCATTCCGGCCAGCCGTTCAAGCTGAAACGCCAGATGGGCGGCCAAATCCTCGCCGGATGGGCCCTCATCGGTGGGATCCGGCGGCAGTAAAAGTCGCGATTTCAAAAACGCAAGCCAGGCCGCCATAACCAGATAATCCGCCGCCAGTTCGATCCGGAGACGTTTCGCACGTTCAATAAAGTCCAAATATTGCTCAGCCAGGTGCAACACCGAGATTTTGCGCAAATCAACCTTCTGGGTTCGCGACAGACTGAGCAAAAGATCAAGAGGGCCCTCAAAACCATCCACATCGACGATCAATGCCTCATCGGCCAAGCGTTCGGCCGCGGCTTGCCCGCGTATTTCGTTGTTGTCCCACCGGTCATCTGCCATGCGCATTGCCCCTTAACTCGGTCCGCAAGGTCGGTGGCGACAAGCGATAAGTCAAGCCATCTGGATCACTTCGCAACAACCGGGATGCAGGGTGTGTTCTGCGCCAGAAAGATCGAGCAGAACCGACGGGCGTCGCCCACATCTTCGAATCCCATGACGCGAAGTCGGTGGAATTCACGACCGCCCGAGATCGCTTGCTGGATCACCGGACTTTTGTCCCCGAGAAAACTGGCAAACCGGCCCGACAAGCGCGTCCATTCGTTCTGAGCGATTTGCGCGCTGTCAAATGCACCAAACTGAACCAGGCGCGTTCCCGCTGGGATGACATCTGGATCAACGAAGTTCGACGGTAAGGCCGTCAGGGAGGGGCTTTGGATCACGCGTATGGAGGGCGCCAATCCAGAACTGGTCGGACGGGCGATTGGACGCAAAGATCGCGCCACGCCGGGAATCGCACTGGAGATCACATTGGGCACAATCCTTGTCACCAAAGGATTTGCCGCTTGCGGTGCGCGCATCGCCGCCGGAGCGATCTCGGGCGCGGGTGCGACTGGGGCCAGAGGCGTCGCCCCTTGCGCCAAAGCCGCCGCCATCGCATCAAGCGCGGTTTTTTGTTGCTCTGGTGTCATATCGGGCGCCAGCGGCGCGATGGCGCGGCTGCTATTGGTTTGCGACCGTGGTGCCGCCAGCAGGCTTGTGTTGATCTGGTTTGCGTTCAAATCCAAAGGCGGCGGCGCCAGAACCAATTGGTCCACCGGATCGCCCGCGCGGCCCTCCGATTGCACTTCGTTGACGCTGAGCCCTTGGTGATTGGCTTGGGATCCCCCAGGCGCGTCGGGACGGATCCGCATCGGTTCCAAAATCGCCTTGATCACCGGGATCCCAGACACATCACGCTGGATCGTCTGCCACCCCCAAACCGTCAGACCAATCACCAAAGCCAGTGAGCTTGCGGCCCCAACCCAATTGATGACCTGGCCGCCGATTGCGTCTTGGGAAGCATAACGCGCGTCTTCAAAGTCCGCGCTTGGATCAATACCCGTCATTTTTTGCCTCAAAACCGCAGCGTCGCGCGCGCTGTTCGTTACTGCCCGGGCGGGGAACGTTTGCTTACGCTCTCCTCAACCTTGGGGACAGTTTAGCAAAGGCTTGTCTAAACTCAACTCCGGACGCCAAGTTTTCTAAACGCCGCGCCGGACGTGACTCTTTTGCATCGCGTCTTGCATGTGATTCAGCGCATTTCATCCATTGGCTGAACTCCACACAGCGCCAAACCATTCGCAATTACAATCTGGCAAGCCCGCGCCAAAGCCTGTTTGGACTGGGTTGCGGCAGGATCGTTTTCATGGACAAAACGCAACGTCGGGGTGTCGTTTCCCCGGTTCCACAATGCGTGAAAATCTGAAGCCAAATCATAGAGATAAAAGGCAATCCTATGGGGTTCGTTGGTGCGTGCCGCAGTCGCAACCTGGCGCGGCCAATCGGCCAATCGCCGCACAAGCGCCTGCTCGCCCGCGTCCAAGAGCGGGTCCATTGGCGCGGCCAGGAGCGCACCCGTATCCGTCACGATCCCAGCCGCATTGGCCTTCCGGCGCACCGAAGCGATCCGGGCATGAGCATATTGCACATAGAACACTGGATTGTCTTTCGATTGCTCTTGCACCTTGTCGAAATCGAACTCCAGCAGCGCATCATTCTTCCGGGTCAGCATCACAAATCGAGTGACATCAGCGCCGACCATATCGACGACATCACTAAGGGTGACAAAATTGCCCGAACGTTTGGACATCTTGAATTCCTGGCCGTCTTTGACAAGTTTGACCAGCTGCATCAACTTGATATCAAGCGGCACACGACCGTCCGACAGCGCGCTGACTGCGGCCTTCATCCGTTTGACATAGCCGCCATGATCAGCGCCCAAAATGTCAATTAATACATCATAGCCACGCTCGATATTGTTGTAATGATAGGCAATATCCGGCGCAAAATAGGTCCAGCCGCCATCTGATTTCTTCACGGGCCGATCCACATCATCGCCATGCGCTGTCGATTTAAACAGCGTCTGTTCGCGCGGCTCCCAATCATCCGGGGTTTTGCCTTTTGGCGGTTCCAGATAGCCTTGGTAAATCAGACCTTTCTCGTCGAGGCTTTGAAGTGCGGCTTCAATCCGCCCAGTGCCATAAAGCGATTTTTCGCTGTAATAGACATCCATCTTGACGCCCAAACCGGCTAAATCGGTGCGAATCATCTGCATCATAGCCGCAGTGGACAGGTCTCGCGCTTCGCTCAGCCAGACATCTTCAGGTTGGTCCACCCAGGCGTCGCCGATCTGGTGTTTCAACATCTCACCGACAGCCACCAGGTATTCGCCGGGATAGGTGCCATCTTCAAACGCCACTGGGCGCCCATGTGCTTCAAGATACCGCAGATAGACCGAACGGGCGAGCACATCGACCTGCGCGCCGCCGTCATTGATATAATATTCACGGGTCACGTCAAACCCGACAAAATCAAGCAGGCTGGCCAGCGCATCGCCAAAGACCGCACCACGGGCATGGCCCACATGCATCGGACCGGTCGGGTTTGCCGATACAAATTCGATATTGACCTTGGTCCCCTGCCCGATGTCGGCACGGCCATAATCCAACCCTTGGGTCAAAATACTGCGGACGAGCTGCTGCCAAACGCCCATGTCCAACGTCATGTTTAGAAATCCGGGACCCGCCACGGTCGCTGTGGACACCCGTGGGTCTTGGAGCAATTGTGCCGACAGCGCTTCGGCAATCTCGCGTGGTTTCATTTTGGCCGGTTTTGCCAAAACCATCGCCGCGTTGGTCGCCAGATCCCCATGGGAGGGATCGCGCGGCGGCTCGACTGTTACATTGTGAAACTCAAGACCCGGCGGCAAGGTGCCCGCTTCGGCCAAAGCGGCCAACGCGGTCACAACAAGACTGTGCAAGTCAGAAAAAAGGTTCATATCCGGCGTTCTCCTCGAGCTTGGGCGGGGTGTATCACGGCCAAGCCGGGCGTCAATGTGCCGTCGGGATCAGAGTCTGGCCCGATACATTCGCGTAGGTTTGCAAGGCATATCGATCTGTCATGCCGGCGATATAATCCGCCACAATGCGCGCAAGCGCGGTTCGATCCGCCGCACCTGCGCTATCGGCTTGCCAGCTCGATGGCAATTGCGACGGGTTTTCCAAGAAGTAGGGAAATAATGCATCGACGGCCTCGGTCACCTCGGCCCGTTTGGCCATCACTCTGGGGGCGCGGTACATTCTGGCAAACAAGAAGGTTCGGATCTCTTTCAACTGCCGCCACATCTTTGGCGAGAACTGAATAACCGGATGATCCAAGTCACGGATGTCTTGCACCGTCTGCGGATCGGCTTTCGCAAGCAACGCCTGGCTGTGCGCAATCACATCTTCGACCATGGCCCCAAACACCCGCCGCAGGGCTTCGTGACGGCGTCGTTCGCGGTCGAGCTTGGGATATTTGGCGTCGACCGCGGCATAAGCCGGAGCGATCAGCTCCAGTGACTCGAGCTGATCATCGGCAAATAGATTTGCACGAAGGCCGTCGTGTATATCGTGATTGTTGTAAGCTATGTCGTCAGATATTGCTGCAACCTGCGCCTCGGCGCTCGCAAAGCTGTGCAGATTTAGGTCATGGACCAGGTCATACTCCATCAATGCATGTGGGAGGGTGCCAAGAACCGGACCGTTGTGCTTTGCGATGCCCTCTAAGGTTTCCCAAGTCAGGTTCAGCCCGTCAAAATCCGCATAGTGACGTTCAAGGTTCGTCACAATGCGCAGCGCTTGTGCGTTGTGGTCAAACCCACCGAACGGCGCCATCAAACGATCCAACGCCTCTTCGCCAGTATGACCAAATGGTGGATGCCCAAGATCATGTGCAAGCGCGATGGCCTCGGTCAAATCTTGGTTCAGCCCAAATGCGCCAGCAAGAGTTCTGGCCACTTGAGCCACTTCAATCGAATGTGTGAGACGCGTTCGAAAATAATCTCCCTCATGCTCTACAAAAACTTGGGTCTTGTGCTTCAATCGCCGAAACGCTGACGCATGAATTATCCGGTCGCGATCGCGCTGAAAGGCGTTGCGAAACGAGCTTTCCAGTTCCTTATACAATCGCCCCCGGCTTTGGTCTGGATTGGCAGCGTATTTGTTGGGCATTCATCGTCTCTTTCTTGCTCTATCACATGATATTTCCTATATATGCCGTTAGATAATGTTTGTACAACTTGGTGAAACACATGAGCTTGACGCTTCCGCCACGGGTCACGCAACGCGCTTACAACCGGCTTGCAGAGATCAATGCGACCGCAGCGGCTCACAAAGCCCTAAGGATCGCGGTCGAGGGCGGCGGATGTTCGGGCTTTCAATATAACATCAAGCTCGATGAGCCGACACATGACGATTTGGTTCTTGAGGCCGACGGACAAAAAGTGGTGGTCGACCAGGTCTCCTTGCCATTTTTGGCGGATGCCGTCATCGATTTTTCTGAAGAGCTTATCGGAGCGCGATTTGTAATCGACAACCCGAACGCCGTATCCAGCTGCGGTTGTGGCACCAGCTTCTCATTATGATCGCGATATATGATGAAAAAGCTCGACATTTCCTGATGGCGCGGCTGGATCAATCAGCACCGGCTTGAACAACGGATTTTGATCATCCTTGCGATCCACCAACTTTTGCTGAACACGTCCGGTGGTTGGGAAGAAACGCAACCTACGGCCGCGTTGTCCGCCCAAGCTTCCACCAACAATTGCAATGCCTTCTACGCGTAAAAAATCTTGGGCAAATCGACCGTTTTCTGAGCCGATTGTCGAACCCGCGTGAAGCATTTGTGCCCCTCCAAACACCTTTGCTTTTAAATCTGCTTTGTGACAGCCCCGTTTTAAAAGGCCATTGACCAAAAGCTCCATCGCATTCACACCATAGCGCACCAAACTATGATCAGATATTTTATGTCCCGGTAATAAATAGTGATTCATACCGCCGATATTTTTTCGACTGTCCCAAAGACAAGTTGCCACACATGAACCAAGCAATGTCGTCATACAAAGTTGTGGATCTCCCGAAACTTTGTATTCACCTTGTGCGATTGATACATATTTCATCGATCTGGCGTCTATATTTTCTTTATTCATATGTGATGACCCGAATTCGACCAAAGCATCGCGCGCAATCCGCATCTCTACAATAACATATATATCTGACAAACCGTAACAAATGAATTATCTGCTCTCCATCCAATGATCCATTTTCAAAAGATATCAGGAAGGACTTTGGAAAAAGGTTCAAAAAAGATAAACTGATATCTCTTGAAGAGATTTTTCAAATAAGATTTACCCAAAACACAGGCTATCTGAAGGAGAGGATGTAACTTTTGCCATATGAGACTATAACCACTCCAACAACACTGAGGACCAAAACACTTCTTTTGACAATTTTCTAAAAAGTAGACCCGTTTAGAAATCACTCCAGTCATTTTCAATACCGCCTTGACGGGCGATCTTATTTTTAGTCGGTGACGCCACCATATCATTATGTTTAACGTCTCTCTGTTTCGATTCTTCCCCTTCCAAAATATCATTAGAATTAGAGTATATTTTCATTGGCTGTCTTATTTCAAAATTTGAAATAAGATCCAGAAGATTTTGTATTTCATTGGTGAGCGCATGACATGCTGCAGTGGTTTCCTCAAACATCACGTTATTTTCCCGCGCACCTCGATCAATTTGACTAATTGAGTCATTTATTTCAATAAGTGCCGCTTCCTGCATCTGGGCCGAGTCGATAATCACAGAAACGACATTAGAAATCCCAGAAATCGCATCCAATATTTCATCTAACGCAGTTCCCGTCTGGTCAACAAGATTGACCCCCTTCTTTACATACGTCCCGCTCCCGGAAATTAAATTTTCGATTTCTTTAGCGGCGCCGGAAGATTTCAAGGCAAGAGCTCTCACCTCGGATGCAACCACGGCAAATCCTAGACCAGCATCACCGGCTCTCGCCGCCTCAACACCTGCGTTCAGAGCGAGAAGGTTGGTTTGAAACGCTATATCGTCAATTACACCTACCACTTTCGAAATCTGCGTCGACGAATTTTCAATCTGTCCCATTGCTGAGACGGCTTCTTGAACAATTTTACCGCTCGCGATCGCTTTTTGCTGAGCTTGAGAGACTGCACGACTGGCATCACATCCGCCCTTCGATAATTTTTGAACCGAACCTGTCATCTGGCGTAGGGCTGCCGAAGTCTCATCGAGGCTTACCGCTTGTCGCTGGGTCCGCTTTGAA
>JBELMC010000078.1:0-12255 GCA_042096155.1 Dinoroseobacter sp.
CAAAAGGCCGCATAAATGAGTTCAGAGACCGGAATGTAAACGCGACAAGTCCATACAGACAACGGAAAAGAGTTCACCGGCCGGCTCTTTGGCCTGCGCATGCGTGCCGCCACGGGCGAGCACGACTTCGACAAGCTTTGCGCTGCACTTAGCATCGAGCACCACTGAGCCACCGAAATCGCTGCAGACCAACGGCATGGTCGGACGCTTCAACGGTCAGATCGAAGAGCTGCTTTAAAGCTATCACTTCCGATCTCACGAGGAGCTGGAGACGGCGCTGCATCGCTATGTCTGGCGCTACAACCCGCACCTGCCGCAATCAGCACTGCGCAGCAAGTCGCCCTTGCAGGCGATGAAGGATGGGTAAACACTCAACCCAGAGCTGTTCAAGAAACGGCCATACCACCTTCCGCGATGTGACAATTAGATGCTCGCGCCGTGTTTGCGGAAAAACGCAGTCATCTGGGCGTCGAGAAAACCTTTGCCGGTTCCAATTTGCACCAGTTCAAAGGCGCACCCATTATTGACTTCCACAACTACAGGGCCGTCCTTGGTGATAGCAATATCCGTGGAGCTAAAATGGTTCTCTGCGTGCAGCAGTGACACTTCTGCGTTTAATTTTTTAAGGTCATCCCAAAATGGCAAAGTCTCACCTATGAATGCGCGTTCTGCATCCGGGAGCGCTTCTAGTTCTTGACGGCGACCATCCGTCACAGCGGCTATTCCCAATACCTCGCCGGTTTCCGGATCGAGATTGCACAACAAATTGCCAGGCCGCCAGAAATTATCAGCGATGTTTCCATTGCGAGGCAGTTTTAGCAATGCGTATGGAACAGAGAGGGAGTCATCATCGATGATATTAAGACAACGCACAGTTGGGATCGCCTCAGTTATCCCATCAAAGAAAGCGTGAGAAACCAAACAACTCTGGAAGATATACGGCGTATCTTTAAGTGTTGTATCCGCAAACTCCTCGAAAGTTATTGGCGGCTCATTGTCTAAAAGAACATGGGTTTCGGTGTGCCCAGAAATCCGCAAAGCGCCTGCACTCCAAATGCCACAAATCGGCTTCGCGAAGAGTGGAAATAGTTGATTGGATAGAAACTCCTGCAGATCTTTGGCGGAAGATAACTTAGGTGTTTCTCCATACCGGCGAGCTGTTGTATCGAAAACCGCTAAAGTTTCTGGGATTGGTATGCCATTTTGCTTTAAGAAACGGTCAGAGAGCCATTTGTCCTCTGTCACAGCCCACCAGTTTTGGTTGTTACAGGCATTTGCGAGTGGCCAGTGAATATGAGCAGAGACGAATTCTTCACGTTCGGTCTCTGACCAAAGCTCTTTGTTATACAGTTCATACAGAAAATATTCATAAAACTTAAGTTTGCCGCGCTTCTGTCGAAGCTTCAGATAGTCGAATGCCATAGAAAATGGAGAGCAGCCACTGGCTCTAGCGGCTTCTACAAGGTGGTCAGCGATGTTAATTTTCTTGGACACATTTATTGAGGCGAGATCGTTTACAAGAGTGGCCATCTGAACTCCTTAAGTTAGGTGCCCATATCTTCGCGCATAAATATGGAAAAGATATGGCGTGGTTTAAGCCGTTTTAGCAGCCCGAAATTTGACACCAGTTGTCACATCCCGTTAAGGGGGGCACGGGTTGATTTCCGGCTCGCTGCATGTGTCACCAATCCGTTTTGGACGGACGTGAATCATGCCGCGCACCGGACATCAATGCGTCATGACCCTAGTTGCCCCCGAACAGGCCCCGCAGGGCGTTGCCAACCTCGTTTCTCAGCTGCTCTTCGACCTGTTTGCGCAGCACATCGGCCTGTTGGTCAATCCTTTCGCGGACCGCGTCTTCGACATTGCCTTCCGCAGCTTCGACATCGACGCCCAGCTCGCGCTTCAACGCTTCTTCGGCTTGGGTGCGCATGGCAGCTTCCACGGCGGCACGTTCAGCAGCGAGATTTTGGTCAATCAACCCTTTCAGATCCGGGCGAAAGCCTAGATCGTTCCACGGCCCTTCGACGATCACCGGCACTGCGATCTCAGCCCCTCCGGTCAATGCCACTGGCGTAACGCGGTATTGCAGGGTTTGCGCCCCGATATCGACGGTGCCAGCCCCGGTGGCCGTGAACAAAGGCCCGTCCAGGTTCAGGTCAGTGTTCGTGGCAAGACCGTTTTCGACCTCAACAGATGCCGTGACCGCGTCAAACACCGTCTTGGAGCCCTCGCCGCGGTAGTATGCATCGAAATTGCGCAGCATTCCCGCCAGATCGAGCCCCAGGATCTCGCCCTGACCAATCGCAATACGGCCCGTTCCAGACAAGGTTTGCATCAGATCATGTACCGAGTCGCCAACAGCCAAATAGCGCAATGCGCCATTGGCGGTGCCGATCAGTCGGTCTTGCGCGGCAAGATCGGTGAGCAAGGGTCGCAAGGCAATGCGCGACATCTGCAAATCGCCCCCGATGCTCAGACCATCGCGCCCATTGACAACCGCTTGACCGCTCAGCTCCCCGTCATAGACCGCGATTTGGTTCAGGCCCACGACCAAACGACGATCTTCCAGGGTAAAAACGGTATCAATTGCATCAAGCTTGACGCGCCCGAGATCAACGGACTCGGCTGTGAGCGCGGCAGTGCCATTCAATGTGCCCAGAGCGCTGACATCGAGCCGCGCGCGTGGCCATCCGGTGCCCGATACGGCAGGCTCCAACACGGCAGACCGCGATTCCGCAGGTCCAAACCTCGCAGTGCCGGTTGTTAAGGTGCTTAGGTCTAAATCCTTTGCAACGATTTTTGCGGCTAGATTGGAGGGCAAATTTGACGATTGCGGCAAGGTCAAATCAGCCTCCAGGTGCAAGGTATTTGCGGCCAAACGCGCTGTCGCATCGCGCAGATAGAGAGCCCCATGGCCCTCAGTTGTATATATCAAATGACCGTTGATACCGATGTCGCGGCCCATATTGCCCGGAAAAATCGGCGCGTTGATCTCCGCCAAGCGCATCAAAGGGGCCACGTTTGGCACGTCGACGCCCAAAGTGATGTCCGCCGCAATTGGCGAGATTCCGACTCGGCCGTCTAGATCGACATGCGCTCCCGCGGCTGTTACGGCCAGCTCAACGGGCTGTACAGCGCCCGAAAGCAGCCCTGCGATATCCTGAATACGACCCTCCCACGTGATCCGCTCGTCATGATAGGTCAGCCCGCCGACAAGATGCGTCTCGCCGACCGGCGATGGCATTGCCACCTTCAGATCAATATCGGCCAGCGCAATCGTCTGGCCGTTGACCGCATCACGCCAAGTGATGTGCGCGTTTTTTACCACTGCGTGATCAAGGCTGAAGGTCGCGGGCAAACCAACCGCCAAACTGTCTGTATCGCTCGTGTTTGTGGTTGAGACAGGATCCGCAGTACCTGAGACCACCCAATTGCCGGTCCCATCTGCTCCGCGCTCTAGCAGGATCCGCGCGCCAATCACAGAGACGTCCGCAATCTGCACCGCGCCACTGAACAACGGCGCCAATCTGATGCCCACCGCCACCGTATCAGCCCGCACCAACGGCGCCTTCGAAGCCCAGCCCGCATTGGCCAGCGTTACATCCTGCATCGTGATCCCAAGCACCGGATAAAGGGTTGGATACACATCACCCTCAATGGTTAAGGCCCGGCCGGTCATGACAGTCATCTGATCAGCCGCAATCTTGGCGATACGGTCGGTTGGGATCACAAACAGCGCCACAACCACCACACCAATTATAGCCCCGATCGCGCCCAAAATTCGAAAAATCCACCGCATAGGCTGTCTCTTGTTAGATCAAGTGCAAGCGTACCAGCCCGGTGACGGGACGCAACGGCCAAACCGCCACGCCATCGCGGATGCACGCGCTGGCGGCGGCCAAGTGCGCCCATTGCGGCCCGGATCGCTTCGCTTTTTCAAAGTGCGCCCTCCGGTGCAGATGGACATTGGCAAGACCTGCCACGTCCACAGCCGTGTGACGCGCAGCGCCTCTTTCCCCATGCACCGCAAGCAGGTATAGCCGCGTTATGGTCGAAAATCCTCACACACTCCGCCCCGATCTTGCCCCGCCTGCCCTGGTCAAAGACACCCCTCGCCCCGGTCAGCCAACCATTGGTATGGTGTCACTTGGCTGTCCTAAAGCACTGGTTGACAGCGAGCGGATATTGACCAAGCTGCGTGCCGAAGGCTACGCGATTTCATCCGATTACACCGGCGCAGGGGCGGTGATCGTCAACACATGCGGTTTTCTTGACAGCGCCAAAGCCGAAAGCCTCGACGCGATCGGTGAAGCCCTGTCCGAAAACGGCAAAGTGATTGTCACTGGGTGCTTGGGGGCAGAGCCTGACTATATCACAGGCGCCCATCCAAAGGTTTTGGCCGTCACCGGACCGCAGCAATACGAAGCTGTTCTGGACGCGGTGCATATGGCGGTGCCGCCGGATCCCGATCCGTTTATCGACCTGATCCCGGCGCTCAACGTGTCATTGACGCCGCGGCATTACAGTTATCTGAAAATTTCCGAGGGCTGCAATCACACGTGCAAATTCTGCATTATTCCCGACATGCGCGGCCGTCTGACATCGCGCCCGGCCCATGCTGTGCTGCGCGAGGCGGAAAAGCTGGTCGACCATGGGGTGAAGGAGTTGTTGGTCATCAGTCAAGACACCAGCGCCTATGGCGTCGATATCCGCCACGCCGAGGCCAATGGCAATCGCGCTCATATCACCGATCTTGCCCGCGATCTGGGAGCGTTAGGGGCATGGGTGCGGCTGCATTATGTCTATCCCTACCCCCATGTGCGCCAGTTGATCCCGCTGATGGCCGAGGGCCTCGTACTGCCCTATCTGGACGTGCCGTTCCAACATGGCCACCCCGATGTCCTGCGCCGCATGGCGCGTCCGGCAGCCAGTGAAAAAACGCTCGATCGGATTGCCGAATGGCGCCAGATCTGCCCTGACATCACGATCCGGTCGACTTTCATCGTAGGATATCCCGGCGAAACCTCGGCCGAGTTTGATTATATGCTGGACTGGCTCGACGAAGCCCAACTGGATCGGGTTGGGTGTTTTCAATACGAAAACGTCGCTGGCGCACGATCGAACGAATTGCCGGACCATGTGGCCGAGGATGTGAAACAAGAGCGTTGGGAACGCTTGATGGAAAAGGCGCAGGCCATTTCCGAAGCGAAGCTCGCCAAGAAAGTTGGCCAGCGGATGGAGGTTCTGGTCGACGATATCGACGAAGACGGTGTTGCAACTTGCCGGACAAAATCAGATGCTCCCGAGATCGACGGCAACTTGTTCATCGACGCGCAAACCGAAGGGTTGTCGGTCGGCGATCTGGTCACAGTCGAGGTGGACGAGGCCAGCGCCTATGATTTGTGGGGGGTTATGCGTTAGGCTCCGACGACATTAGGCTGTAGACAGCTGCGCCAAGCGCGGTCAAATGATACCCACCGGGCAACGGGTCTGTGATCCCGGGAACTTTCAAAAAGGGTTCTCCTGCAACCCCCTTTGCTTTGAGAGATTGCAAAGCATCAAAAATCTCACTGCCCATCATGCTTTCCGTCACAGGGCCGGAAAAACCTGTGGCTCTTTTTATAAAAGCGCGAAAGTCCGTTATATGTCTCTGGCAATATTCGGTGTCAGGCACAAACTCCCCTTTTGCTATCTCCGGAATCACAAAACGTTCGACCGGCGTGAGGTCTTGCAAAACATCATCCGCCTTGCTTGACGAAACGGGCACTTCAAAGGTTTCTCGGCCGCGTTTAACCTTTCGTATCAGATCATCGCCACCAATCTCTTCGGCCTCTTTCAAGTTTTTGGCCCATTCAATCTCGCGATTCGCAACAATTTGCTCATGCTTGGCACGGGCGAATTCCTCCTCTGTTTTTCTTCCATAATCTGCCACACGCTGATCGCTTGCTTCATCCGCCTGAAGTGTCTTGAGCTTTCTGACGGGCATGGCGGCACACCAGGCGCCCGCATATTTCAACCAAGGCAGCCCTAAAGAAATGATAAGGCCGCTTAGAATTGGCCATAAATACAAAGACCTAGATGTGGTTGTCGCATCAAAAAACGCAAATTTTTCTGGAATCGGAACCTCGGCAAAAATCAAAAACCAAACCGGTTTCCAATTGAACGCCAAAAACGAAAAGACAATTGAGCCCAAGACAGGGCTGCGGAGCCGCTCTCGATAAGCGTCATAGGCGTCCTTCCAAACATCCATTCGCACATCCCGGCCAAACCACGTGGCGCAGACGTAATTTTATTTCTGGGTGAAAGACAAGGGCGCGATACATCCGGTCGGTGGGTGTCGATCCCGCCGTCAGATGGCGCAGCTTGGAAGATCCGCTCCCCCGATCAGGCTGTGTTAGAGACCAGCTGCCGTACGCTGTACGATCGCCTGGCGCTCAGCGTTGGGAGGGTGGCTGCCCAAAAACTGATCGCCGGGATCAGGCAAGCGGTCGAAGAAGCCCGCGCCGCGCACAGGATCAAACCCGGCCTGAAACGCGATCAGCGTGCCCAATGCATCCGCTTCCAGCTCATGTTTTTTCGAAAACTGCCGCGCGCCGACAAAGCTCCCAAGCTGCGCGCCACGATCAATCAGCCCCTGATTGCCGTCCCCCAGCAGCGCGCCCAACAACGCGCCTGCCATTGCCCCGGCTTGCGCTGTAGCCTGGGTCTGCGGAATGTGTCCACTGATATGGTGCGCGGCCTCATGGCCCATAACAAAGGCGATCTCGTCTATATTGCGCGCATCCGCGATCAGCGAGGCGGTGAACACCAACAACGGGCGGCCTGCCTCGTTTCGCGTTTGATACGCATTGACAGGCTGGTCGGGGCGATCATCGATCAAAATCTGAAAGTCGCAATTGCCCCGCGGCAGACGGGCGAGGCACTTCGCCTCGGCAACCGGCTCGATCCGGTCCGCAGCGATCTGAAAGTTGCGCGTTGCCTGGGCCGGCACCAACAGGGCCGGGACCGGTTTCGACACCCGTTTTGGCATGGGGTTTTGCGGCGTCTCGAAGGTACAAGCGGCCGCGAACAAAACAAAGATCAGGGACAGGACGCGCATCAAGGCCTCGGACATTGTAAAAGATACTGACGATGTAGGACATCTGGTCGCGCTGTGCCACTGGCCAATTGTCCAGACTTGGCAGATGGCCGATCAAGTCTATGTTTAGCATATGGAAAACGCAGAAAAAACCGAAGTGCTTTACAATGCGAACTGCCCTGTATGTGCGTTCGAGATTGACCATTATCGGGCTTATACAGCCCGTGCGGGATTGCCGATCGTATTCGACGATCTCAACCGGTGCGAACTGGCCCATTGGGGGCTTAACGCCGATCAGGCCGCGCGGCGGCTGTATGTTCGCCAAGGCGAGACCGTGCGCAGTGGGATTCCGGCATTCCTGCTGCTTTGGGCTGAGATGCCGCGCTACCGCGCGTTGGGGCGTGTGATTGGACTGCCGGGGATACGGCAGCTGTCCGGTCTGGTCTATGATTATATCTTGGCACCGGTGATTTACCGCTGGCATCTGGCACGCGTTGCCAAGGCGCAGCGCGGCGATTAACCTAGGGTTATGTTTACCATAGAGCACGAGTTCGACGCCACTGTTGTGACCTTGATTGATGAAGGCAACGAACCCTTGGTCGAAGATGTCACGATCAACGCGTTTGAAGAGTGCGTGACGCTGTCCCAGCTGGACGCAACCAGCGGGGCATCGGTCACCATAACGCTGTCGATGACACAAGTGCTCGATCTGGGGGCGGCACTTGATCTGCCAGAAGGTGTCTACCGGCTGGCCCGCGATGACTGAGCGCGACCTGCGGCCTTATCCCGCGATACGATGCGGCCGAATTTTCGCGCAAGGTGCAAGGGGGGACAAAAAATGCGAACAGGGTTTTTCCACGATGAGCGGTGCTTGTGGCACGGGGGTGGCGATTATGCGCTGACAATGCCCGTTGGTGGATTGGTCCAACCGATGGCCAATGGCTATCCCGATGATCCTGAAACCAAACGACGGCTGCTCAATTTGATCCAGGTGACCGGTTTGTTGGGTGATATGGACCTGCACTCAGGCGCAATCGCCCCATGGGAAGATCTTGCCCGGATTCACTCCGAAGCCTATCTGCAAAAATTTAAGGAATTGTCGGATGCACGGGGCGGAGAGCTCGGCCCCCGGGCACCGTTTGGCCCCGACGGGTTCAAGCTGGCCGCGATCTCCGCAGGACTTGCCCAATCGGCACTCCTAAGCGTGTTACAAGGCAGGCACCGCAACGCCTATGCGCTGTCTCGTCCGCCTGGCCACCATTGTCTGCCTGAAACACCAAATGGGTTTTGTCTGCTGGCCAATGGTGCCATCGCCATCGAGACCGCTTTTGCGCAGCGCTTGACCGAAAGGGTCGCGGTTCTGGATTGGGATGTGCATCACGGCAATGGCACCGAGGCAATTTTTTACGATCGTAACGACGTTTTGACGATCTCGATTCACCAAGAACACAATTATCCCGTGGACACTGGCGATGTCGACGACCAGGGCGCAGGGTCGGGTGATGGGACAAACATGAACATTCCTCTACCTCCGGGTGCCGGCCACGCCACCTATCTCGAAGCGATGGAGCGCCTCGTGCTGCCTGCACTATATCGATTCGAACCTGATTGTATCGTCATCGCCTGTGGCTTTGATGCCGCCGCCGTCGATCCGCTCGGGCGCATGCTGGCAAGCGCGGACACGTTTCGCCAGATGACCCGCATGGCGATGCATGCCGCGGCTGAGCTGTGCGACGACCGCCTGATCGCTTTGCATGAGGGTGGATATTCCGCCGCCTATGTTCCGTTCTGCGGCCATGCTGTCCTGGAAGAGCTGTCCGGCAGCGTCATTCGCGCGCCAGATCCGTTGGCCGAGATACTGGCGCTGCGCCAACCCTCTGAAACCATGCAACGCGCATTCAGCCAGGTGATCTCGGATATGAAAGACATATTTTTTTGATCCAAAGCGCGCGTGGTCCTCTTGCCAGATAACGACGACGCCCGTTTGCCGACGGGCCGGGTTTTGGCGGAATGGATGGTTGAGACATCGTAAAATTAAGCTTTGGAAGCGACACGGATGCCGTTTGGGATTGCAACAGCTTTCGCAGATGCCTAGCTGCGTATAAGACCACAATTGGTGATGCTATGACCCAAAAGCTGATTGCAAACCCTGACATAGTGGCGTTCCTGGCGAACCGCCGGTCCCGTCCTGCAAAGACGCTGACACAGCCCGGGCCAGACCGCATGGCTTTAACAGAGCTTTTGACATTGGCCGCGCGGACCCCGGATCACGGCAAGCTGGAACCGTGGCGCTTTGTGGTGCTTCAGCGCAAGGCCTTGGATCGTCTCGCCGGATTGGTCAAGACCCGAGGATTTGCGTTGCGCGTCGACCCTGACAAAGTCACCAAAGCGGTGGATGAATACACCCACTCCCCCGGGGCGGTCGTGGTGGTTGAAAGTCCTAAAGACAGCGCCAAAGTGCCCCAAATCGAACAAACTTATTCGGCGGGGGCTGTGTGTCTGGCTTTGCTGAATGCGGCACTTGCCAGCGGCTGGGGGGCGAATTGGCTGAGCGGCTGGCCAAGCCACGACCCTGAATTTTGCGCCCAAGGGTTTGATCTTGCCGACCATGAACGCGTCGCGGGCATCATACATATCGGTACAGAGACGACCGTTCCACCGGAGCGGCCCCGACCCGATGTTGCTGCGCTGACAACATGGCTTGAGGCATGATTGCGCTGATTTTCAGCGCGTTCTCGAAGGCGTTATCGCAGGCGTTTGATCCGGCCTTCCGCAGAGTTTTGATGCTGGGCGTTGGGTTAACTGTGCTGCTGCTTTTGGCGATTTATGGTGGCCTGCTGTGGCTGCTCAGCGCGTGGATCCCCAATTCCATGACTCTACCCCTGATTGGCGAGGTCACCTGGCTGAATGATCTGCTGACCGGAACCTCGGTCTTGGTGATGATTGTTTTGTCTGCGTTTATAATGATTCCCGTCGCCTCGGCCTTCACAGGCTTGTTTCTAGAAGACATCGCAGCTGCGGTTGAGCGCGCATATTATCCCACCTTGCCTGCCCCCTCGCGAACCTCGTGGCACGAGGTGATCCGCGACACGCTGAATTTTCTCGGGCTGCTTGTGCTGGTTAACACATTGGCGCTGGTGCTGTGTGTCATCTTTGCGCCAGTGGCCCCGTTGATCTTCTGGGCGGTCAATGGGCTGCTTTTGGGGCGCGAGTATTTTCAAATGGTCGCAATGCGTCGGGTCGGCCGTAAAGCGGCGATCGCAGCGCGCAAGCGGCACGCTGGCACCGTTTGGCTGGCTGGGACCCTAATGGCCATGCCGTTGAGCATCCCGATCTTGAATCTTTTGATCCCGATATTGGGGGTGGCCACGTTTACCCATCTGTTTCACGCGTTAGAGCCCCGCCTTCGCACGCTTTAGGTCAGTTCGCGTCCGGCCCAAATCGGCTGAACAAATCGAAATCGTCGACGGTGATAATGCCCGATAAAATGATCGCACAGGTCGGAAGCCACAAAACCAGTGCGATGACCGTGGTCCAAAATAGTTTGCGCTTCAAATGTGAGGTCTCAGGCGCCGACGCGTGGGTCCCAATTAGACGCGCGCCCTCATCGCTCTGTGTGCGCAAGCCAATCGGCAGCACAACGAAGAGCACCATGAACCAGAACACAGCAAGCAGTACGATTGCAGAGGTCAAACCCATCGCTCAGACCTCTTCCAACTCGACCAGAGTGCCGGTAAAATCCTTGGGATGCAGGAACAACACCGGCTTGCCATGGGCGCCGATTTTCGGCGCGCCACTGCCCAGCGCCCGCGCACCGGTCTCAATCAGCTTGTCGCGGGCGGCAACAATATCATCAACCTCATAGCAGATATGGTGAATGCCGCCTGACGGGTTCTTGTCCAGAAATCCAGAGATCGGCGACTCCTCTCCCAAAGGCGACAGAAGCTCTATCTTTGTGTTGGGCAGCTCGACAAAAACGACCGTGACACCGTGGTCGGGCTCGTCTTGGGGCGGGTTCACTTTGGCGCCGAGCGTATCGCGGTATTGCGCGCTGGCAGCCTCGAGATCCGGGACCGCAATGGCCACATGGTTCAATCGTCCGATCATCGGGTCCTCGTCATTGGGTTGCTCAGACCGGTTATGGAAGGGAGGGTCCCGTGCTGCAAGGGCGTTGCCGTCGCAGGGTAGGGTTTTTGTAAGCGGTCCTTGAAGCTATTTTGGCGGGGTTCGAATGGGTTAACCGTATCTTCACCAAAACCGCGTTTTGTGGGGTCAGGCCACTTAAAACTTTGAATAAGGTTCGCTGCCATGTCTGATCCTGACCCCCTCGTTTTTGCACCACCGCGCGGCACATCTCAGCGCCCTCTGTTCGGAATGAAACTGTTGCTTGTCGAAGACAGCCGCTTTGCGGCTGAGGCTGTGCGCCTGATGTGCCTCAAGAGCGGCGCGCGATTGCGCCGCGCCGATAGCCTGGCTGCCGCGCATCGGCACCTGAACAGCTATCGGCCCGACGTGGTGATTGTCGATATGGGGCTGCCCGACGGCTCGGGCGCGGATCTGATCACCGAGCTGGCCGTTATGGACGCCGAAGTTCCGGTAATTCTGGGGCTCAGCGGCGATCCGGGCGGCGAGCAGCCTGCGCTGGATGCTGGTGCGCAAGGTTTTTTGCACAAACCCTTGGGGGCTTTGGCCGCATTCCAGTCCGCGATCCTGAACGCGTTGCCCTCGTCAATGCAGCCAAGGGGACCTCGGATTTTGCCCGATGACTTACTGGTCCCAGATCCGCTGGCCCTCAAGGACGATCTGGCCCATGCCGCCGAACTTCTGCACGATCCATTAGACACCGCACGAATCGCTTATTTGTCGCAATTTCTGAGCGGCATTGCCAAAAGCGCCGATGACTCCGCTTTGGGTGATGCGGCAAAGAGCCTTGACGCACCGGATGCCAGCGCCCGCCAGAGTGTGATCGATCAGCTGCAAATATTGATCGCGTCACGCACCTCAAATGTGATTGCGATGGTCTAAAACCTTCGACACCTTGGTATGACATCACCCCACCGCGGCCGAGTTGAAAATCTTTTGATTTCGCCCTCACTCTGTCTGGCAAAACCTGTTTGCGAAGACCCCTGCAGAATTCGTCGATTTCCCATCTGACCGGACGGGTCTATGATTTT
>JBELMC010000079.1:0-12042 GCA_042096155.1 Dinoroseobacter sp.
TTGGCTGGCTTGGGTGCAGGTTTCGGCTTTTTGGTGCTTTTTGACACCGAAGTATGGAAGGCCAGTTTGCTTTTTTGAGGCGGCTGCCTCACGATGCCCGCGTCAGAATATAGAGAGGCACGATTGTTGCAGAACAGGGAAACAGTCCTCGGTCGCTGAGGTGACGTGGGTTTTGTTTTTCCAAACCTGGTCTAGCGCGACTCACCTGTCTTGAGTTATGCTGGCCCCAGACCTGGACAACAGGCGGTTTAAAGGCAGGGCGCGGTGATCTTTCATGACTGAAATGGTGTACGGCACAGTTGTGCCGCAACCCGGCGAGGCAGTTTTGCCGCGTTGGTGGCGTACGGTGGACAAACCCACTTTGCTGGCGGTGTTTGCATTATTCGCGATAGGGTTGTTGCTGGGGCTTGCAGCCTCGCCGCCATTGGCGGACAAAAATGACTTGGCACCGTTTTACTATGTACAGCGCCAGGCTATTTTTGGGGCTCTGGCCTTGGCTGCGATGATCGTCTTGTCGATGTGCTCGCCTGCGCAGGTCCGCCGCCTTGGCACCTTGCTGTTTCTTGGGGCGTTTGTCGCCTTGGCTTTTTTACCCATTTTTGGCACGGATTTCGGCAAGGGTGCGACGCGGTGGTATTCACTTGGATTTTCTTCGGTGCAGCCTTCGGAGTTTTTGAAGCCGGGATTTGTGGTGTTTTGCGCCTGGCTGATTTCGGCCAGTCATGACCTCAATGGCCCTCCTGGTCGGGCCCTGTCGCTGGCTGTCGTCGTCACTGTGGTGGGGTTTTTGGCAGCACAACCCGACTTTGGACAGGCGGCATTGATGTTGTTCGCCTGGGCGGTGATGTATTTTGTCGGTGGCGCGCCATTGGTTTTGGTGCTGTGTCTGTTTGGTGCAACCGCCGTTGCAGGTTTTGTTGCCTATACCAGCTCGGAGCATTTCGCCCGCCGGATAGACGGGTTTTTGTCGCCACAAGTCGAGTCGCATTCGCAATTGGGATATGCAACCGATGCCATCCGCGAGGGTGGCTTTTTTGGGGTCGGTATGGGGGAGGGGTCGGTGAAATGGTCGCTGCCTGATGCCCATACCGACTTTATCATCGCCGTTGCGGCCGAGGAATACGGCCTGCAGCTCGTGCTGCTGATCTTTTTCTTGTATGTTTTGATCGCATGGCGCTGTTTGTTCCGCCTCATGGCGGAGCGCGACATTTTTATGCGCGTGGCCGGGGCCGGATTGACACTGTTGTTTACGGCCCAAGCCTTGATCAACATCTGTGTCGCGGTGCGATTGTTGCCGGCCAAAGGCATGACCTTGCCTTTTGTCAGCTATGGCGGCTCATCGCTGGTCGCCTCGGGGATTGTTTTGGGCTTTTTGCTGGCTTTGACCCGGACACGGCCGCGTGGCCAAATCGAAGACCTTTTGGGCGGGCGCACGCTAAGATGACACCACCGCTGTTGATCATCGCGGCGGGCGGCACGGGAGGACATATGTTCCCGGCCCAGGCCCTGGCTGAAACCATGTTGGCCCGAGGGTGGCGTGTCAAGCTGACCACGGACACACGCGGAGCACGCTACACCTCGAGTTTTCCGGATGCCGTTGGCATCGAGATCCTGACCAGCGCCACATTCGCACGCGGCGGACTTCTGGCCAAAGCCGGTGTGCCGCTGAAAGTTTTGCGCGGTGTCATAGCGGCGCGCGCTGCATTCCGTGCCGATCGCCCTGCGGTTGTGGTGGGCTTTGGCGGCTATCCCTCGATCCCGGCTGTCGGAGCGGCTTGGCTGATGCAATTGCCGCGCGCTCTGCACGAACAAAACGGCGTCTTGGGGCGGGTCAATCAGGCTTTTGCCCGCCGGGTCGATATTGTGGCCTGTGGCACCTGGCCGATGCATCTGCCCAAAGGAGTGATCGGCGCGCCGACGGGCAACCCGGTGCGTGCTGCGATCTTGGAAAAGGCCGGATCGGCCTATCCAGACAGGGTGGATGGTCCTCTCAAAGTTGTGGTGCTCGGCGGCTCGCAAGGGGCCCGAATCCTGTCTGATATGATCCCGGCGGGAATGGCGGCTTTGGCACCTCAATTGCGCGGGCGGTTGCAGATGTCCCACCAGGCGCGGCCTGAAGATGTCGATCGTGTAAAAGACGCTTATGCCAAAATGGAAATCTCGGCGACGGTTGACACCTTTTTTCACGATGTGCCAGCCCGAATGGCGGCCGCGCATCTGGTCATTGCGCGGGCGGGCGCATCGACCATTGCAGATATCTCGGTGATCGGGCGGCCCTCAATCTTGGTGCCGCTGGCCTCGGCGATCCGAGATGAGCAAACCGCGAATGCGCGCGGCCTGGTCGACGCGGGCGCGGCCGTGCTGTTGCGCGAACAAGATCTGACCGCCGAGGTGATTGCGGCGCAGGTGGCGCGGATCTTAAACGATCCACAAGCCGCCCAGACAATGACGTCTGCCGCGCTTGGCCAGGCGCGACCGGATGCGACAGACAAGCTGGTGGCGATTGTAGACAAACTTGCCGGACGCTCTGGATAAACCTATGGGCGGGATCGACGGATGACTTTAGACCAAGACGCGAGAGAATGCTGACATGAATGCTGCCGCGACCAAGCTGCCAACTCAATTGGGTCCGATCCACTTTACCGGCATTGGTGGCATCGGCATGTCGGGTATTGCCGAAATGCTGCTGAATCTTGGTTATCAGGTGCAGGGCTCTGACCTGAAGGCCAGCAAGATCACCAGACGTTTGGAAGGGCTGGGCGCGCGCATATTCATCGGCCAAACGGCCGAAAACGTGCGCGATGTAGATGTCATGGTGGTCTCATCCGCGATCAAGTCTGACAATGCCGAACTCCAAGAGGCGCGCCTGCGCGGTCTGCCGATCGTGCGTCGCGCCGAGATGTTGGCCGAGTTGATGCGCCTGCGCTCGAATATCGCGGTGGGCGGCACCCACGGCAAAACGACGACCACGACGATGGTTGCCGCACTGCTCGATGGTGGTGGTATCGATCCAACCGTTATCAATGGTGGGATCATCCATGCCTATGGCTCAAATGCGCGGGCCGGCACCAGCGATTGGATGGTCGTTGAAGCGGACGAAAGCGACGGCACCTTTAACAAGTTGCCTGCCACGATTGCGATCGTGACCAATATCGACCCCGAACATATGGAACACTGGGGGACCTTGGAAAATTTACGGCAGGGGTTTTTGGATTTTTGCTCGAATGTGCCATTTTATGGGCTTGCGGTGTGCTGTACGGATCACCCCGAAGTGCAGGCGCTGGTTGGCAAGCTAACCGATCGACGTGTCGTCACATTCGGGTTCAACGCGCAGGCTGATATTCGCGCAATCAACCTAAGCTATAAGGCCGGGGTGGCACATTTCGATATCGCGCTGCAGGCCGAAGATCTCGTGATTGAGGGGTGCCGACTGCCGATGCCAGGCGATCACAACGTGTCCAATGCGCTGGCAGCGGTGGCGGTGGCACGGCATCTGGGCATGTCACGCACAGAGATCCGCAATGCGCTGGCGGCATTTGGCGGGGTCAACCGGCGCTTCACCAAAGTGGACGAGATCGACGGCATCACGGTGATTGACGATTATGGCCATCACCCGGTGGAAATCGCCGCCGTGCTCAAGGCCGCCCGCCAAGCGGTGGCAGATCGTCCTGGCGCGCGGGTGATCACCGTCCATCAACCCCATCGGTTTTCGCGGTTGCACAGTCTGTTTGACGATTTCTGTGCGTGCTTTAATGAAGCAGACGTGGTCGGTATTGCCGAGGTTTTCGCTGCAGGTGAACAGCCGATCCCGGGGGCATCGCGCGATGATCTGGTGGCAGGGTTGATCGCCCATGGGCACCGACATGCGGTGGTGATCGAGAACGAAGATGCGCTGGAAGCACTTGTACGCGCTGAGGCAAAATCCGGCGATATCGTGGTTTGTCTTGGTGCCGGTACGATCAGCGCCTGGGCCAACGGATTGCCAAAGAGGCTGACCTCATGAACTTGTCTCTGATTACAGCCTGTGCCTGGGTGGTCGCGGCCACCTGTATTGGTCTGATGCCGATGCGGTTTCATTGGCCCGGGGCGATCTTTCTTATGATCGCGGCAGTGCCGTTATTGGCATGGGTCTTTTGGGTTGACGGGCTGTTGATTGGCCTCGTGTGCCTCTTCGCGATGGGATCGATTTTGCGCTGGCCCACTTTGTTTTTGATCCGAAAAATTGGACGCTTGATGGGTGATAAGAAATCTGACTAGGGACAACAGGATGCAAGCTTTGCAGCTTTATCGTTTTTGGCAAAACAAACCGAGCCGGTCACTGAAATGACCGAACTTCGGGGGGTGATGACGCGGGAGCGCGTCTTGGCCGATTTGACCTGGCTGCGCGTGGGTGGACCGGCAGAGATGCTGTATCAACCCGCCGACCGCGCCGATCTGGCAGCATTCCTGCGCGGTTTGGATCCATCTATACCTGTATTTCCGATGGGCGTGGGCAGCAATCTGATCGTACGCGATGGTGGTTTATCTGGGGCGGTGATCCGGCTGGGGCGCGGCTTCAACGAAATCGAGATCACAGCGGGCCAGGTGCGCGCGGGCGCGGCGGCTTTGGACGCCCATGTGGCGCGCAAAGCCGCTGAGGCGGGGCTTGATCTGACGTTCTTGCGGACTATTCCGGGGGCCATCGGCGGTGCGGTGCGCATGAATGCGGGATGTTATGGGGTTTATGTCGCCGATCATCTGCGCGAGGCCACGGCGGTTTTACGCGATGGATCTGAAGTTGTGCTGAGCCGCGAGGATCTAAACCTGCGCTACCGGCAAAGTGATTTGGCAGACGGTGCGGTTTTGGTCGAAGCCGTGTTTGAGGCCCCAGCAGGTGATCCTTTGGTGCTGGCGGCCAAAATGAAAGATCAGTTGGCCAGGCGTGATGCGACCCAGCCAACCAAAGAGCGCACGGCCGGCAGTACGTTTCGCAATCCGGCCGGATTTTCCAGCACTGGCTTGGCCGACGACACCCATGACGCGAAAGCGTGGGCATTGATTGATGCAGCCGGGATGCGCGGCGCGATCCGGGGCGGGGCCCAGATGAGCGAGACGCATGCGAACTTTTTGATCAACACGGGTGGCGCAACCGCCGCAGATCTGGAATCTTTGGGCGAAGAGGTGCGGAAAAAGGTTTTCCAAACCACCGGTCATTCGCTAACATGGGAGGTAATACGGGTCGGTAAGCCCGGTATGTGACATTTCGAGCAGGCGGTGACGGCGAAAACGCTGCACCATATATAACAACAATATCCCGAAAAGGGATCAAAATTATAAGAGGCGGGACGTGTCTGAACGGACTCTTCCCTTGGTTGCATTGGTGATGGGTGGACCATCGGTCGAGCGTGACGTGTCGCTGGTTTCCGGGCGCGCGTGCAGTTTGGCGCTGAGTGATCAAGGCTACAAAGTGATTGAGATCGACGCTGGTCCGCGTCTGGCCGATGATTTGCAATCCGCAAAGCCAGATGTCGTTTTCAATGCATTACATGGGCGCTGGGGTGAAGATGGCTGCGTTCAAGGCATTTTCGAATGGCTCGGGGTCGCCTATACCCATTCTGGCGTTTTGGCCAGTGCGCTGGCGATGGACAAACAGCGCAGTAAGGCGGCTTTTGCCCAGGCCGGCTTGCCGGTGCTGACCGGCGGGATCTTCGCGGCGGAACAAATCGAAGCGGCCCATGTCTTGCCGCCCCCCTATGTCATAAAGCCAAATAATGAGGGCTCTTCTGTCGGCATCTACATCGTCGATAAAGACGCCAACGGCCCGCCAAAGCTGGATCCGAACCTCCCTGAATTGTTAATGGCCGAAACCTATGCGCCAGGCCGCGATCTGACTTGCACTGTTCAGGGCGATCGCGCCTTGACCGTTACCGATATCCTCACTGATGGCTGGTATGATTACAACGCCAAGTACAAACCAGGCGGGTCACGACATGTGGTCCCTGCGCGCCTTCCGCCGCCGATTTTCGATGCTTGTATGGAAATGTCGACCCAGGCGCATGCGCTTCTGGGCTGTCGCGGTGTCTCGCGCACAGATTTTCGCTGGGACGACCGCCGCGGCTTGGATGGTCTGTTCATTCTGGAGACCAACACACAGCCTGGGATGACGGCAACGTCACTTAGCCCCGAACAAGCCGCCCATGATGGGCAAAGTTTCAGCCAGTTCTGCGACTGGATCGTGCGGGATGCGTCATGCAACCGTTAGGTCGCGCGCCGTATCTTTTGCGCGACCCGCAGACCCCGCGCGACCCTGCGCCATCGAAGCTCGCCTACCGTTTGCAGCGGATGTGGCTGACCCCGGTCATCCGTGCTGTCCTGCGCGTCGGCTTGCCAGCCTTTGCGGTATCTTTTGCGGTGGGGTTTTATCTGTCGGATCAAAAGACCGTAGATGCCATCGCTCTGTCGTTTTTGGAAATCCGCCGCTCGATCGAAGAGCGTCCCGAATTTATGATCCATGTCGTTGCCATCGACGGCGCAAGCGACGAGCTGGTCGAAGATATCCACGAGATCGTACCACTTGATTTTCCGATCAGCTCATTTGATCTGGACTTGCCGGGCATGGCCGAATTGATTGGTGATCTTGATGCGGTGGCCAAGGTTGAATTGATCATCCGCCCTGGAGGCGTGCTGGAGGTCAGCCTGGTCGAGCGTACAGCTGCTGTTGTGTGGCAATCGCGGGATGCGCTGGAAGCGCTCGATGCCACGGGCCACCGAGTCGGTCCACTGATGGCGCGCACTGATCGCCCGGACCTTCCGTTTTTGCTGGGCGATGGGGCCGATGCCCATGTGCCCGAAGCAATTGTGCTGGTGGCTGCTGCCAATCGCGTGCTGTCCAATGTGTTGGCCCTTGTTCGCGTGGGCGCGCGGCGCTGGGATCTGGTGTTGAAAAACGGCCCTCGAATCCAGTTGCCCGAACATGGCGCGGTCAATGCCTTGCGCTGGGTTCTGGCGCAGCACGTGGCGCAGGATCTGCTGGCACGCGATGTCACTTCTGTCGATATGCGGACCCCCGCAAAACCGGTGCTGCGATTGAGCGCAATGGCCCAGACGACAATGGATCAGATGCGCGCGTATCACCGTAGTGGATCAAACTGACTAAACAAAGCGGCCAGCAGAGCCGCGATCAAAAACAAAAAAGGATCACGGCATGAGCGGACTTTACCAAGCGCAACGCGCGATGCGGAATATGCGGCAAGCCGCCATGCAACGCGGCGTGATCGCGGTGCTTGATATTGGAACGTCGAAAGTTGCCTGCCTGGTGTTGCGCTTTGATGGTCCGGACCATTTCAGCCAGGGCGACGGCGTGGGCACAATGGCGGGTCAGTCGCGCTTTCGGGTGATCGGCGTGGGACATACCAAATCACGCGGTATTCGCTTCGGCGAGATCGATGTGATGGCAGAAGCCGAACGTGCGATCCGCACTGCATTGCAATCTGCCCAGAAGATGGCGAAAGTCCGCGTCGATCATGTCATCGCGTGTTTCTCAGGCGCCGCACCCCGCAGCTATGGATTGGCCGGCGAGACGCCGTTGCAAGACAACGCCGTCACCGAACAGGATATCGCCCGCGTTCTGGCATCATGCGATATGCCCGACATCGGCGCAGGCCGGGAAGTGTTGCACGCCCAACCGGTAAATTTCGCACTCGATGGGCGCTCTGGTCTGTACGATCCACGCGGACAAGTCGGTGAGACCCTCGCCAGCGACATGCATCTTGTGACTGTCGACACCAAAGCGGTGCAAAATTTAGCCCATGCAGTGCGTCGTTGCGATCTGGAGCTGGCGGGCATTGCGTCCTCGGCCTATGCGTCCGGGCTGTCGTCTTTGGTCGAAGACGAGCAAGAATTAGGGGCCGCGTGTATTGATTTCGGCGCAGGTGCAACCGGCGTCTCGGTGTTTTTGCGAAAACATATGATCTACGCCGATTCCGTGGCCCTTGGGGGCGATATGATTACCGCAGACCTTTCGGCCGGGCTTTCGGTGTCGGCAGTTTTCGCTGAGCGAACCAAAACAATCTATGGGGGATTGATCGCGACCGGCATGGATGACCGGGAAAGAATTCAAATTACGTCTGAAACTGGGGATTGGGAACATGATCGTCGGACCGTCAGCCGCTCTGATATCATTGGCATCATTCGCCCCAGAGTTGAAGAAATCCTGGAAGACGTCCGTGGATGTCTGGATGCCGCCGGTTTTGAACACCTGCCCTCTCGCCAAATTGTGCTCACGGGGGGCGGCAGTCAGCTGCCTGGCTTGGACGCTTTGGCATCAAAAATTCTGGGCTCGCAGGTCAGAATAGGTCGCCCGCTGCGGGTGCGCGGCCTGCCCGAGGCGGCCGCTGGTCCAGATTACGCAAGTCCAGTGGGGCTAAGCCTATTTGCCGCGCATCCGCAGGATGAATGGTGGGATTTCGAGATGCCGATCGAACGGTCATCGGTCCGTTCGCTGAATAAGGTGATCCGTTGGATGCGTGAAAACTGGTAAACCTTGGGTCATCGCAGCACAAGGCGCGGCCTTTGGGTCACGCATAAATTTACAAAATTCAACACTCCGACGGATTAAAATCCGCCGGAACTGTCTGATTCACACAAAAGCTTGTCCACAGAACGAGATACGGCGGTATACTTCAAAATATCGCCTCTATTTTGTGACATTTTTCGTGTTTTTGCGTGACGTTAGCGCCACGGTGCTGTAGTATTGAGGGATAATTACCGGCGTTTTGTCCACATCGCGCCAGTTAAGACCATTGCAGGCGGAGCAAAAATGGCACTGAATTTAACGATGCCCGAGAGCACAGAGCTAAGACCCAGGATCACAGTATTTGGTGTCGGGGGCGCAGGCGGCAACGCTGTCGACAACATGATTGAAAAGCAGCTTGACGGGGTCGAATTCGTGATCGCGAATACCGACGCGCAAGCGCTGCAAGGGGCGAAGGCCAAATCCCGCATCCAAATGGGCGCGCGTGTGACAGAAGGGCTCGGCGCAGGCGCGCGACCCTCTGTCGGGGCATCCGCTGCCGAAGAAAGCATCGAAGAAATCGTCGACCACCTGGCCGGAGCGCATATGTGTTTTATCACCGCGGGCATGGGCGGCGGCACTGGCACCGGGGCTGCACCGATTATCGCGCAGGCCGCACGCGAGCTGGGTGTTCTGACCGTTGGCGTCGTCACCAAACCTTTTCAGTTCGAAGGCGCCAAGCGGATGCGTCAGGCCCAAGAGGGTGTCGAGGTGCTTCAAAAGGTGGTCGACACACTGATCATTATTCCGAACCAAAACCTGTTTCGATTGGCAAATGAGCGCACGACCTTCACGGAAGCGTTCTCGATGGCGGATGATGTTCTGTATCAAGGGGTCAAGGGCGTAACCGACCTGATGGTCAAGCCAGGGCTGATCAATCTGGACTTCGCCGATGTGCGCGCGGTCATGGACGAGATGGGCAAAGCGATGATGGGCACCGGCGAGGCATCTGGCGAAGATCGTGCGCGCGAGGCGGCTGAGAAGGCAATCGCCAATCCATTGCTGGATGAAATCAGCCTAGAGGGTGCAAAAGGTGTTCTGATCAACGTCACTGGCGGTTATGATCTGACGTTGTTTGAGCTGGATGAAGCGGCGACCCTGATCCGGGAAAAAGTGGACGGCGACGCAAATATCATTGTCGGTTCGACGCTCGATACGACAATGGAAAATTCCATGCGAGTGTCTGTCGTAGCCACTGGGATTGATGTGAACGCGGCGGTCGGCGATACCCCGATGCCGCATCGTCGGCTGGCAACAGGTTTCGGGGCCGAAGAGGTTCCTGAGCCGGTCTACAATCCCGCACCTGAGGCACAGGCATCGCTCGACATCCCTGAAATGCCAGACCCTGGGGCGGTGCACGATCTGTCAACATTTGATGCAGGCCACGATCAGCCCGCCGGATCGGGTTTTGGTGCACGGCAGATTGGCGGTCATACCACGCCGGAACCACTGTATCGGTCTGCGACTGCGGCAGCGACACAACGGCCTGCCGATGACGATAGACCATCCGCTGCACAAGACCCACGCGACACCTATATTGCGCCGCGCCCGCGTCCCGCCGGGACGCCGTCGCCAGAAGCTTTGGCGCGTTTGCGAACAGCAATTTCAGAAACGCGCGCCGACACGGTCGCCCGTGAAACGTCGGCCAATGGTCGCGCTGGCGGCGAAAAACGGGGCTTCGGGATCAACTCTTTGATCAACCGTATGACCGGGTCAACAGACGAGACTGAGGCGCATCGCGCAACCTCTTCGGCGCCGCAGGCGTCTGTCTCGCACCAGCGCCCTATCCGCCCCGCGGTTGCGACGGCGCAAGCGATGACCCGTCAAGATCCAGCCCCACAACCTGAGCCAGAACAGGATCGCGTTGAGATACCTGCATTTTTGCGGCGACAAGCCAATTAATTCTGTGTGTTTGTGTGCTAACCTAGTCGTCCCTTGGGGCGGCTTTTTCTTATTAAAAACAATACTTTATGTGATGTTCGATCCCGGCTAGGCGAAAAGTCGCGCATCATCTGATGCGATATTTCACGACGTTGCAAAGTTTGAGTTGGGTTTGCACCAGACACCCGATACGCAAGAAACTGCAATCGTGGGGGTTGCATGTTATCGTCAGGCCGCTGCCAACAAAGGCCACCCAATAGGCGAGACATCTTAGACCTGTGCATCTCGGACAGGCAGAAATGAAGGGGGCACTGCGTGCAGAAAACGGTGAAGGCGCCTGTGAAGTTCCGGGGGGTGGGGCTGCATACGGGCAAATCAGCGACAGTGGTGATCAACCCCGCATCTGCAGAATATGGGATCTGGTTTCGTCGGATCGATATTCGCGGTCGCGATCAAATGATACCCGCACTTTGGCACCATGTGTCGGATGCACGTTTGTGTACCAAAATCGAAAATGATGATGGCGTGACAGTTTCGACGATTGAACACGTCATGGCGGCGTTGGCCGGATGTGGAATTCAAAATGCATTGATTGACATCGATGGTCCTGAGGTTCCAATCCTGGATGGATCGGCTGCACCATTCGTCGGAGGCGTATTAAACCGCGGCATGCGCGATCTGGATGCGCCCGTCCGCGCGTTTCGGGTCTTAAAGGGTGTCGAGGTGAGCCATAACGGCGCAAAAGCCCGATTGGAGCCGTCCGAAACTTTGGAAATCAAATTCGACATACAATTTGACGATGCTGCGATTGGCGAACAATCCAAGAGCCTAATCATGGCCAACGGAACCTTTGTGCGGGAACTTTGCAACAGCCGCACCTTCTGTCGCCAGTCTGAGGTCGACATGATGCACGCCGCTGGGCTGGCCCTGGGCGGCAGTTATGAAAACGCTGTGGTGGTGGATGGTGATGATGTTCTAAGCCCGGGCGGCTTCCGCCATGCTGATGAGGCAGTGCGTCACAAGATGCTCGATGCGCTTGGCGATCTGGCCTTGGCGGGCGCCCCGCTGATCGGGCGTTACGAAGGCGACAAGGCAGGTCATGCGTTGACGAACAAGTTGCTGCGCGCTTTGTTTGCGGATCCGTCGGCTTTTCGAATGGATGTATGTGACCGGCTTGTGGCGGCGCGTTTGCCCGGTGCAGGCGTCGGTTACGCGGATTTTGGTCTCGTCGCTTAAGACCTTTTTGAACGGTTGGTTTGCGCGGTGGGGGGGATATACAAGCGCCCGAGCCTGCAAAAACTGTTCCAATCCGCACGATTTGGGCTCTCTAGGACTCTCGTTGCGCAAAAACGGTGTTTCAGGCGTTTTGCATGTTGAATTTCTGTGCTAAGCCGCGATCAAACGTCGGATAGGGCGCGAAAAATAAGTGCCCTGAACAGAGTTTAAAGGTGCAGGCGAATGAGGCTCTCGGGCAAGCGACTCTCTAAATTAGCTCCGGTCCTACTCGTCGCCTTTCTGGCGGGATGCAGTGGCCTTGGCGGGAGTGCAAACAAAGGGTCTCTTGAAGACCTCACCGCCCGGGAAATTTTTGACCAGGGCGAATTCGAGCT
>JBELMC010000080.1:0-11999 GCA_042096155.1 Dinoroseobacter sp.
TATTGCGGAGGACGAGTTATCGCAAGCGCCCGATCGCAAATGTGGGATGGCACATAGCTTGACGCACGAATGCTTCGACTTTCGCCGGATCAGGCCCGCTCGTCGCGTCGGTGTCGGTTTCGGCTGCGGCCAGGCCACCGGTAACGAACAGGCTGTCGATATCCTCGCCCAGGGCGCCTTGTATATCTGTCATCAGGCCGTCGCCAATCGCGAGGATCCGGCTTCGGTCAGGGGATTTTCCCTGCTCGGCCAGTCTTCGCAGTGCAAGATCATAAATCGGTGGATGCGGTTTTCCGAAATATAGGCTTTCGCCGCCCATCTCGGTGTAGAGGGCCGCCAACGCACCGGCGCACCACTCGCGGGTTTCGCCGTAATCTACAACGATATCTGGATTGGCGCAGAGCAGCTTCAGGCCCTTCTGTTTGGCCTGCAAAAATTGGGACCGATAGACTGAAGGATCCTCTAGCGGATCAAACGGCCCGGTGCAGACGATGCCCTCGGCCCGTTCGAGCGACACAAGCTGGATATTGGCGGGATTTGCAATCAGTCTGAGCGGCTCAAGGAAGGGGGCATCGCGCTGTTCACCGATGAACCAGATTTTCTCGCCGACAACGCCCGTGAACAGGGCAGCGCGCGCGGCATCACCGGATGTTGCAATCGCATCCCAACAGTCATTCGGCACGCCGAGCTCAGCCAAATGCACCTCGACGCCGGCACGCGGACGTGGCGCATTGGTGACAAACACCACAGCGCCGCCGCTGGCACGATAGGTTTGCAAAGCGGTTATGGCCTCCGAAAACGCCGACACTCCATTATGCACACAGCCCCAAAGATCGACGAACAACGCGTCGTAATTGTGAGCGATCTGCGCAAGATGATCGATGATCCGCATCGGTAAAGTCCTTATATTTGCAGCCTTCATTCCCAATTTACGGCCCATTTCACGCTTCGGCTGAACACCGATCTCGACGATCAGCTGCCCGGGTCGCAGCCGTGGCAGCAGCTATATTACAGTGTCAACTTTGGGATAATCTGTTTCTTGCGGCTCATGACGCCCGGCAGCACGACCAGATCGCCGCTGACCGCCGCGCCGAAACTTTTTTCCGCCAGCGCTTTGACCAGATCATTGGGCACCAAGAGCGTGGCTTCTTCGTTCACGATGTCGATCACGAATAGCAAGACCTGATCGACGCCGTCCTCGGTTGCCACAGTTTTCATCGCCTCCATCAGGCTGTCTTTGCGATCCAATGGCACTTGCGGCGCTGTGGTTTCCAGAACGGATACGCGGAGCTTTATGCCCTCAACGGTGTATGCCTTGCTGTCCATACGCAGCAACTCGGCGTCCGAGAAGGCCGAAACATCGGACTTGGCGGCGAACAATTCGGCGGCGTAGGGGGCTATGTCGATGCCCAGATCAGCCGCAAGCGCCGCGGCAATGTCCCGGTCGGTATCCGTTGTTGTCGGCGAGCGGAATGCAAGCGTGTCAGACAGGATGCAAGACAGCATGACGCCTTTGAGAGTGTCGGGCATATCCGCTGCCCGCGCACCCATCAAATCGTACATGATCGTGGCGGTGCAGGCCACCGGGCGCAGGGTGACATCAATTGGGCCTTTGGTGTCCAACCCGCCCACCAGTTTGTGGTGATCAATGATCGCGCGAATATCGGCATCCGTGATGCTGGCGGGAAGTTCAGCGGGGTTGTTGGTGTCTACGATGACAACAGGCTGATCGGCCGCAACATGTTCGATGATCTGGGGCATTTCAAAGCCCCATCGGTCAAGCACAAACATCGCTTCGGTGTTGGGTTTTCCCAGCAGGCGCGCTTGGGCTGGCGTGCCGGTCTGGTTCAAATACCAAGCCCAAATCAAGGGCGAACCTGTGCTGTCGGTGTCGGGAGATTTGTGGCCAAAAACGAGCGTTGTCATATCGGGCGTCCTGCGCAAAACCAATGAAGTTGGCCGATGTATAAGCGTGTTGCCGCGATGCGTCATGGGGCAGGGCGTCGCGGTGCTGGAGCGCCACATCGGCTTCATGTCGTTGTTCTTGAGCGCGCGGCTGACGTGCGCGCCGCGATTTACCGCCTCTGAATTTGAGAATGCGTCGCAAAGGCATTGACTTTGAGAATGCTTCGCAATAGTATGTTATTCGTGCCGTTTTGGGCTAATTTTACGTGGCCAAGTTGGGCTTTCATGACAAAGAGCAAGAGAGCATTTTTTTCGTCAGTTGTTGGTGTCGCAATGGCGCTGTCGACAAGCTGGGCGATGGCACAAGAACGACTGAAGGTTGTGGCCACCACGGGTATGATCGCGGATGCTGCGGCCAATGTGGGGGGCGAACAGGTGTCGGTGAAGGCGCTGATGGGGGCTGGCGTTGACCCGCACGCATACCGCCAAACGCGCAGTGATATTGTCGCGTTGGTCAATGCAGACCTGGTGTTATGGAACGGTTTGTATCTTGAAGCCCAAATGGAAGATTTCATGATTGGTCTGGGCGAGGGGGCGCGCGTCGTCGCCGTGGCCGAAGCGGTTCCAGAGGCTTTGCTTTTGGCCTCTGACGAATATGAGGGGCGGTTCGATCCGCATCTGTGGATGGACCCGACCCTCTGGTCGCGCGTGGTGGTCCATATTCGAGATGTGTTGATTGATACATATCCCCAGGGTGCTGAGGAATTCAATGCGAATGCAGATGTCTACCTCGCGCAGATAAGGGATCTGGCGCGTTACACCCACGATGTGCTGTCTTCTGTTCCAAGTGAAAGCCGGGTTGTTCTATCGGCCCATGATGCGTTTAATTATTTCGGCAATGCCTATGGTTTCGAGGTGGTCGGCATCCAGGGAATCTCGACGGACGCCGAAGCAGGCCTGCGGCGGATTGGTGAATTGGTCGACATGTTGGTCGAGAACAAGATCGGCGCCGTCTTTGTGGAAACATCTGTGTCGGATCGAAACATCCGCGCGCTGATCGAAGGTGCTGCGGCCCAAGGCCATCCAGTTGTCATTGGCGGCGCGTTGTTCTCGGACGCCATGGGCGCGCCGGGCACATATGAGGGCACTTATGTTGGTATGATCGATCACAATGCGACGACCATCTCGTCCGCTCTTGGGGGCGAGACACCGAAGGCCGGTATGCAAGGATTGCTGAATTGATCGGTCGCATGCGGATACCCAAACCTCAGCCAATCCTTGCCGCGCGGAACGGCCAGGCCTGGCGACAGGGGGGGGCTGGTTCTGATGTTGCTCTTGTGGTCAACGGGGTGACGGTGTCCTACGGCGAAAAACCGGCGGTGTTTTCAGTGGATGCAGCGTTTCCATCACAGGCGATGTCTGCAATCATCGGGCCCAATGGCGCGGGGAAATCGACATTATTGAAAGCAGCGCTGGGCGTGGTCCCGCGCCTGTCCGGAGAGGTGCATGTCTTCGGGCAACCCATCGAGCAAGTCCGTGACAGAATCGCTTATGTGCCCCAGCGCGCCAGCGTCGATTGGGACTTTCCAACAAATGTGATCGATGTTGTGCAGATGGGGTTATACCGCAAACTGGGGCTGCTTGGCAGATTGTCGGGGCCGATGAAAACGCGCGCCTTGATGTGCCTGGACCGCGTTGGCATGGCTGATTTTGCGCAGCGCCAGATCGGGCAGCTTTCGGGTGGCCAGCAACAAAGAGTGTTTTTGGCCCGCGCGTTGGCGCAGGATGCGGACCTGTATCTGTTGGACGAACCGTTCGCCGGCGTCGATGCGGCCACCGAACGGGCAATTATTGATGTACTTCGGATCTTGAAGGCCGATGGTAAGACTGTGGTTGCTGTGCATCATGACTTGTCCACCGTGCAGGAGTATTATGGTCATGTGTTCTTGATCAATCTGCGCCGCATTGCCGAAGGCTCGGTTGAAAGCACGTTCACGGTGGAAAATCTACAAACGACCTATGGGGGTCGCCTTGCTGCGACACATTTAGCGAAATTGTCGATGGCAGAGGGCGTCTGAGTGCAGCTTTTCCTCGAGGCGTTGGTCTTGCAGGCAGGCTATAATGCAGCGCTGGTGGCGATTGGTGCAGCCCTTTTGGGCTTCGCAGCAGGAGCGTCGGGGACGTTCTTGTTCCTGCGAAAACGGGCGCTTGTTTCCGATGCAGTGGCCCATGCAACTTTGCCAGGCATCGGTCTTGCGTTCATCGTGATGGTCGCTCTGGGCGGTGACGGGCGCAGTCTTCTCGGCCTTTTGTTGGGCTCGGCCGTGACCGCATGGATCGGACTTTTGTTGATTGAGTGGATCGTGCGCCACACGCGGTTGGCCGAGGATGCGGCGATCGGCGCCGTTCTTGGTGTTTTTTTTGGCGCGGGCATCGTGCTGTTGACCGTGATCCAAACCATGAGCGCTGGGCGTCAAGCCGGCCTAGAGGGGTTTCTGCTGGGCGCGACCGCCGGGATGTTGTTCCAAGATGCCATCGTGATTGCGGTGGGGGGATCGTTTGCGGTTCTGGCGACATGGCTGATGCGCCGACCAATGACCGTTGTGGCGTTTGACAGCGAATACGCGGCCTCTTTGGGCTATGATGTGCGCCGGACCGACCTTTTGATGATGGGCCTGGTCATGGCGGTTACGGTGATTGGCCTGAAACTTGTCGGGTTGATTCTGATTGTCGCAATGCTGATCATCCCGGCTGTTACGGCGCGGTTTTGGACCGAGCGCTCCCATCAGGTGATCTGGATCGCTGGCGCTGTGGGCGGGGGCTCAGGATATCTGGGCGCCGTGATTTCGGCCTCGGCTCCGGCGCTGCCAACAGGGCCGATCATTGTGCTTGTCGCAGCCGGTCTATTTGTCTTTTCTCTCCTGTTTGCGCCAAGTCGTGGGATGCTGACGGCTGTGATCCGATATCGTCGGTTTCAGGCCCGCGTGCACCGCCGACAGGGTTTGCTCGCGCTGGCCGCGCACCATCCGATCCGCGAAGCCTACACTTTGCGTTTGCTGCGCCGGGACGGGTTGGTGCGCGCCGACGGCGTGCCCACCAAGACCGGGAGTGCGCAGGCCGCAAAAATTGCCCGCGATGAGCGCCGTTGGGACATCGCGCGCGACGTGCATCAAGATATGGGTCTAACGGGCCGCTATGATGGTTTGACACCGATTGAAGATGTTTTCACGGCCGATGAAATAGCCGATTTTGACCGCAAGCTGGGGGGGCCGATCGCCGTGCAAGACACATGATGGGCGCGGATTTTGTGCAATTCTCGCTGACACCGATCATGATTGGTGTGTTGTCGGCCATTGCCTGCGCACTGCCGGGCAATTTCTTGATCTTGCGGCGCCAGGCTTTGATCGGGGATGCGATCAGCCATGTTGTGCTGCCGGGCATTGTCGTGGCGTTTCTTCTGACCGGTGCGCTTTCGACCATTCCGATGCTCTTGGGCGCGAGCGGAGCAGCCGTGGTGGCTGTGATCTTGATTGAGGCGGTCAAACGATTGGGCAAGATTGAAGCGGGCGCTGCCATGGGGGTTGTGTTCACGTCGATGTTTGCAGCAGGCGTCTTGATCTTGGAGCAAACCGATACCAGCAACATTCATATCGATGTGGAACACGCCCTGATGGGCAATCTCGAATCCCTGATCTGGTTTCGCGCCGAAGGGTGGCATTCCGTGCTGGACCCGGCGGCCCTGGCCACATTGCCCGACGAGCTGCCCAGGATCGCGATTGTTTGCGCCATGGTGATCACCTTGATGGTCATCTTTTGGCGCTGGCTCAAGATTGCAACCTTTGACGCCGCATTTGCACAGGCGCTCGGGATCCCGGCCGCAGCGCTCGGCTTCGGCTTGGTTGTCACAGCGGCCGTCACCGCTGTGGCGGCTTTTGACGCCGTCGGCTCGATCATCGTAATCGCGATGTTTATCTGCCCGCCGGCGGCGGCGCGGCTGATGACCAACAGCCTCAGTCGTCAAGTTTGGTGGTCCGTTGCCTTCGCAACGTTGTCGGCCGTGTTGGGGTACGTTTTCGCCGGCTATGGCCCGCTTTGGCTCGGTGCGGATAATGCTGTCAGTGCGGCGGGTATGATCGCCACGGTCTCTGGTATTATTCTGGGCATTGCCTGTCTGTATGGCCCGCACCGCAAGCGGGTCGGTCTTGGAAAAGATCAGGTGGTTTAATCAGTGGTGCAACGCGTTGGTTTCGGCGGTGGCGGGCGCCCCTTTTTCCGCGCCGATGGCTCGGGCCGCCCATCTGAAAGATTACAGGTGATTTACAAAAATTAAAATGACGTCTGCGACGATGTCGCCGCAGACGAAAGTTTTCCTTCGTTATTCAAAGCCGAAGGTGCCAATTGAACTGCGTGCAACGCAAGGGCGGCTTGCTTACCAAGAGTTGTAAGACAGGAACTTCCCGGTCATTTCGACTTTGACGCGGTCTCCCTTTTCATAGGGAATTTTCGTCACAGACATGTCAAAATCGATTGCCGACATGATCCCGGTGCCAAATTTTTCTTCGATCAAGGCTTTGAGTGTTGGGCCGTAGACCCCAACGATCTCGTAAAATCGATAGATACAAGGATCCGTCGGAACCGCCTGTTCCCAGACCTTGGTGGGGGGCTCTTCCAACACACTGACGGCCTCTTGCGGTAAGGCCAGCGCCGTGACCAGCGCCTCGGCAGTTTCTTTTGCGAAGCCATTCATCCCCATACAGGCGGAATGGGTCCACACTGGGGACATACCAATCTTTTCTGCGATGCCTTCCCATGTCAGTCCGGCCTGCTTCTTGGCGGACAGGATCATCATCGTGACGTCTTCTTTTGTCATCATGCTGGGCACTTCAAATTTATCTTTCATCATGTTTTCTCCTTTTGGGATTGAATTAGGTCTCCGACCAAATTGATCTAGGCCAGGCTGGTCCGCCCGAGACGGACCTTCGGGCCATAGATTTCTAAGTTGTGCCGCTGGGGCAATCGCGTCTGTGATTGACGCGCGGCGCCTGGCCAGATGACCGGCATCGCCGTCGTTCCCAAGCTTTGTGTCCGTCGGCGCAAAACCATGGGATGTGGCCAGCACATGTTCCGAAGCAAAAACGCACGGCTATTCGGCTTTCCGCGCGGGTCCAGATTTTTTTGATCGGGCAGGCACCTGCATTTTTTAGACCATTTGCGCATGTGATCGGCTTGCATTTTGGCGTGATCCTCAAAATAGTCCTGCGGGTTTGCCCATTTTGCGGAGGACATGCAGGCCATGGTGAGGTTCGCCGCGCCATTCGTATACCCAATGTATTTGACTGCACGGACGTTGTTGACCGCGTCTTTCAACGGGACCGGCGGGAGCAGAGATCGGGGTAGATGGGGTCGTGGCATGGCAGATCGTCGTCAGTCGTTTATCGCACGCAAAAGCGGACTTTCGAGCGCGGCGCCCGTTGTCGGTTCGACCGCAGCGGTCTTGTCGATATGAATCATCTGCGGTGTTTCATCAGACCCACCCGAAGACTGGCCCGCAAGGTCTTTGGAGCGCTGCCCCAAAAATTGCACAAGGTGGTTGCGAATAGCGTAGTAGTTTGGGTGTTCGACAATCTCGGTGCGATTGCGGGGTCTTGGCATAGTGATTGCAACTGACTCAGCAACGCGGGCCATTGGACCGTTGGTCATCAGAAGAATACGGTCTGCCAGCAGGATCGCCTCGTCGATATCGTGAGTGATCATGAAAACCGTCTGTTCGGTTTGGCTCCAGACTTTGATCAATTCGTCCTGAATCGTGCCCCGCGTCAGCGCATCCAATGCACCGAACGGCTCATCCAGAAGCAACAACTTGGGTTCATTGGCAAAGGCGCGCGCAATGGACACCCGTTGCCGCATGCCGCCGGACAATTGACTTGGCTTTCGGTGGATCGCGTCGTCGGTCAGGCCGACCTTTTCCAAAAACGCAGTCGAATGTTCGACGACTTGTTGCTTGGGCCAGTGCGGAAACCGGGCCGAGACCGCAAATGTGACGTTTTTCAATGCGCTCAGCCATGGCAGCAAGGAGTAGTTCTGAAACACAACTCCCCTGTCGAGGCTCGGACCAGACACATGGTCGCCGTCCATCTTGACCACGCCGCTGGTCGGCTCAGCCAACCCTGCGAGGATATTCATGATCGTGGATTTGCCGCAGCCAGAATGGCCCAGAATACAAACGAACTCGCCCTTTTCGACGCCAAAGGTGGCGTTCTCAAACACCGTCATGGTGCCACCGGCCCCATCCGGGAAGGTTTGGGTTAGACGCTCAATCGATAGGAATGGTTTTGCCATTTTATGTCTCCTTATTCCACGTAGGCGACGGCGCGCTGCAGGCGTGCGAACGCGGCATCCAGCAACATGCCCATAACGCCGATAAACAAGATCGCCACGATCATCCGATCCAGTCGCAAGCCATTCCATTCATTCCAAACGACATATCCAATTCCGGTGCCTCCGACGAGCATCTCGGCGGCGACAATCACCAACCAGGCAATCCCGATCGAGATCCTCATGCCTGTCACGATTGTCGGTGCTGCGGCGGGCAAAATGACCGTCAGTGCTGTGCGCAAAGTGCTCAACTCATGGGTGCGCGCCACATTGACCCAATCTGCACGCACGCTGGCCACACCAAAGGCCGTATTGGTCAGCATTGGCCACAACGAGCATATGAAAATCACAAACAGCGATGACAGCTCACTGTCGCCGATGGTAAACAGTGCAATTGGCATCCAAGCCAGTGGCGAAATTGGCTTCAGAACCTGGATGAACGGATCGAGCGCTTTGTAAGCCAGTGGCGACATGCCAATCAGAAAGCCAAGTGGGATCGCAATGGCCGCCGCCAATGTGTAGCCAATGATGACGCGCAGTAACGAATATCCAATCTGGATACCGTAGCCCATGTCGTTGGTGCCCGCGACATAGAACGGGTCAGTCACGGTGTCCCACAGTTCAACCCCCACCTTGACGGGGGATGGGAACAAAGACCCCGGAGCTGGGGCGGAGTTCTGATCTGGAACACTGATCCCGAGCGCGCGAATACCGCCAGCTGCGTCGATCGTTTCGCGAGACAGTTTCAGCGATGCAATTTGCTTGAGCTGCACAAAGGCGACGCCTTGGCTCGCATAGAATTCAATATCTTCCTGAGACATGTCCTGCGCCAGCAGGTCGTCTGTTTGTTCTTGTGACAGGATAACGCCGACAGGGCCTGCGTCAGGCACATATGTTGTCACCTGCCAAAACAGCAAAAGGCTCAGAAGAATGGATAAAGACAGCGCTACGCTGCGATAATCAGATGACCGGACCATTCGGATCCCCCAAAAGTTAAGCTTGAACGGGGCAGGGATCTGCCCCGTTCGGAAATATACTGTCCAGGATTCTATATCGTCCGGCTGAAGGGCTGGGCGTCGATGAACTGCTGTGCGGCATCGGGGGCAAAGGGCTCACCCTGAACTTGGACAGGCGCATAGACGTCCTGTTCAGCATCCGAGAAGGTCAAATTTGCGTCGGCAACCATCATGGCCCGCATGCGTTCGCGGGTTGTGGTTGTCATCACAAGATCCTCGGCAAGGGTCGCATAGTTGGTATCGCTTTCAATGTAGTTCCAGCGACGCAGCTGTGACAGCACCCAAGTTCCCATTGTTTGCGTTGGAAGCGGCATGAACGAAATGCGGTCTGGCACATTTTTGATGTTGCCTTGACCGTCCGGGAACACGCCGGTCAGGATCTGCTTGAGGATCTCAACAGGTTGGTTCAGGTAGTTGGCTGGCGCCATCGATTCAGCAAAAGCTACACGTCCTTCGGAGGTCTCGGCGGCCGCTGTAGCTTCAAGAATAGAGGTCGTCAGCGCCATCGTTGTGTTGGGGTTTTCGCCAATGAATTTTTCAGACAGACCAAACACGCAGCACGGGTGTTGCTTCCACAAATCAAGCGTCAATTTGTGAATGAATCCCACTTGATCGTACACGGCGCGCTGGCAGAATGGATCGGGTGCCAAATAGCCGTCCACATTTTCAGAGCGCAGGTTTGCAACCATTTCGGGCGGCGGCACCACACGGATCTGGATGTCACGATCTGGGTCCAACCCAGCTGCCGCAACGTAGTTGCGCAGCAGCAGATTATGCATCGAGTACTCAAACGGAACCGCAAATTTGAAGCCTTTCCAATTTTTTGGATCCTGGTTGCTCAGATGCTTGTTGGCAAGAACGATCGCCTGGCCGTTGGTGTTGACATTGGACACCACTTTCCAAGGCTGCGCGGTCGACCCTATACCCAGCGACATCGCCATGGGCATCGGGAACAACAGATGCGATCCATCATATTCGCCATTCAAGCATTTGTCGCGTGAAACTGCCCAGCCGGCGGTTTTGACGATATCGACGTCAAGGCCGTACCGCTCGTAAAAGCCAAGCGCATGGCCACCGATGATTGGGGTGGCACATGTGATTGGCACAAACCCCAATGTAAGTTTCGTCTTCTCGAGGTTTTTCATCGCCTCTTGTGCCATAAGCTGCAGCGATGACAATGGAAACACGGATGCAACTGCGGCCAGCGCGGTTGAAACACCCGCGCTGCGCAAGAAAGCGCGTCGCGAGATATCGGTCTTGAACAAACCCTGCATCACAGAGCTTTCCAGCGCACGGGTCATCCCCACCTCGGGGTTCAGCGACTGTTTTGCCCTGTCACGCAGGATCGCTGCGTCTTCTGCAGCCAGCCCTTCATATGGATCTGCTGGGCCACCAGCGGCCTCTCCACATTCATTCCAAACGTCAATATTTGGGTTAAACGGGTCTTTGAAATGCGTCATGAATGATCCTTTTATTATGTTTCGCTGGCTCAAGGGAAGACCAAGCGATGGTTCGTCGAAACGCATCTGCACACCACAAGCACGGTCCGACACATCAAAGGATGACAGCCTCTAAGACTGTAAAAAAGAAGGTGGCTAAATTTTAGTCAATTTATAAAAATCAAATAAAAACAAATAATAAAGAGATTTCTACGTCGCGCCTAACTTTCGAAATTTCGTAAGTTACGAAAATTCGCTATTTCTCTGGCTGAGTTCAAGTATAGTATGCCGTTATGACCGTTCCGTTGATACGTTCCGATTCCATTACCTCGGCGATGCCCGAGGCGGCTCTCATTTTATGTACGCGCACTGACAAGATCTGCGAGATTAACGATCTTGGATGCGAGCTTCTTGGCGTTTCATCCGATGCGCCGCCCCATTTTGTGAATTTTCTTGGCACGCAGTTGGCTCAGTTTTTGGTATTTGCAGATGAGGTTGATACCCGTGGCCAGGCTTGGACCCGTCGCATTCAACTTCAGCGCCGTGACAAAAGCGGGTTGCGATGCGAGATACGGGCACGCAAACTTGCGGCGCGCCCACATCAAATTTTGTTGATGATCATCGATCTAGATAAGCTCGATCGCCGTGCCCATTTGGCAGAAATTGCAGAGTTGCAGCGGGCGGGATTTGATGAATGGAAACGCGCTGAAAATTTTTTTGCTGATCTGGAACTGCGCAATCAGCTTATCCTAAATGCAGCAGGCGAAGGCATATATGGGCTCAATGCAGAGGGCAAAACCACGTTTGTGAATCGCGCTGCACAAGAGATGTTGGGTTGGACAACAGAAGATCTTTTGAGCAAGGACATTCACTCGATTATTCATCACCATCATCTCTCAGGCGAGCGGTACGAACATCACGATTGCCCGATTTACAAGTCTTTCCGGTTCGAACAAGTCAATCGTATCGAAGATGAGGTTTTCTGGCGCAAGGACGGCAAACCAATCCGGGTCGAATACATTTCGACACCGATTTATGATCACCATATCCTTGCAGGTGCCGTCGTTATTTTTCGCGATATCACCGAACGCAAAGAGAATGAACTCAAACTCAAAAGTGCATTGCAAGAGATCGCCCAATTGCATGACCGTCTCGAACAAGAAAATGCTTATCTTCAAGAAGAGATCAATTCCGAGCGGGCCCATCATGCCATTATCGGGACCTCGGCCGCGACCGCGCAAGTTTTGGCGCGCATCGATCTGGT
>JBELMC010000081.1:0-11987 GCA_042096155.1 Dinoroseobacter sp.
AGCATAGTTTGCGCGAAATCACAGTATCTGCTTTGTTCTTTGCCAATATTAGCGCATATTGTGGATAATTTGGGTGCATCTACAAGTTGTGCTAATTTCGTCGTTCCGAGCACAGAATAAAAGAGGCTGATGTACAAATCGAACAAGGTATTCTTATGTATATTCCCATAAGTAGGGGTTGCATACCATATGATCCCGTGGCATACCTTGATTATCGAAGAACGGCACAAGCGGCACTCAAGATCGCAAAACCGAGGCAGGTTTCATTAGGCTCCGCTCTTCGGAACAGACGGGCGCGCGACAAGCAGACATCCCCCCAGGTGGTTGCGCAGCCAGTCGGCCCGTAAGGGACTTGGCGGCGGATCGAGCTATGGCAGCAGCGCGATCCGCCGTTTCCGTTTCAAGCGGAGCACGGTGGGGAGAGGGACAGAGCAAGGAGCCACCGCGTGGCCGGAATGTTCATAGGCGAAAGTGTCCACAAGGTGGACAATAAGGGCAGGGTCTCGATCCCGTCTGATTTTCGCGTTGTCCTGCAAGAACACGACTCCGCCTATGATCCAGCGCGCGGTGCCCGCGTCGTGGTCAACTATGCAAAGCACAAGCAGAAAGACTATCTGCAATGCTATACGGTTGAAGCATTTCAGATTTTGTCGGCAAAGATCCTCGCAATGCCCGAAGGGTCAAAGGACAAGCGGGTCTTGCAGGCGATCTACTTGTCCAAGGCCCACCCAGCAATGGTGGATGAAACCGGACGCATGGTGTTGCCCGCCAAATGCCGCGATCCGTTCGGCATCGTCGGCGAGGCGGTCTTCATGGCCTCTGGCGATACGTTTAAAATTCTGACACCGGAAGGTTACGCCGCCGAGATGGCCGCACTCGATAGCTATCTGGACAATCTCGACGACGATTTCGACCCGGCCAGCTTGTTGAATGCGGCGCCAGATCCGGCAGCCGATCTCTGAGATGTCGTCCCTTGCGTCCTCCGGCATTGACGCTCTGCATGTTCCGGTTTTGCTGGATCCAATTCTTGAAAATCTTGCGCCCATTTCGGGTCATTGGCTGGATGGCACCTTTGGGGCAGGCGGTTATACACGTGGGTTGCTGGATGCAGGCGCGTCCCGCGTGATCGGTGTTGACCGCGATCCGATGGTCTTTGACATGGCAGCGCAGTGGTCCGCCGGATATGGCGACCGGCTGACGCTGATCGAGGGGGTGTTTTCCAAGCTAGATCGCTACAGCGACATGATGCTCGATGGGGTGGTGCTGGACCTTGGAGTTTCGTCCATGCAGCTTGATCGGGCAGAGCGGGGATTTTCATTCATGCGCGACGGACCGCTGGATATGCGCATGGGCGCGATAGGTCCCTGTGCCGCAGATATTGTCAACACAGCTGACGAGGCAGTCCTCGCTGATCTGATCTATGCGTTGGGCGAAGAGCACGCCTCGCGCCGGATCGCCAAAGCGATTGTGCGTGCCCGGGCGGTGGACCCGATCACCACCACAGCAAGTTTGGCGCAAATCGTTACCGATTGCGTGCCACGCAGCAAACCTGGCCAAAGCCACCCGGCAACCCGGACCTTTCAGGCGCTGCGGATTGCGGTGAACGACGAGCTGGGCGAGCTGATCGCAGGGCTAGAGGCGGCCGAACGCGCGCTTAAACCCGGTGGCGCCCTTGCGGTGGTGACGTTTCATTCCATCGAGGACCGAATTGCCAAACGTTTCTTGGCTGCGGCCGCCAGCAAGGGCGGGGGCGGGTCGCGCTATGCCCCTCAATCAGATGCCAAAGCGCCGCGGTTCACATTGACCCCCGGCAAAGCGATCGCCGCGACAACGCATGAAATCGCACGCAATCCACGCGCCCGCTCGGCTCGGTTGCGTTTGGCGCGGCGTACCGATGTGGCGGCGGAAGCCGCGGATCGTACGGCACTTGGTTTGCCTGGGTTTCTCAGGTGGACGGGGGGTTAAGCGATGCGGACGGTCATTTATTTTTTGTCGGCAGCATTGGTGATCGGTTTGGCCTATTGGGCTTATCAACAGAATTTCCAGACCCAAAAAGCGTTGAAAAGGGTCAGCGCCTTGCATACTGAAATTGCCGCGACACGCGAAGCGTTGTCCGTTCTGCGTGCGGAATGGGCCTATCTAAATCGTCCGGACCGCTTGCGCGATCTGGTGGATCTGAACTTTTCAGAGCTGCAATTGGTACCGATGAACCCGGATCATTTCGGTGCAATTGACGAGGTGGCGTTCCCGTCGGTGCCCAGCCTGGCGATTGTGGAGGGTCTTGTGGTCTCGGCGTCCAGTTCAACTGGGACACCTGGGGGGCAGCCATGAGCGTGCGGATCCCTCTGCGGCCCCTTGCCCGTATCCTCTGGGCCCGTGAAACCGGCCATGACCCCAACGAGATCGAACGCCAGAATATACGCGACCGTAAAGAAATTCATCGCGACACCTTACGGGTCGTATCCGAGCGCCGCTTGCTGCTGGCGGCCTTAATGACAGTTGCGGTATTCGGTCTTGTGGGTTTGCGGATGTGGGCGATCGCGTCGGAACCCGTGGCAGAACCGATTGTGCGCAGCTCTGGGTCTGAGCGGCTGGCGGCGCGCAGCGATATTGTGGACCGCCATGGTCGGATCCTGGCGACCAATTTGCTGACCCAGTCCCTTTATGCGCACCCGCATGAGATGACCAATCCCGAACGCGCCGCTGTTGAGCTTGCGCGTGTTTTTCCGGACTTGGATCTGGACCGTCTGCGCAAGGGCTTTACCAGCAAAAACAAGTTCATCTGGATCAAACAGCAAATCTCGCCCGAGCAACGCCAGATCGTTCACGATATCGGCGAGCCGGGCTTGATGTTTGGCACGCGCGAGATGCGCCTTTATCCCAACGGTACATTGGCGGCCCATATTTTGGGGGGAACCAAATTCGGGACGGCCGATGTGCATTTCGCAGAACTGGTCGGTGTCGCGGGTGTCGAATTGGCATTTGACACCTATTTACGCGACCCCGAAAACGGTGGGGCGCCGCTGCAACTGAGCATTGATTTGACGCTGCAAGCGGTTCTGGAAGAGGTCCTTCATAGTGGTATGATGGTGATGAATGCCAAAGGCGCGTCTGCCATATTGATGGATGCGCGCTCTGGGGAAATACGCGCCATGGCCAGTTTGCCGGATTTTGATCCAAACGACCGCCCGCCGCCACCGCCTGAAGGCGATCCAAGCGACGCCCCAATATTCAATCGCGCGGTCCAAGGGGTGTATGAGCTTGGCTCGACCCTGAAAATCTTTACCGCTGCCCAAGCGCTCGAGCTGGGCCTGGTGACCCCCCAGACCCAAGTGGCGACCCAGGGGCCTTTGCGCGTGGCGGACCGTGTCATACGCGACTACAAGCCATTGGGACCCTCGCAATCGGTCGCCAATGTGATCGTGAAATCCTCAAACATCGGCACGGCACATTTGGCCCAGCAGATCACGGTGCCGCGTCAGCAGGCGTTCTTACGCGCGCTCGGACTTCTCGATCCCAGCCCGGTCGAGCTGATTGAGGCACCCACGGTTTGGCCGATGCTGCCCGCCCCTTGGACAGAGGTCAGCGCGATGACGGTGTCTTACGGTCATGGGCTGGCGATCAGTCCGCTGCATTTGGCGACCGGATACGCGTCATTGCTGAACGGTGGCCAGGTGGTCACGCCAACATTGTTGCGCAGAACGAATCCACCTGACGGCCCGCGCATTGTTTCAGAAGCGGTTTCAGCGGCCTCGCGTGATATGCTGCGCCAGGCGGTCGAGAGCGAAGACGGCACCGCCAGTTTCGCCCGTTTCCCTGGTTACGCCATTGGCGGCAAGACCGGATCCGCCGACAAGCCCGATCCCGCCGGTGGCTATCATACAGACAGGCTGATCTCCACCTTCGCGCAGATATTCCCGACGGACGATCCGCAATTTGTGTTGATCGTGATGCTGGATGAGCCGGAAATCTCAGTATTGGGTGAAAACCGCCGCACCGCCGGCTGGACAGCGGTTCCGGTCAGCCACGAACTGACCCGACGATTGGCGCCGCTTTTGGGTCTGAGACCATCGGTTGAATATGTCGGCGATCCTGAGCTACACCCCGGTTAGGGCGCGCGCCCGTTGAGGGAGCCATGGTCGACAATCACACCAAGACACGCAGCCTTGATGCGTTGGGCCTGACCGCAAAAGCCGGTCGTCGGGCGGATGTCACGGCTCTGGTGCTTGACAACCGCGCAATGCGTGCTGGCGCGTTGTTTGCCGCACTTCCCGGGACCCGTGTTCATGGCGGCGCATTTATCGAAGATGCCGTGCGCAAGGGTGCGCGCGCGATCCTGACCGATGCCGAAGGCGCGCGCATCGCTGCCGCCGCCTTGGCCGATTGGGACGGTGCATTGATCATCGCGGAAGATCCGCGCGCCAGTTTGGCGGGGGCTGCAGCGCTTTGGTTTGGCGCGCAGCCAGCGCAGATGGTCGCAGTGACGGGTACGAATGGCAAGACCTCTGTTGCCAGCTTCACCCGCCAGATTTGTCAGGCTCTGGGGCACGCATCGGCCAATCTTGGCACCACTGGGATCGAGGGCGATTTTACCGGCTCAACTCACCATACCACACCTGACACGATTACCCTGCACAAGATTTTGGCACAAATGGCCGCCGAAGACGTGACCCACGCCGCGATGGAGGCGTCGTCGCATGGGCTCGCTCAGCGACGCTTGGATGGGGTGCGCTTGGTTGGGGCGGGCTTTACCAATTTCAGCCAGGATCATCTGGATTACCACCAAACGATGGACGCCTATTTCGACGCCAAGATGGGTCTGTTTCAGCGGGTTTTGCCCGACGAAGGGACAGCCGTGATCAACTTGGACGACCCGCGCGGTTTCATCGCCGCCGAGATTGCCAATGGTGCGGGTCAGACCGTTCTGGGGGTAGGCCGGTTCGAAGATGCGGACTTACGCCTGTTGGGGCAGCGCTTTGATGCCACTGGTCAGGACATGCGCTTTCGCTATATGGGGGTGACCTACCAAACCCATTTGCCGCTGATCGGCGGATTCCAGGCCGAAAATGTTCTGGTGGCAATGGGATTGACCATATCGATGGGGGCTGCGATGTCGGATATTGTCAAGGTGCTGCCCAGCCTGCAAACCGTACGCGGTCGGATGGAATTGGTGGGCACGCGCGACAATGGCGCAACGGTGTTTGTCGATTATGCCCATACCCCAGACGCGCTGGCGACGGCCTGTAAAGCGCTGCGTCCGCATGTTTTGGGTCGCCTTGTTGTGGTGTTTGGCGCAGGCGGCGACCGCGATAAGGGCAAGCGGCCCGTGATGGGACAAGCCGCACATACCCATGCCGATCAGTTGATCGTGACTGATGATAATCCGCGCTCGGAAGACCCCGCACGCATTCGCGCGGCCATTCTGCAAGCCGCGCCGGACGCAACCGAAGTGCCGGATCGGGCCGAAGCGATCTTGCGTGGCGTAGATGCGTTAAGCCCCGGCGACGTGTTATTGGTTGCCGGCAAAGGCCATGAGACAGGTCAGATCGTGGGTGATGTCGTCTATCCGTTCGATGATGTTGAGCATGCCAGCGTCGCGATCGCCGCACTCGACGGAAAATTGTGATGACGGCGTTGTGGACCTGCGCCCAGGCGCTGGCGGCCACAGGTGGTCTCTGCAGCGTCGACTTTGCCGCCACCGGCGTGTCGATTGACACCCGCACCTTGCAACATGGCGATTTGTTTGTGGCCCTGAAGGCCGAGCGTGACGGCCATGACTTCGTCGCGGCTGCACTGGCCAAAGGTGCGGCGGCGGCGCTTGTCGCTTACAGACCTGCTGATGTGGCGGCAGATGCACCGTTGGTGATCGTCGAGGATGTGTTTTCGGCGCTCCAAGATCTGGCACGCGCGGCGCGGGCGCGCACGGCGGCCAAAGTGTTGGCAATCACCGGCTCTGTCGGCAAAACCAGCGCAAAGGAAATGGCGCGCGCGGCTCTGGCGGCGCAAGGCAGGACCCACGCGGCCGAGGCCAGCTATAACAACCACTGGGGGGTGCCTTTGACATTGGCGCGAATGCCGCGCGACACCGAGTTTGCTCTGATCGAAATTGGCATGAGCGCCCCTGGCGAAATCGCGCCTTTGGCGGTGATGGCCCGCCCAGATGTGGCGGTCATCACCACTCTTGCCGCGGCGCATCTGGAGTCCTTTGACAGCCTTGACGCGATCGCAATCGAAAAAGCCAGCATCACAGACGGGCTTGATCAAAGATCTGGCCAGGTGATTCTCAATGGCGATTTGCCGACAAGTCCGATTTTGATCGGGTACGCAAAAAACCGGGGCGTTGACTATACGCTGTTTGGTCAGGCCGAGGCTCACCCTTGGCACCTGAGCGCCATCTCCGCCACTCAAGACGCACAAGCGGTTCAAGCCAGCGGGCCGCGGGGGCACTTTGGCTTCACGCTTCAGGCGCCAGGTGCGCATCATGCTCAAAACGCGCTGGGTGTTCTGGCCGCCTGCGCGGCGCTTGGGGCCGACCCTCAAGCCAGCCGCGACGGCATCGCCACTTGGCAGCCCTTCGAAGGCCGTGGCACCCGCGCTGCGCTGCCCCATCCCAAAGGTGGCACTTTCGTCTTGGTTGATGATGCCTTTAATGCCAATCCCGCCTCGATGGCCGCCAGTCTAGAGGTTTTCTCTCTTCTCGATCCGGGAGCCCGTCATGTTGCGATCTTGGGTGATATGCTGGAACTTGGACCCGACGAGGTGAATATGCATGCCGGGCTTGGCCGCCTTAAGGCGACCCAGTTGCTGGCACAAATCCATACCTGTGGGCCGCGCATGGCCCATTTGTATAACGCTTTGCCGGATCATCAGCGTGGCACCCATGTCGCGCATGCTGCGCAATTGCTGCCGGATCTTCGCAATCTGATTGAACCGGGGGATGTGGTTCTGGTCAAAGGGTCAAAAGGGTCAAAAGTGTCGTTATGCGTTGAGGCGCTGCGCGACCTAACACAGCCCATCTGTGCGCACGAAAAAAGGTGAATTTTATGTTATTTTGGCTCACCGAGTTGTCAGATGGCGGAGACTTTTTCAACCTCTTCCGATACATCACCTTTCGGGCCGGAGGTGCGTTCTTCACCGCACTGGTCTTTGGGTTTGTCTTTGGCAAGCCGCTGATCAACCTGTTGCGGCGAAGACAGAAATTTGGTCAGCCAATCCGGGATGACGGTCCCGAGAGTCATCTGGTGACGAAACAAGGCACCCCAACCATGGGAGGCCTTCTGATCTTGTCAGCGCTGATCTCTTCGACTCTGCTTTGGGCGCGCTTGGACAACGGTTTTGTCTGGATATTGTTGTTCGTAACGACCAGCTTCGGGCTGATCGGCTTTCTGGACGACTATAATAAAGTCACCAAAAACAGTCATGCTGGCGTATCGGGTCGGGTCAGGTTGGGTATCGGCTTTATGATTGCCGCTTTTGCCGGCGTTATGGCGACATTCATGCATCCGCCTGAACTGACAAACCAGCTTGCGCTGCCGTTCTTGAAGGACACGCTGATCAATCTAAGCTGGCTGTTCATCCCGTTTTGCATGTTGGTGATCGCAGGCTCGGCAAATGCGGTGAACCTCACCGATGGGTTGGATGGCCTCGCCATTATGCCAGTGATGATCGCAGCAGGCACATTGGGCGTGATTGCCTATGCCGTGGGCCGCGTCGACTTCACCAGTTATCTTGATGTTCACTATGTACCAGGCACCGGCGAAGTTCTTATCTTCACTTCTGCGCTGATCGGCGGGGGCCTTGGATTCTTGTGGTATAATGCGCCGCCCGCAGCTGTGTTTATGGGCGACACCGGCAGCCTTGCCTTGGGCGGCGCACTTGGCGCCATAGCAGTGGCCACCAAGCACGAGATGGTGCTGGGCATCGTTGGCGGTCTGTTTGTGGTCGAGGCGCTGTCCGTGATCATCCAGGTGGGTTTTTTCAAGCTGACCGGTCGGCGTGTCTTTCTGATGGCGCCCATCCATCACCATTTCGAAAAAAAGGGGTGGCAGGAGCCACAAATCGTCATTCGGTTTTGGATAATCTCACTGATCCTTGCGCTGATTGGTCTGGCCACGTTGAAAGTTCGCTAACCTTTTACAGAGCGCTTTTGGTGCCTGAAATACAATTGCAGAGAGACTTATTATGATCCCCGTTCAAGGTTTTACAGGTGCGCGCGTGGCCGTTCTTGGCCTTGGGCGTTCGGGTCTTGCAACGGCCCGCGCATTGCGCGCTGGTGGGGCTGTGGCGATATGCTGGGATGATGATGAAAACGGCAGAACGGTGGCGCAAGAACAAGGTTTCGAGATCACGGATCTGGCGCGGATCGACTGGGGGTCAATTGCGCGACTGATCGTGTCTCCGGGCATTCCACATCTATATCCCTACCCTCATCCAGTGATTGCGGCCGCAACTGTGGCGGGGGTTCCAGTCGACAATGATATCGGTCTGTTCTTTCAATCTTATGCAACCTCGGAGTGGTCGGCCATGGACCGGACCCCTAAGATTGTTTGCGTCACCGGTTCGAACGGCAAATCGACCACCAGTGCGCTGATCCATCATGTGCTCAGCGTTTCGGGCCGTGCGTGCGAGTTGGCGGGCAATATTGGCCGGGGCGTGCTCGACTTGGAGCCCGCCCATGATGGCGGGGTGGTGGTGTTGGAGCTGTCCAGCTATCAAATTGAGCTGGCCCGTGCGCTGACCCCCGACATTGCTGTATTTACCAATTTGTCATCGGATCATCTGGACCGCCATGCGGGGTTGGGCGGGTATTTTGCCGCCAAACGACGTTTGTTTTCCGAAGGGGGTCCAGACCGCGCAATCATCGGCGTTGATGAGGTTGAGGGCGCATTTCTGGCCGGTCAACTGGCCGAAGGGGCCAATGATGACAGGGTCATCCGGATATCATCGGGCCAAAAGCTAACCGGGCTCGGGTGGCATGTGTTTGCCCGCAAAGGCTTTCTGTCCGAGTGGCGCAAGGGGCGGCAAGTGACCAGCGTGGATCTGCGTGCGATCGGCGGTCTGCCGGGCGCGCATAACCATCAAAATGCCTGTGCCGCCTATGCTGCGTGCCGGGCCTTGACCCTTGCCCCGCGCGAAATCGAGGCCGCTTTTGCCAGTTTTTCGGGTTTGTCGCATCGCAGTCAAATCGTCGCCGAAGCGGACGGGGTAAGTTATGTCAATGACAGCAAGGCGACAAATGTTGATGCAGCGGCCAAGGCGCTGGCAGCGTTTCGCAACATCCGTTGGATTTGTGGCGGATTGGCCAAAGACGGTGGGTTGGAAGGATTGGCGGGCAGTATGACAAATGTGACCAAAGCCTATGTCATTGGTCGCGAGGCCGCCAGTTTTGCTATAGCACTTGGCGATACAGCTCATGTCGTGTGTGGCACGATGGCCGCTGCCGTGGCCCAGGCCAGAGCCGAGGCACAGCCCGGCGACGTCGTGCTTTTGGCGCCCGCAGCCGCGAGTTTTGATCAATACGACAATTTCGAGCAGCGCGGCGACGATTTTTGCGCACGCGTGTTTGAGGTGCTCGGCCACCCCTAGCCGGGCATCGCGAATTGCTTGGGGTTTGAGCGTCGGACGATTTCAGTGTGACCTTTTTATGTAATGTATTTCAAACCCGTGGACAGTCAGGTTTCCCATTGACGCTGATTTCGGATTGAGAGCGCCGATAGCGAGGTCGACAGATGGCCGCATCGCGTGGAGAACGCCGTTGCGCCAGGGTAAGGCGACAGCGTGCTGACGGGTTCAAACATCGCCAGCCTGCGATTTCGACCTTGCCTGATCGTGTCGTGTTCAATAACAAAACGGCCGTTTATGCTGAGCGTATGTTTATGTGGAGTCTGTGGCGCTGGGTGTTGGCGCCGCAGGGGTTTGTGGCGGGTGCCACTCCGCATAATTCGGGGGGTTGCTTGTCTCGGTGAGCATTGCCATCAGCTTGTCCGGCACGGTGAAGCGGCCGGATTGCAGTTTTGGTGGGCCCCTGGCGGTGAGCGCTTCGAGCTTTTCTGTCGGATCCGCGCGCAGGGACATTTCTGTGGTCTGGACGCTTGCATGGCCAAGCCAGAGCGAGACCTTACGGACATCGCCGCTGGCACGCAGCGTGTGTATGGCGCAGCTGTGGCGCAGGACATGGGGCGAGACCCGTTTGTTGGCAATCGAGGGCTCGGCCTTTACCGCGGCAGCCGCATGTTTGCGCAGGATATAGGCGAAGCCGCAGCGCGTCATCCGGCGGTCGGCTGCATTCAGGAACAGCTGCGGGTCGCCCTGTGAAAGAACGCCGGTTGGTCGGACAGCGATCCAGCGCCGCAGCATGCCTTCCGTTTCCTGCCAAAGCGGCAGCATGCGTTCGCGTCGCCCCTTGCCGATTACATGCAGGCTAGCATCGCCGCATCGTCGAACTGACCCAGCCGCAGCCCCACCAGTTCCGACACGCGAAGCCCGGCGGCAAAGGCCAGGTGCAGAATGGCCATGTCCCGCAGGCCTGATGCGGTGCTTGGATCGGGTGCGGCAAGCAACGCCTGCATCTCAACTTTGGTGCGATGAGACACCAGCGGTTGAACGCTCCGCTTCATCGGGATCGCGTGGATCCGCCGGGCCTGATCCAGGCAGGAGAGCACGCGATACTCAAGGAACCGAAACAGCGAATGGATTGCTGCCAGCCGGGCATTGCGGCTTTTTGGCGAGTTGGAGCGCTCCGCCTCAAGATGATCGAGGAAGGCACAGATCAGGAAGGCGTCCAGGTCCTCGATGCACAGGCGGCTCGGGCGGGTTTTGGGTCGCTCAGACGCTAAGGTCAGAAGCAGCCGGTAAAACTGCGCATAGGACGCGGTGGTATGCTGCGAGGCGCCACGTTCGCGCGGCAGATGTTCGCGCAGAAAGGCAGAGAGGTACGGGGCCGGAGCTGTCATGCGCCCCCCTTCGTCATCAGGGTCTCGCCTGCATGGGCGATGTCCTGCATCAGGGCGGGTGTGGCTTGCAGGTACCACCAGGTATGGCTGGGATCGCCGTGCCCCAGATAGGTGCTCAGCAGCGCCCAGATGTGCCGCGAGACGGCCTGCCGGTTGTCGCCACAGCGCTCAAGCAATAGCGGCGCAGAGCGCTGGCCACCATCTTTGGATAATGCGCGGACCGAGCCATCCGGGCGTGCTCGCGCACTCCGTTGCGGATCACTCTTGGCGTGTATCGACCGGGATCCGGGCCAATCAGCGGCGAGATATGCGCCAGCATCCGACCGTGCCGCGCATTGGTTGCCGGGGCAAGTCCGCGCTGTGTGGCCAGCGCATCGAGCCATTCGGCCACCAGCGGTTCGGGCGCAATGCCCGCTGTCTCCGGTTGCGTCGGTACATGACCCAGATCGGCCAGATACCGCACGAAACGGGCGACATGATTGATGTAATACTGCCCAAGGGGCCGCGGCGCCGAATGACACCCGCACGCATGCCCGGCGAATTGTGCAACGATATCCGCCCCGACCTGGTCAAAAGCGGTGTTGCCTTGAACCAGCCAGGCCAGAAAATGCCGCGCCGAGCCCTGATGGATATGTACTGAAACCGGCGAAAGGCCCGTTCCTGCGAGATGCGCGCCATAGGCATCGAGCATCCCTTGGTGCGGACCGGCATCCAAAAGCTGGCGCTGTTTGATTGGTCTTGTGATGTGGTTCATGTCGTCCGCCGTGATCGGCGCCAAAAGCGGCACCTCACGAAGGACAATCCAATTATGCAGATCGAAGCAGGTTCCAAAATTCCAGCAAGTCAGTGGTTTGCGACACACACCCTCGGACAACTCCGCATAACCATACGCTGAGCATAAACGGTGTTATGCCGAGTTCTGCAGAATACCGTGAAGACGGATCTTACCCGCCTACGTGACAGGTTGCAGTGGAAAGGCTTACTGAACCGCCCCGGGTTTACCGGAGAGTGTTTGGTTTAATAGTTAGGCTGCTT
>JBELMC010000082.1:0-11940 GCA_042096155.1 Dinoroseobacter sp.
ACAGCATGCCCCGGCACATGTTGCGCGTGTCACCGCGTTGGCCGCGGGCGGCGATTATGACGATGTGGTCTTCCACCGCGTGATCGAAGGGTTCATGGCCCAGACGGGTGATGTGGAGCATGGCAAATTTGGCGCAGATTTGCAGCTTGCCGGGCGCGGCGGCTCGGATCTGCCGGACCTGCCAGCCGAGTTTTCGGATATTCCGTATGAAGAAGGCGTTGTCGGTATGGCGCGGGCGCAAAGCCCGAATTCGGCGAATTCGCAGTTTTTTATTATGTTTGCATCCGCGCCCTCGTTGAACGGGGCCTATACCGTTTTGGGGCGTGTGGTCGAAGGCCAGGATGTGGTCAATGCGATCAAACGGGGCACAGGGGCCAATGGCGCGGTCATCGAGACGCCGGATCGGATGGTTTCGGTCAAAGTGCGCTTGCACACGGCCGAGTGATCCCCGCGCCCGCCCTGCCATGGTCTCAAACCACGGGGCGGGCGGGTGATTTTTGGCAACAGCAAAACGTATTTGCCGCTGTGGCGCGACCAAGCGGGTTTGTTTGATCCTCTTTGATCAAGCGGGACGCCGTGGCGCAGCCCTGTCAGCCGTTGGGCGGATCTGATGAAATGCGGTTGTCGTGGCAACCAATCTTTGGGGCATGGGGGTCACTGCAATAACGCCAGTTCACCTGTGCGTGAGCGCGCCTCGGCAGGCCTGTGCGGGTGCGCGCGGCTCTGACATGCTGGACGCGTCCCCCAACCCGGAGCCCGCCCAATGAAAACAGTTTTGCTTGCCGTTGCCACCCTTGCAGGGTTCAGCAGCGGTCTTTTGGCCCAGACACAGGATTTTGGCACGGCGCCAGACCATTGGGCGATCGATTTTCCGAAGACTGATTTTTCCCAAACCGAGGTTCATTTCCGCGAGATTACGACCGTGATCCGCCGCGATCAGATCCCGGCGATACATGAGCCCCGCTTTATTGCGGCTGAGGCTGAACGACGGCTCGATGCGCGCGAACCGGTCTTGACCGTCGAGATCGACGGCGCGGTACCGCGCGCCTATCCGATCCGGTATTTGATGTTCCATGAGATCGTCAATGATGTGGTCGGAGCTGTGCCCCTTGCCGTGACCTATTGCCCGTTGTGCAATTCTGCGATGGTGTTTGATCGTCGTGTCGCAGATCAGGTGTTACGCTTTGGCGTCTCAGGCAAGCTGCGCAATTCGGATATGATCATGTATGACCTTGAAACCCATAGCTTTTGGCAACAAGCCGTCGGCAGAGGGCTCGTCGGATCCTATGCTGGCAACGTGCTGAGGCCCTTGCCAGCATGGATGGAAAGCTGGGCAGAGTTCACCGCGCGCAATCGCGACGGTCTGGTGATGGATGCGCCGATGTCAGCGCCGTATGGTCGCAATCCATATGTCGGGTATGACACTCAGGATCGACCTTATGCGCAGTTCTACACTGGAGAGAACCCGCCCCATGACATCCCGGCGTTGATGCGCGTGGTGCGTGTGGGCGATCGCGCCTGGACCTTGGCGCGCCTGCAAGAGGCGGCGCCCTTGACAGAGGCGGGTGTCACGATCTTTTGGACCAAAGGCCAGGCCAGTGCGATGGACACTGGTCAAATCGCACAAGGGCGCGACGTTGGCTCGATCCGGGTGAAAGATGCGACCACCGGCGCAGATCTGCCCCATGATGTGCTGTTTGCCTTCGCCTTTCATGCGTTCTGGCCCGATGGGGAATGGATGCTTGGCCCGTGAAAATGTTGCGCCAATCGGTGCCGCGCCGCCGCCGCCCAGCTCTTCGCCCGAGGGGCCAAGAGCGGTCTTATCCTCGGGGCTTGCTAACCGCGCTTGATCAGTGCGTGGCGTTTTTTGCCAGCGCTTAACTTGACCACATCTGCCAACGCGTCTGCATCGAACATTTGGCCTGCATCGGTCAGCGGGGCATCGTTCAGCCTTGCCCCGCCTTCGAGGATCAGGCGTTTGGCGTCTTTGCCGGATTTCGCAAGACCGCTTCGCACAATCAATTGCGCGGCTGAAATCCCGTCACCGATATCATCTGGGCTGAGCACAAGTGTCGGCAAATCATCGCCGGTCCCGCCTTTTTCGAACACATCGCGGGCGGTGGCTTCAGCGGTTTGCGCGGCATCAGATCCGTGCGCGAGGGTGGTCACGGCGTTGGCGAGCGTGATCTTGGCATCGTTGATCTCGGACCCTTGCAACGCGCCAAGGCGCTCACATTCGTCTAGCGGAAGTTCTGTATAGAGCTTCAGAAAACGACCCACATCGACATCGGTCGTGTTGCGCCAAAACTGCCAGAATTCGTAGGGGCTGCGCATGTCTGGATTGAGCCAGACCGCACCATCTTGGGATTTGCCCATTTTTTTGCCGTCGCTGGTGGTCAAGAGCGGGCTGGTCAATCCGAAAACCTGCGTGTCAAGCACCCGCCGCGTCAGGTCGATCCCGCTGACAATATTGCCCCATTGATCTGAGCCACCCATTTGAAGACGGCATCCATAACGACGGTGAAGCTCCATGAAATCATAGGCTTGTAGAATCATATAATTGAATTCCAGAAAGCTTAGGCTTTGCTCTCGGTCGATCCGGGATTTGACACTTTCGAAGGCCAGCATGCGGTTGACTGAGAAGTGCCGCCCGATATCGCGCAGGAATTCCAAATAGTTCAGCCCATCGAGCCATTCCGCGTTGTTGAGCATGCGCGCGTCTTGCGCGCCTGTTCCGAACGCAACATATTTGGCAAAGACTTGCCGAATGCCTGCGATATTGCTGTCGATCTGGGCTTCTGTCAGCAAGGGGCGTTCGTCAGCGCGAAAGCTGGGATCGCCCACTTTGGTGGTGCCGCCGCCCATCAAGATCAAAGGTTGATGACCGGTTTTTTGCAGCCACCGCAGCATCATGATCTGGATCAAGGACCCCACATGCAAAGACGTCGCTGTCGCATCAAAGCCGATATAAGCGGGCACAACACCGGCCAGAAAAGCCTGATCAAGTCCGTCAAAATCGGTGCAATCGGCCAGAAAGCCGCGGTCGCGCATCACGCGCAAAAACTCTGATTTGGGCTGGTAGGTCATCGCCGTCGCGTCCATTCTGTCGCTCTTTTGGTTTTGTTTGGCTATAGCGGGGGCAGCCATGAAGGGAAAGAGCCGATTGGAGGTGTTGCGGGCGGCGGGAATGATGTCTGGACCGTCGCTCGACGGGGTAAATCTGGCTGTTGTGGAAACCGATGGTGTCACGATCCGCAAGTTTGGCGAAACCCGATACCGGGCCTTTTCAGAGGCCGAGCGCGGCTTGTTGAGGCGGGGCTTGGGCCTTTGGCCGGGGGAGGATGGTGTCACGCAGGTGGCCTTATGTGTCGAGGACGCACATATTGATGTGGCGCGTGGTTTGTCGGATGTCGATTTGATCGGGTTGCATGGCCAGACCCTGGCTCATGAGCCCGCCGGGCGTGGCACTCATCAAGCGGGTGACGGCGCGCGGGTGGCCCATGCGCTGGGGATCACGACAGTCTGGACCTTCCGGTCCGGCCGATTGATGCAATTGGCCTGTCATCGGACCATCTGGAAGCGCAAGCCTTTGCTTATCTGGCGGTCCGTGTTTTGCGCGGCTTGCCGATTTCGGGACCGAGCACGACCGGCGTGGCAGCCCAGGTGTCCGGCGGGATCATCACCCGCGTCGATGGGCGCGAAACATAAATCCAATGCAGCGGCCAGCTGCAAAGATTGTCATAAGGTCTGACGCGGAATATCAAACCCCGGCGGCGCCAGTTCGAACCCGTCGAACTGAAACCCAGGCGACACTGTGCAGCTGACCAGGGTCCAATCGCCTGTGGTGCGGGCGGCTTGCCACCAGTCTTTGGGCACGATCCCTTGTGGTTGGCCTGTGTCCAGATCCGCGGATAAGACGAGCTCGGTGGCAGGGCCTGCGTCGGTCTCGCTTATCGACAAAACCAATGGAGCCCCGGCGTGGAACATCCAAATCTCGGTGGCATCGACCTTGTGCCAGTGGCTGACGCCGTGATCCTTCAGCAGAAAATAGATCGCAGTTCCAGTGGCGCGCGTCTCATATGTGGTCTCGGCGCACCATGTTTGGCGATAAAAGCCGCCCTCGGGATGGGGCATCAGGTTCAATTTTGCAATGATCTCATCGGCGGTCATGTCAAGCTCCTGTTGCGGTCACACGCTCGCGGTACAAAATATAAAGCCCGGTTGCGATCGTGACGACAATCCCAACCCCGGCCAATCCATTGGGCCAATCCCCAAACATCGCAAGGCCAATCAGCGTCGCAAACGGGATTTCGAGATATTGCATCGGCGCAACGGTCGCTGAGGGCGCGAACCGCAGGCTCCAGGTCATCAAAAGATGCGCTGCAGTCCCAGTGGCACCAATCAACACCAACAGCGGCCAGTGCTGCGGCGCGGGCCAGCGCAGCGCCCAAGACCCGTCGGTCGCGCCCCAAATCACCACGCCGAGCCCCAAGATCGCTGTGGCGATTGCACCGGATATCGCCTGCAATGCAATGGGCTCGACCTGCTTGGCGATCTGTCGGGTCACCAGCATGAACAGCGCAAACACCACCGCCACGAGCACCGGCAACAAGGCCGGGGCGCCAACCGCGGCAAAACTGGGCTGCACGACCATCAGCGTGCCGATAAAGCCAACCAGACAGGCGATCAGACGTCTTGGACCAACCGTTTCGCCCAGCACGAATTTGCCCAACAGCAACATCAAAAATGGCATGACAAAGGCAATGGCGATCGCTTCGGCCAAGGGCAAAAACCGCAAAGCTGTGAACATCGCGCCCAGACCTGCGATATGCAATATGCTGCGCACAATCATCAGCCACAAAACGCGGCCCCGATGGTCCCATTTCAGGCGCCAGATCAAAGTGACCGGACCCAGCAGGATCACCTGCGCCCCAAATCGCACCAGCAGCAGAACCACCAAAGGCACGGTATGACTGACCAATTTCGCCATCCCGTCTCCCAAAGGGGCGAGAACGCAAAACCCCAGCATCAGGACGATGCCAAGAACAGGGCGGTCAGTTTGGCTCATCTGGTGGTTTTGGCCCCAAGACCGGTTCCGCGCAAGACCCGCCCGTCCATCGCCGCCAAGCCCAATGCGATGATGAGCGCACCCGTCAGGGTGCGCCAGCCCAGGCTTTCATTCAGAAAGCCCCACCCCAACACCGCAGCGGACACAGGTATCAAAAACGTCACCAAGCTGACATTGGTGGGGCCGGCCAGATCCAGAATGCGAAAGAACAGCACATAGGCCAGCGCGGTGGACACCACGGCCAAACCCACAACGGCAGCCGTGGCCGCAAATCCGGGCGCGGGCAAGCCCAGCGGCTGGTCGATAGCCCACATGATCGGCAGCATGATCAGGCTCGATGCGGTCAATTGCCCCGCAGCGATCGCCAAAACCGGCAAGCGCAGTCGCTTGAACCGGCGTGCCCAGACAGCACCCACCCCATAGCTGAGTGCCGCGCCCAGAACCGCCAATTGTGCGAGCACTGGGCTTTCACCGCCCAACGCCTCCGGTCCAATCAAAACAGTCACGCCAAGCAGCCCCAGCCCGATCCCCAGCAGCTTGGCAAAGTTCAATTTGTCGTCTGCGGTCAAAATATGGGCGGCGGCGACGGCAAATAGGGGGGTGGTTGCGTTCAGAATTGACGCCAGACCAGAGGAGATCGACACTTGACCATATGCAATCAAAGAAAACGGCACAGCATTGTTCAAAACCCCCATGCCCAGGCAGGTGATCACGGCGGCGCGGCTCCAATCAATCGACGTGCCGGCGCTCCAAATCACGCACCACAGCACCACAGCCGCCACTGCCACGCGCAGCCATACAACAGTAAATACCGGGAAACCTTTGACCGCGACGGCCACAAAGAAAAACGAGCCGCCCCACAGGATGGACAATAAGATCAGCAATCCCCAGGTCGTGCGGGTCATCTGTGGCATGGGCCCTCTCTTTTTCGCATCGCTTATGGCACCCTTTCGCACAAAGCGACCCGTTTCTTGCGCAGAACCGGGTCGCTTTTTGGCATTGTTCTGGGTTTTGTGGTCAAAGATCAGATGTATGTCAGCCAGCCTGCCGCCATGACCGGGGTGCCGCCATGACCGGGGTGCCGCGCTATCGGAGTTTAGCGCAGGATCGAACGGCCCGCGAAAATGGCAGTTTCTCCCAACGCCTCTTCGATCCGGATCAACTGATTGTATTTGGCCAACCGGTCCGAACGCGCCAGAGAGCCGGTCTTGATCTGTCCGCAATTGGTTGCCACGGCCAGATCGGCAATCGTCGCGTCCTCGGTTTCGCCTGAGCGGTGCGACATCACACATGTCATCCGGTTGCGATGGGCCAGATCGACGGCGGCCAGTGTTTCGGTCAATGTGCCAATCTGGTTGACCTTCACCAGCAAGGAATTTGCCGCGTGCTGATCGATGCCCATCTGCAATCGGGCCGGGTTGGTGACGAACAAATCATCGCCAACCAATTGGACGGTCTTGCCCAAACGCTCGGTCAGCAGCCGCCAGCCGTCCCAATCATCTTCAGAGCATCCGTCCTCAATGCTGATGATTGGATAGTCTTCACACAGCGCGGCCAGATAGGCGACATTTTCGGCCGCTGACAGGGTCTTGCCTTCACCCGCCATCACATAGCTGCCATCGTGGTAATATTCCGTTGCGGCACAATCGAGCGCCAAAAAGATCTCTTCTCCGGGTTTATAGCCTGCGGTTTCAATAGATTTCAAAATGAAATCAAGCGCATCCCGGGTAGAGCTGAGATTGGGCGCAAAGCCGCCCTCATCGCCAATCCCGGTCGACAGCCCTGCGGCGGACAGCTCTTTTTTCAAGGTGTGGAACACTTCCGAGCCCATCCGCACCGCCTCTCGGATCGAAGCAGCGGCCACTGGCATGATCATGAATTCCTGAATGTCGATAGGGTTGTCGGCATGTTCGCCACCATTGATGATGTTCATCATCGGAACCGGCAGCACTCGCGCCGATGTGCCCCCGACATAACGATACAGCGGTTGCGTCGTGGCGTCTGAGGCTGCCTTGGCAACCGCCAGCGAGACCCCCAGGATCGCATTCGCCCCCAGCCGACCTTTGTTGTCTGTCCCGTCCAGCTCGATCATCATGGCATCGATTGCGCTTTGTTCGGTCGCGTCAATGCCGACCAGGGCTTCGGCCAGCTCGCCATTGACGGCGGCAACGGCCTCCAGAACCCCTTTGCCCATGTAGCGCTTGGTGTCGCCGTCGCGCTTTTCAACCGCCTCATGGATCCCGGTCGAGGCGCCAGAGGGAACGGCCGCGCGCCCCAGGGTTCCGTCCTCCAACGTGACGTCGACCTCGACCGTTGGATTGCCACGGCTGTCGAGAATTTCGCGGGCGTGGATGTCAATGATATCGCTCATGAGGAGTCCCCTGGATGACTATTCGGTGGTAGGTCAGGCGCCTCATAGCGCAGGCTTGCATCGGATTAAAGCTTTTCTGCGCTGCGGCGTTTGCGCTCACGGTTGAAGCTGTAAAGACCGCTTGCGATGATGATCGCAGCTCCAAGCAGGGTCAGGGCATCTGGTCGTTCGCCCAGCAGCAGAATGCCAATCGCCATGGCAAACACCAACCGCGTATATCGAAACGGTGTCACCGCCGCGACGTGGCCCACCCGCATGGCGGCCGTGATCGCGTAATATCCAAGCGACGCTGAGACCACCGCTGCAACCGAGAGGCCCAACCTGGGCCCATCCGGCCAAACGGGGACAGGTCCCATTGGCATCATGATCAAGCCCGTCAGGGTCAAAGTGACAAAAGCATAAGTGGCCAGCTGCATCGTGCTCAAGGTTGGTGGCGCCAGACGCGTGCTCAGGTCGCGCAAGGCCAACATCAGCATGGCGACCACCGCCAACAGAACGCCCCAGTCCAACCCTTGGTGTGTGGGGCGCAAGATCAACAGCATGCCTGCAAAGCCAGCCGCAATCGCCATCCAACGGCGCCAGCCGACCGTCTCGCCGAGTATCAGCGCAGCCCCCATGGTCACAAACAAGGGGTTTGCTTGCAATATTGCGCTGACATTTGACAATGAGACCAAGGACAGCGCCATGACCATCGTTGTGGTGGCGATGGCTTCTGCCAAATTGCGCAGCATCACAATCGGGCTTATCCATTCGCGGGTGAACAAGGCCTGACCCGAGATCCGCACCGCTGTGGCAAAAATCAGTGTACCCCCCAGTCCCAAGGTAAAGATCACTTGGGCAATCGGCAGATGCCCAGTCAGCGTCTTGAGCAACGCATCGGTCAAGGCAAAACCGGCCATGGCAAAAATCATCAGCAAAATGCCGCGAATTGTGTCCTTTGTGCTGGCTCCGTTTGGGATGGGTTTGGGGTCACGCATGTCAGGGTTTCTGGATCCAAACGCCGTAAAGCTCCAGTCGATGGCCTTTCAACTGATACCCCAAACGTCTCGCGATCTTTTCTTGCAACGCCTCAATCTCGGGATCGACAAATTCGATCACCTTGCCAGTCTGCAAGTCGATCAGGTGATCGTGATGGGCGCGGTCCGCATCCTCATACCGCGCGCGCCCATCGCCGAATTCAAGCTTGTCGAGAATGTCGGCCTCTTCAAACAGCTTGACGGTCCGATAAACTGTGGCCAATGAGATCGCAGGTTCTATCGCCTGTGCGCGGGTATAGAGTTCTTCGACATCGGGATGATCGGCACTGTCTTGCAGAACCTGCGCGATGATCCGCCGCTGGCCTGTCATGCGCAGGCCTTTGGCCTCGCAGCGTTCAATAATCGTGTCGGTCATTGCCGTTTCCCTGACTTGGCACCCGTCTAGGGGATTTTCGCGCCTTGGGCCAGTGGGTTTCGCAGACGGTTTTAAGGTGGGCGAGTGACGTGGATGGCCACAGACGTCACGCTCCTGCTCTGCACTGCGACGACAAATACAACCACCAGATCGGCCGCTGTCGGCATCAGGGCTTTCCAGCTGCCCTGGGGTCGGCTGAGCAGAAGCGCCACCGAGATGCCATGTTTCAATCCGTACCCCAAGTCATGACGGGGCGGATGTCGCGCGAAAAGTCACAAACCGGTTGCGCCGCACAACCGGTGCCGCAACGGGGGTGGCGGGCGCGCAAATTGCTCAGTTTGACGTACAAAGCGGCTTTAAGCAGCAACACGCCCAACAGGGCTTGCCACAAAAGATCCGAGAGCTCGATCTGACGCACGCCCGCGCGGACCATCTCGGCGATTTGGCTGGCCGGACTCGATTGCGCAACCGCCAGCACGGCCAGCGACGCGACCAGCGCAATCATTAAAATTGCGATGGCCGAGGATCGTTTGAACAACAGCGCATTGATTGACGCAAAGACGACCGCCAAGACATTTAAGTGCAAGACGATTTAAAAATATCTACAACGTCTCTTGGACAAAGACCCGCTTGGCCAAGTCGAAACAGGCAAGGCGCCCCTGAGGAAGCGCTTGACTTGGTGTTGTTTGCGCGAAAAGTCTGCCCGGCGCCGGATGCAGGCCCAGCCCAGGAGAGCTATTTTGAGTGACAAGAGAAAAATGGACATGTTCGGCACCGTGTCGCTGGTTGGTTTTTCGGCGCTTTTGGGCATCAACCAAGTGATAATCAAACTGGTGAACGAGGGGCTGCAACCTGTATTTTTTGCTGGGTTACGCTCGCTCGGGGCGGCAATTTGTTTGGGGCTGTTCATGTGGGCGATGGGGCGCGCGCCCAAAATCAGGCCAGAGACATTGGGCGTTGGTCTGTTGACGGGTCTCGTTTTTGCGCTGCAATTTTTGTTTCTTTTTCTCGCGTTGGATTTCACCACCGTGGTCCGGGTCGGGGTGATTTTTTATTCGATGCCGGTCTGGATGGCGATCGCGGCCCATTTTGTGCTGCCAAATGACCGGATGTCGGGCGCCAAGGCATTGGGCTTGGTGCTTGCATTCGCCGGCGTCGCCATTGCGATTTTGTCGCGCGGATCAGCGTCAGGTGGGTCTTTGGTGGGAGATTTATGCGCATTGGCGGCTGCGATCGGGTGGGCGGCAACGACTTTGTTGGCCAAGGCCTCGAAATTGCGCCATGAAACGCCCGAGATGCAATTGATGTGGCAGATCACTGTCTCTGCGCCGATTTTGTTGCTGGGCGCGATGTTTTTTGGACCATTTGTTCGCGAATTTCAGCCCCTCCTGCACTCTGCGGGCATGGCGTTTCAAATCGGATTGGTCAGCATCGGTTTTGTGTTCTGGCTGTGGCTGTTGTCGATCTATCCCGCCAGCGGAGTGGCGTCGTTTTCGTTCTTGGGGCCCGTCTTTGGCGTGCTGTTTGGATGGATCTTGCTGGGAGAACCGGTCAGCTTTGCCGTCTGGGTCGCCTTGGTCTTTGTCGCCACGGGCCTTGTTTTGATCAATCGCCCCCAAAAGGCTTAGAGACGCGCGATCCGGTCGGTCAGCAGGGCAAAAAATGCATCGGCATCCAAGGCGCCCATAAACATTGCATTGGGCGCGCGGTCGGTCACCCGCCACCAATCGGCAACGGTCATCCCAAGGGTCAGGGGGCTCGAGGTTTCGATTGCGACGTTGATGAAGCGCCCGGAAAATATGTCCGGCTGTATCAGATACGCAATGACGCAAGGATCATGCAATGGCGCACCCGCTGAACCGTATTTTTCTTTGTCAAACCGTTCGAAAAAATCCGTCCATTCCGCAACCATCTGGCACGGATGGGTCGCTTTGGCGCGAAAGGCGTCGATCCTTGGTTTCGTGGTCAAGGCTTTGTGCGTGACATCCAGTGGCATCACCACAATGGAAGCGCCAGATTTAAACACAATATCAGCAGCTTCAGGGTCGACGTAAATGTTGAATTCTGCTGCGGGCGTGATGTTTCCAACCTCAAAATAGGCGCCGCCCATCAAGACAATTTCTTGAATCCTGGACACAATGTCAGGCGCTTTTTGCATCGCGGTTGCAATATTGGTCAGTGGTCCCAGCGGGCACAGCGTGACTGTTCCGGCTGGCTCGGTGCGCACTGTTTCGATGATAAAGTCGACCGCATGCCGATCTTGCAGCCGCATCACAGGATCGGCCAATTGTGGACCATCAAGTCCGGTTTTCCCATGGACATGTTCGGCGGTGACCAGCCGTCGGGTCAGCGGAGCGTCGCAGCCGGCGAACACTTTTGTGTCCGGTTTGCCCGCCAATTCACACACGATACGCGCATTTTTCTCTGTCAAGGCCAAGGGCACGTTTCCAGCCACTGCGGTGATGCCCAAGACCTCAAGCTCGGGCGAAGCGAGGGCCAAAAGAAGAGCCACGGCGTCGTCTTGGCCTGGGTCAGTGTCGATGATAATTTTGCGTGTCATACGGTCAAGGTGACCTGGGCGCGCGTCGAGGGCAAGAGCCTTCACGCCCTTTCGGCCAATTTCGCAGCGTCCCACAGCGCGTCCATTTCGTCCAGGTTGCTGTCATGCGGGGTGCGGCCCAATTTTGCCAATTCGGCTTCAATAAAAGCAAAACGCCGCTCGAATTTGGCATTCGTGGCCCGCGTCGCGGCTTCGGGGTCAATGCCCCAATGGCGGGCCAGATTGGCCAAGACGAACAACAGATCGCCAAATTCTTCAAAGGTCTTTTCGGGCCCGAGATTGGCGCGGGCCTCCGTCAGTTCGATGATTTCTTCTTGTATTTTGGCAAGCACCTGGTCGGCCTCGGGCCAGTCAAATCCAACCCGCGCGGCCCGGTTTTGCAACTTCACGGCGCGCAGCAACGCCGGTAAGCCCAAGGCGACACCATCGAGCACGCCGGGTTGTGATTTTGCAGCCCGTTCGGCGGCTTTTTGAACTTCCCAGTCGCGGGTTTGTTGTTCAGCGGATTTTTCGCCGCACTCGTCGCCAAAGACATGGGGATGTCGGTCG
>JBELMC010000083.1:0-11938 GCA_042096155.1 Dinoroseobacter sp.
TATCGCGATGGTTTGATCGAACTTCAAGACGCCGCCAGTCAAGCCGTTGCAGACCGTATCGATATGGATTGCAATACCGCCGTATTGGACTATTGCGCCGGCGGCGGTGGCAAGGCTTTGACCTTTGCCGCGCGTGGAGCGGCTGTGACCGCCCATGACAGTTCATCCAAAAGAATGAGGGACTTAAGTCTTCGAGCCAAACGTGCACAGACTCCAATTCGAATAGCAGAGCCTGGCACATTGGACAGCACGGAGCGGTTTGACGTTGTGGTGTGTGACGTACCGTGCTCAGGGAGTGGGACCTGGCGCCGTACGCCAGATGCAAAATGGTCTTTGACCGAAAGAAATTTGATCGACTTGGTGCAAACCCAACGCGCCATCTGCAAAAGCGCCTTGAGATATTCAAAACCAGGCGGCTTGTTTGCCTATGTGACCTGCTCCGTGCTGAACGATGAAAGCACTGCAAATTCAGATTGGATCTCAGATATGTTCCCGCTCATCCAGGTCGATCGGCTGCAATTGAGGCCAGATGCCAACGGTGACGGCTTTTTTATGTCTCTTTTCAGGACATAAGCATTTGCAGTAACAACTTTGGGTTGTAACTTATTATGTGTTAAGGCTGCCTTAACTGAAATCATGCCAAACCGGTGAGACGACATTCAGTCAAGGGGGACGCCGTGTCCAATCAGATCAGCCTATCACCTCCGCTTGTGCGAACGGCCGAAGCGCTGTCTTCACGGGCTCAGCATTTGCTTTGGGCTGCGGCAATTGTTGGCTTGATGGCTGCCTTGACTGACCAGTACGTTTTGCGAATGATACTGATCGCGGCGTCCGCGACGCTGGTCATCTTGGTCATACTCATATGGGGATTATCGCAATTTTCAAACCATAAAAGAAGCCATAATGATTTAATTTTATTAGATTTTTTAGCGGATGATACGGCACCAAGCTTTGTCTTGGCCTGGGATCACAGCTTGATCTGGGCCAATGCAGCAGCCCAAACGGCGTTTCCTGATGCGGTAAAAATCGGCATCTCGCGCGCGCTGCAAAGCCTGATGATGTCCCCATCGGAGGTGCTCAGACGGTTACAGTCGCGCCTGGGCAGCAAGGATTTGGTGGTGGAAGACATCGTGGTTCGACGTGGCCATGCACGCGCTGTGTTGCGCAAGTTATCCGGCAATCAATTGTTATTTCGGCTTGAGCATTTGGTGGAGCGACATAGTGATTCCCACTCCACAACTCATATTCCATTAATGACGATCAGTGCAAAAGGCACGATCTTATCGATGAATGAGCCAATGCGCTTGCTGCTAGGGGACCGCATGCGCCATATTGATCGCGTCTTCGACAAGCCCTTGGGACCGCAGGGGGCGATTATGTCGTTGTCTCCTGTCGACCGTGATAAAGAAGACGTTCGTGTGTACCACGCCCCCCTCCAAGGCGAGCGGCGGGAAATTGCTTGCCTACCGCTGCAACCGCACGAGGTCATCGTTGCACAACCCGCGTCTCACAATGCATATCTTGACCATCTCCCTGTCGCTTTGGTGACACTTGGCGAGAAAGGAAAAATTATTTCAGCAAATGATGCTGCCAAAACGCTTCTTCACATTCATCCGAAAGAAACCGACGTGATGTTTGCCGAAGTCGTTACGGGTTTGGGGCGGTCGGTCCAGGGCTGGATCGAAGACGCGCTTGAAGCGCCGGCTCCTCCTCAGGCTGAAGTCCTTCGCATACAGCGCGGCGAAGAAGAAAGCTTTACCCAAGTCACATTTACCCAATCCACCGATGGATCACGCGACACATTACTGGCTGTTTTGCACGACGCAACCGAGCTCAAGACCCTTGAAGCTCAGTTCGTACAGGGACAAAAAATGCAGGCAATTGGACAACTTGCAGGTGGCGTCGCACATGATTTTAACAACTTACTCACCGCGATTTCAGGTCACTGCGACCTGCTTTTACTGCGCCATGATCCAGGTGACACGGACTACGCGGACCTTGTTCAAATAAACCAAAATGCCAACCGAGCGGCCAGTCTCGTTGGCCAACTTCTCGCATTCTCGCGCAAACAGACCCTGCTGCCCGAGATCATTGATCTCCGAGATGCTCTGGCCGATCTGACCCATCTGCTCAATCGCTTGGTCGGTGAAACCATCACGTTGTCGCTTTTCCATGATCCGGACCTCCCAGCTATTCGGGCAGACAAAAGACAGCTCGAGCAAGTCGTAATGAATCTGGTGGTGAATGCACGGGATGCGATGCCCGAAGGCGGTGAGATCAGCTTAGAGACCCGGCGTACATTGTTGACGGACCCGTTACAAAAGGGCCGCGCGACCGTCCCGGCAGGCGAATACGCAGTGGTCATGATCCGCGATCAAGGCACCGGCATTGAACTGGACACGTTGAATAAGGTCTTCGAACCATTCTTCACGACAAAAGGTATCGGCGAGGGGACGGGGCTCGGCCTATCGACAGCGTACGGAATAATCAAACAATCAGGGGGATATATCTTCATCGACAGCATTGTCGGTCAGGGGACGGAATTTTCGATTTATTTGCCTGCCTATCACGGCGTGGGTATGGAGGATGATCTAAAATCGACGCAATCGGGCTCCTTAGTGGGGGATTCGAATGTACCAGATGACGGAGTCATCCTGCTTGTTGAAGATGAAGCTCCGGTCAGAGCATTTGCCGCGCGTGCCTTGCGGCTGCGGGGGTATACTGTCCTTGAAGCCGCCTCTGGAGAAGAAGCTCTAAGCACCTTAGAGAACGAGGCCCTGCAGGTTGATCTGTTTGTAACCGATGTGATTATGCCCGGCCTTGACGGACCAAGCTGGGTTAAGGCCGCGCGACAACTTCGACCAGAGACGAAAGCTGTTTTTGTGTCAGGCTATGCAGAAGATTTTCTGACTGACGATCAATCATCGATGGACAATTCGGTTTTTCTGCCCAAGCCATTTTCGTTACAGCAGCTGACGGACACGGTTCGGGCACAATTTCGTCTACAATAAAACTTTTTCGCGATTTGGTGGCGTTTGGTAAGGATCTCTTAACCAAGATCCGTTGATACTGCGATGACAACAAATTGTTGTAATGGTCTGTATTTGATCGTAACACGTATAAGAACGGAACATGAACAAGTGCAGCATTGCCGCGACAGCACCTGTCTGACATAAGAAGGAAAACCTATGGCATCAGCGAGTCTTTTGGACGTGAACGATAAACGCAGCACTGACAAACAAAAGGCGCTCGATAGCGCTTTGGCCCAAATAGAACGACAGTTTGGCAAGGGCTCAATCATGAAATTGGGCGATGGTGCAATTCAAGAGATCGAGTCGACTTCGACGGGTTCGCTTGGCCTGGATATCGCGCTGGGGATCGGCGGATTGCCCAAAGGGCGTATTGTAGAGATCTATGGTCCGGAATCGTCTGGCAAAACAACGTTAACGCTTCACTGCGTCGCCGAAGAACAAAAAAAAGGCGGCGTTTGTGCTTTTGTGGATGCCGAACACGCACTGGATCCACAATACGCGCGCCGTTTGGGTGTGAACTTAGACGACTTATTGATCAGCCAGCCAGATACTGGTGAACAAGCGCTGGAAATCACCGATACCCTGGTGCGGTCGGGCGCCGTAAATCTTGTGGTTGTTGACTCGGTGGCAGCTTTGACCCCGAAATCCGAGTTGGAAGGTGACATGGGCGATAGCTCTGTCGGCGTGCATGCGCGATTGATGAGCCAAGCGATGCGAAAGCTGACGGGTTCTATCGCCAAATCCAATTGTATGGTTATTTTTATCAACCAAATCCGGATGAAAATCGGGGTGATGTTCGGCTCTCCAGAGACGACGACCGGCGGAAATGCGCTTAAGTTTTATTCTTCTGTCCGGCTCGATATTCGGCGTATCGGGGCGCTCAAGGATCGCGACGAAGTTGTCGGCAATCAAACGCGGGTCAAAGTCGTTAAGAATAAAGTCGCCCCTCCATTCAAGCAGGTTGAGTTCGACATCATGTATGGCGAAGGCATCTCGAAAATGGGTGAACTTCTCGATCTTGGTGTCAAGGCTGGTGTGGTCGAAAAATCGGGGTCATGGTTTTCCTATGGCGATGAACGGATTGGCCAGGGCCGCGAAAACGCAAAAAACTATCTGCGCGAGCACAGTCGCATCGCACTGGAAATCGAAGACAAAATTCGAGCGGCACATGGTCTGGACTTTGAGATGCCTCCAAATGAAGACGAGGTGGTCGACAGTTAAACCAACTATATGCCAAGAACGCCTCCGAATACCGGAGGCGTTTTGCTGAGATAGAAGATCGTCTGTCGCGCAGGCATGGACACCACCTCGTTGCACGGCTACATCCGCTGGAATACGCGCAAAGCCAAGAGGGCCTCCATGCAAAGCCTCAACGAAATACGCTCGACATTTCTGAGCTACTTTAATGAACAGGGCCACACCATTGTGGACAGTTCACCGCTTGTACCGCGCAATGATCCCACACTTATGTTTACCAACGCAGGTATGGTGCAGTTCAAGAACGTTTTTACCGGATTGGAACATCGCGATTATTCGCGCGCCGTCACCAGCCAGAAATGTGTTCGCGCAGGCGGAAAGCACAACGATCTCGACAATGTTGGGTATACAGCAAGACACCACACATTCTTTGAAATGCTGGGAAATTTCAGCTTTGGCGATTATTTTAAGGATGAGGCTATTGCCTTTGCCTGGAGCTTGATCACCAAAGAATTGGGGATCAACAAAGACAGGCTGATTGTCACGGTTTACCATACCGACGACGCCGCGGCCGAGATTTGGAAAAAAGTCGCGGGTCTCGATGATCATCGCATTATTCGCATTCCAACAAATGATAATTTTTGGATGATGGGTCCGACCGGGCCATGTGGACCATGCACTGAAATTTTCTACGACCACGGCGATCACATTTGGGGTGGACCACCTGGATCGGCCGAGGAGGACGGCGATCGATTCATAGAGATCTGGAACCTCGTCTTTATGCAATTCGAACAGCAAGACGACGGATCGCAGATCCCTCTTCCGAAGCCGTCGATCGATACCGGTATGGGATTGGAGCGGATTGGCGCGCTGCTTCAGGGCAGCTACGATAATTATGACACCGATCTGTTTAAAGCGTTAATCGAAGCCTCGGCCCATGTGACCAATGTGGATCCATATGGCGACAAAAACGTCCATCACCGGGTGATTGCGGATCATCTGCGTTCAACCTCATTTTTGATTGCCGATGGCGTGATGCCGTCGAATGAAGGACGAGGCTATGTTCTAAGGCGCATTATGCGCCGGGCGATGCGCCATGCACATCTTTTAGGTGCGCAAGATCCTGTCATGCATAAACTGGTCCCGGCACTTGTTGCGCAAATGGGACAAGCTTTTCCCGAACTCGGGACAGCCCAAGCACTGATCGAAGAAACGCTGCGGTTGGAGGAGACTCGGTTCAAGCAAACATTGGATCGTGGCTTGAAGTTACTGGATGACGAGCTGGACCGCCTTAGTGATGGTGTCGACCTGCCAGGAGAGGCGGCATTTAAGCTGTACGACACATATGGCTTTCCATTGGATCTGACCCAAGACGCCCTACGCGAAAAAGGCCGCGCCGTCGACACTGCAGGTTTTGATGCGGCGATGGCTGAGCAAAAAGCAAAAGCCCGCGCAGCTTGGAGCGGATCCGGCGAGACCGCCGATGCCGCTATTTGGTTTGAATTGGCCGATCAGCATGGCCCAACCGAATTTCTGGGCTATGACACGGAAACGGCCGAAGGGCAGATTTTGGCGTTGGTGCGCGATGGCACGGCAGGCGATGTCGCCAAAACAGGCCAGACCATGACGATTTTGGTCAACCAGACCCCATTTTACGCGGAATCGGGCGGTCAGGTTGGCGACCAAGGGGCGCTTAAGACGGACACAGGTCACGCAACGATCATCGACACACGCAAGGCTGAGGGGCTTTTTTTGCACATTGCCGAGGTGATAGAGGGCCAGATCGCAACTGGACAGGGCGCCGAGTTGGTGGTTGACCACGCCCGGCGCAGTTCCATCCGGGCCAATCATTCCGCAACGCACTTGCTGCATGAAGCTTTGCGCGAAACCCTTGGCGGGCATGTCGCGCAGCGTGGCTCCCTGAATGCACCGGATCGCTTACGGTTTGATTTCAGTCACGCCAAGGCGTTAAGCCCAGAGGAGCTTGCACGGGTCGAGGCGGATGTGAATGCGTATATCCGACAAAATGGTCCCGTTGAAACACGGATCATGACGCCGGCTGAGGCGCGTGGCCTCGGGGCGCAGGCGCTATTTGGTGAGAAATATGGCGACGAAGTGCGCGTGGTGTCGATGGGAAGACGCGAAAAATCGGGCAAAGGGCGTGATGGCAACACCTATTCGCTAGAGCTTTGCGGTGGCACGCATGTTGGCCGGACGGGCGAAATCGGCATGTTTGTCACACTTGGCGAAACAGCGTCCAGTTCCGGTGTGCGCCGGATCGAAGCCTTGACCGGACAAGCCGCCTTTGCGTATCTTTCACAGCAGGATCAACGGCTTGCCGAGGTCTCTTTGACATTGAAGGCGCAGCCCGCAGATGTGTTGGAACGGGTCAAGGGCCTTCTGAACGAGCGAAAGGCACTGTTGAATGAAGTTGCCACGTTACGACGGGAGCGTGCATTGTCCGGCGGCGACCAGCGGCATGCGGATCCGAGCCTTGACATCAATGGCGTGTCGTTTGTTGCGCAAGTGGTCAGGGGCGTTTCGGGCAAGGACCTGCCCGCTTTGATTGACACTCAAAAAGAAAAACTCGGCTCTGGTGCCGTTTTGTTGATCGCAGACACAGGCTCGAAGGCCGCTGTGGCTGCTGGAGTTACAAATGATTTGACCGGCAAGATTTCGGCTGTTGACCTTGTGAAGGTGGCCGTTGCCGCGTTGGGGGGCAAAGGCGGCGGTGGTCGCCCGGACATGGCGCAGGGCGGTGGCGCATCGGTAAAACATGCAGACGCGGCGATCGCAGCTGCCCAAGAGCTTTTGAAAGGATAACTCAGATGGCGGCTTTTTGGATTGCCCATGTGACCGTGTCGGATGAAACGGCCTATGCGAAATATGCGGCTTTGGCGACCAAAGCAATTTCTGAATATGGCGGTGAGTTTTTGGCTCGAGGCGGCCGCGCTGTCCAGATGGAAGGTCGCGCCCATCCACGCAACGTTGTGACCAAGTTTCCCAGTGTCGAAACGGCTGTTGCGTGTTATCACTCTCCGACTTACCAAGATGCACTTAGCTATGCCAAAGGTGCATCGGAGCGGGACCTTGTGATTGTCGAGGCGCTTCCCGGATTTGAGTAACGTTCTGACGAGCACCAAGACAGTTTGGAGCAGCCCCCCGTAAATGCTCCCCCAACTGAAATAGATTGTCTGTGAATTTGGGCCAATATCCAGGGCCTGCTGACGTTCATCGACGTTGGATAAATGTTGCTGCGCGTGAGCTGATTGCGGCGAAGCCCTGATCTGTTTTGTAGGAGTGCATCATGATGCCCCCGTTTTCGTCGAGCTTCCCAAAGGAAAACGTTTCCGTTTATTCATAAGGCATACCCAGACCGTCCGTCGTCATGTAATCCGTCGTCATGTAAAATGGGAGGCTATAGCGGCTTGAGCATTGGAGGCTCTTGCTCGTTTGGGTGATTGATTATGCAGCTTGTTTTTGATGTTGCAAGCCGTGTTGTCGGAGTGTCTGTTTCTTGATCTTTTGCCTTTCTCTGATGATGACTTTGTCGCGCCCACCTGTCCGCAGGTGTTCGTGATTTAATCAATGCACAAAAGAAGCTGCTCCGGGGGATGTTTCTCGGCCAGCCGGTGCGCGCGACATTGCAGCCGCACAGGCTGTTGCTCAAGCTCCCTTTAAGGCGGCGCAAAGTTGATCTGTACTGGAATACCGGATCCGTGTTTTGTTTTCCCAAGGCTAAAGGTGAAATACCGAGCTGTTTTCGTCAAATGCGTGCATGTGGACGGTGATCTGATCTTCGGCCAACAAAACAACACCGTACGCCGGACCTTCGAAATTGCCTTTGATCCGGTCTGCGGGCGTATCAAGATCCAACGCCACCTGGTGGTTCAAGCCGCGCATGCAAGAATAGCTGATGCCGCGCCAATTCCCCCAAATGGCGCGGTGGACGTGGCCGAAGAACAGGTGGCGGATTCGGACTTTGTGGGGAGCGATCACCTGATAAAATGGCTGGGCGTCCTGCATCATGATGGCATCCATCGCCTTAATTCCGACCTCGAATGGCGGGTGGTGCATGAATAGAAAGACGGGGCCCGGTTTCTCCAGTTGGTTAGCAAGCCAATCGCAGCGCGGTTTGCAATAGGCTCCGGCGTGGCCTTTGGGTGCTTTTGTGTCGAGCAGCAAGAACCTTCCCAAGGGTGTCTCAATCACCTTTTGCACAAAGCCATTCTTGTCACGCGGCAAAACGGGGAAGGCTTGCATCAGCGACGGTGTGTCGTCGTGATTTCCGATCATAAGATGAAAGGGGATTTTCAGCTTTTCGATCTCAGCGGCAAAACGCGCGTATGCGGCCGCATCGCCCCAATGGGTCATATCGCCGGTGACAATCACGCAGTCCGCATCGTCATGTTCCGCGTTGATCGATGCAACCGCGCGCGCAAGGCGCTGTGCTGGGTCCTGGCCATAAAGCAGACCCGACCCAACCACATGGGTATCTGTGAGATGGATGAACTTCATTCCGCCGCCACAGGCTTGGCCCAGTCGTCCCATCCGGTGCCCGACGAAAAGATCGGGCCGTCCCAGGTAAAGGGAATGTCGTGAATCACTGTCCCGTTTTCGCGGGCTTCGATGACCACAAAAGACGGGGCCATTGGCCCACCGTGCAAGAGCTCGGTTTCGGTAAAGTCGGGCAAGGATTGATTGCCTGTGGAGCGCACAGAGGCAAATGGGATGCCGCAATAGATGCCGGTACAGATTGCATGGATATGGCCAAAATGGAGGTAGTCGATCTTACTCTGGTGTTCTTTGAGCAGCGCAGCGAACGCGCGGCGGTCAGGTTCCACCAGTGCGATCTTGTCCTCGGCCGGCTGACCCAGTGTCATGACATTGTGGTGCATGAACAGGCGTGCGCGGGTGCAATCGTGCAATTGCGCCTCAAGCCATTGAATGCGATCATTGCCGAAATGACCCGCATGGGTCCGCGGCGCCGTGGTGTCGAGATAGATCAGACGCGTGCCGTCCAAATCCTCGGCGTAATTGACGTACCCGTTCGCATCTCGGGGCTGATCTTGGAAGGCTGACAAAAAATTTGCGCGATCATCGTGGTTGCCTATGAGCAATCGCACTGGACAAGGCAAATTGACGAGCGCGTCTTTGAGCGCAGCATAGGCGTCCGGCTCGCCCCAATGGGTCAGGTCGCCCGTGATAATGATACGGGTCGCATCCTGGTGATTTCTGCGCACCTCGTCCAGGGCCTGTGCAAAACGACGATGGGGATCGAGTCCGCCCATCCGTTCGCCCGGAATGGTCAGGTGAATATCTGAGATATGGACGAGTTTCATATCCGCGCCTTTCAAAAGTGGTGTGGCCGCCCAGTGGGTCCGGGCGGCCAGCAGAAGGTATTAGCCGTTCGGCAGCAGGTCGGCGATTTCTTCGACCAACTCTTCTTGCAGCTCTTTCATGTCGGTGGCGTCACCTGTTACGATCCGCTCGAGCCCGTCATAGATCACTTGCGTGATCGCCAGACCGTTGTCGCCCGGATAGGCCAGCCAGTCCCGCAGCAGCGGCAGCTGATCCACAGCGGTTTGCTTGTTTGGGTTCTGCTGGTAGAAATCCGCGAGGATGATTTCATTCGCGGCTTTGTTGGGCGGCATGTAGCCCGTGGTTTTGGCCACTTCGGCAGCGCCATCGCCCGAGGTGATGTACTTGAGCCAGGTCCAGGCTGCTTCGCGCACTTTGGGATCGTCAGATGTCGAAGTCAGCATCGCAGCGTTGCCGCCTGCCGGTAGGCCCATAGGCGCGCCGTCCAGACCCGGAAAGGGGCCAGTGACCAGCTCGAAATCACCTTGGCTGCGCTCAACGGCACCCAGTGCCGAGGTGGACCAGAACATCATGCCGATCTCACCGGCGGAAAAGGACGCAAGCGCCGCTTTCCATTCGAGGTTCTGCATCTCGCATTCGGTAAAGATCTCTTGCATCTGCTCCAGTGCGACCAGTGCTTCGGGGCTATCCATGGTGACTTTACCATTGTCCACGATGGCGCTGTCCTGGCTCCATAGCAGCGCTTGCATGAACCAGTTGCCGGTGATGTTCCAACCCCAGAAGATCGGGTTGTCGATGCCGTTGGCCTTCATGGTTTTGCAAGCCGCGATCACTTCATCCCAAGTTGTAGGCAGCTCGGAGATGCCGCCTTCGTTCAGGATGTCCATGTTGTAGTAGCCAACAGGCAGCGAGATCGAGAAAGGAAGACCGTGCACTTCGTCGTTGAAAGTCGAAAGTGCCAGCATCGCCTCGTGATAACCATCCTTTTCGAAATCGGCCTCAGAGGCGATGAACGGCTCGAGCGACTGTGCGATGCCTTTGTCAACGAGTGGTGCCTGACGATTAAGTCCCTGCATGCTCACGTCCGGCAGGTTGCCGGACACAGCTTCGCGCAGGACAGTGTTGGTTGCGTCCTCGTAGGACTCGTAGGTCGCGCGGAACTTCACTTCGATGTTGGGATGCGCCTCTTTGAACGCGGGCATCATCGCCTCATAGGTCACGTCAAAGAGATGGCTGTAGGGATAGGCAAACTCAATCGTTACTTTATCTTCGGCGTAAGCGGCGGTGGCGGACAGCGCCACGGCCATTGCAGTTAGCGTATATTTCATTACAGTTACTCCAGTTATTGGGGCTGACGGTTTGGCGATTAGCAGACCCCGGTGATGCGCCCTTGTGGGCGATAGGTAGGGTGGGAGAGATCCCACCCTATTTCATTCCAGAAAGCGTGATCCCTTCGATGAAGCGACGTTGCGCGATCAGAAATGCGACGATGAGCGGTGTGACTATGATGGTGGCAGTGGCCATCATCGGTCCGAAAAAGGACCCGTCGGCATCACCCTTGAATTCCCGCAGACCCAAAGGGGGCGTGAACAGATCGCGGGATCCGGTGACAACGATACGGGGCCAGAAATAGTCATTCCAATGGGCCACAATGCTGAAGATCGCAAAGGCCAACAGAGCGGGAACCGCCGTCGGCAACATAACCCGCCAGACGATGGCGAACTCCGTCATCCCATCCATGCGTGCCGCATCGATCAGCTCATCGGGCACGGTCATAAAGAACTGCCGCATCAAGAAAATTCCAAAAACGGAAATTGTCCAGGGCACCACAAGGGCGGCGTAGGTGTTGGTCAGACCAACCTTGGCCAGCATGATGTAAAGCGGAAGCGCAATCGCATGCACGGGGATCAGCAGGCAAAAGAGCACCAACCCAAACACCGCCTCGCGCCCCCAGAATTTCAGCTTGGCAAGCGCATAGGCTGCGGGCAGTGCAACAATCACCTGGATGACAAAGATCGACACGGTCACAATCACGCCATTCAGCAGATAGCGTAACAAAGGCGCTTCGATGAAGGCCTTTGTGTAGTTGAAAACAATGGGACGCATGGAACAGTCGATCTCTGCCTGCGCCATGATGGCGTCGCGGATCTCGCTGTCCGACTTGCCGGGGTATTGAGGGACCGCGGCCGCAATTTCATCGCGGTTCGGATCCCGCAGCTTCACGCAGCGCGGATCCACCATCATCTCCTGAGCGCCAAAGAACCCGCCCACGCCTCGATCAATCTCTCCGGGGCTTTTGAAGGAATAGCTGAGCATCATGTAGAACGGGGCCATAACGATGATCGCACCAATCACAAGGATGAGATGTTTCCAGATGTCGCGGGTCA
>JBELMC010000084.1:0-11682 GCA_042096155.1 Dinoroseobacter sp.
ATGCGCCGGGGCGCTGATCTGGTTGTGCATCCGGGCGAGGCGGTGGCATTGGTCGCGCCCTCTGGTGCGGGCAAGTCAACCCTGTTGCATATTGCCGGTTTGCTGGACACGCCGGACAGCGGCGATGTGCGTCTGGCAGGGCGGGACATGGGCGGGCTGTCAGACAAGGCGCGCACGGCTGCACGGCGACGCGATATCGGTTTTGTCTATCAATTTCACCATTTGTTGCCTGAATTTACGGCTGCCGAGAATTTGGTGGTGCCGCAATTGGCCAATGGGGTGGCGCGTGCAGATGCGGACGCGCGGGCGACTGCGTTGTTAAAGACCGTCGGGATCGCACATCGGGCGGGCCACAGGCCTGCGGCCCTGTCGGGCGGCGAGCAGCAACGCGTGGCGATTTGCCGTGCTTTGGCCAATTCCCCCAAGCTGCTCTTGGCGGATGAACCAACTGGCAATCTGGATCCTGCGACATCAGAAGTGGTGTTTGCAGCGCTGCTGGATTTGGTGCGCGTCACAGGCTTGTCAGCGTTGATTGCGACACACAATCATGCGCTGGCCGCTCGTATGGACCGGGTTTTGCGGATGGAAGACGGGGTGCTGGTGCACTGATTTGTCCGAACATCTGAGCTTCGGACAGCCAGATAATTTAGAAAGGGCGACATTGTGGCATTGATTGAAGTTGCACAGATTGAAGCGGTTTCGGCCAAAGCACTTGAGGCATATGGCGCGGCCCCGTGGGTGGCCTTGGATGTGGCCAAAGCCACAGCAAGAGCGGAGCAAATCGGCAATGTGATCTGCGGGTTGTACTATTTGGAAAGTTATTGTCTGGCATTGGCCTCGGGGCGGGTCTCAGGCGTGGCTGAGCCCGTGGTTGCAAGGGTCAAACCAGCGGTTGTTCAGGTCGATGCGGCAAGTGGTTTTGCCCAGCCTGCGTTTTCGCGTGGCTTCGACGCGGCGACCAATGCTGCGGCTGAGCAGGGTGTGATCAGTTTTGGTGTGTGCAATTCGCACACCTGCACCTCGCTTGGATATTTTACCGAACGCTTCGCGCGGGCAGGCTATCTGGCGATTGGATTTACCAACGCATCGCCGGTTGTGGCCCCGCCGGGCGGCGCGCAGCGGCTGATCGGAACCAATCCGATCGCATTTTCGGTGCCGGATGGGGCGGGGGGATTGGCGATGCATTTCGATGCAGCGACCTCGAACGTTGCGCTGGGCGCGATCACCCGGGCCAAAGCGGCAGGTCTGCCGATCCCCGAAGGCTGGGCCTTAGATGCAACGGGCGCACCCACAACTGACCCCGAGGCCGCCTTGGCGGGGTCTTTGACATCGCTTGGCGGAGCAAAAGGATTTGGTTTCGGACTGATGGCCGAAGTTTTGGCGGCAGGAATGGCAGGGGGTGTGAACTCGCTCGATGTGGCGGGCTTAAAGCTGCCAGAGGGGCCGCCTCATGGATTGGGCCAGTACTATCTGGTGATGGATCCTGGTGTGTCCGATGTGTTTGATGCGCGTGTCAGCCGTGTGTCTGACGCGGTGGCTGGGCAGGCGGGATGCCGGATGCCTGGCACTGCACGCGGATCTGCGGCTGCGGTCGAAGTTCCGGATGCGGTTTGGACGCAGGCACTTGGGCTCGCTCAAGGGGCATGATCCGTGCCGCCGGGCGGGCCGCTCGTACGCCCAACAGGTGTGCGACCCGCAGGCTGTCAGGCGATGATCATCGCGCGGGCTTTACGGATCACCTGCGCCTCGCCGACAGGGTGGTCGCCCTTGCCGCTGTCAGTTGTCACCGTCTTTTGGCTGTTGGCTTTGCATCTTCTGGAAAGCGGGCGCGCGCGAATGTCCGACCTTATGTGTATAGGTGATCCGGTTCATGGTTCACCAAAAGCAAATATGAAAGAGCATCTCGAAAAAAGTCTCGACCAACTGTGGCAAGGCAACAGCGGGACGATGACGCCAAAAGAATTTTTCGTTTTGGACTGAAACGGGCCAACCCAACTGAACCAAATTCTGGGGTGAGACGTGAGAGTGCTGGAAGTTGGTAGAGCTGGCCCGGCAAATCTGAACGGGTGAGTGAGGCGGCCTTTGCGCGCCTGATCTGGCAGCGTGCCGGGACTAAAGAGCGAACATGGCATGACGCCCGAGACGGAACCACAGCCCTGCATTCAAGGCAAAAGTCGCGTTGGCCGTTTTGAAGGGCGACAAGACGATGAGCGAGCTGGCGACGCAGTTCGATGTGCATCCGAACCAGATCAAGCAGTGGAAGGATCAGCTCCTCGACGGCGTGACGGATGTCATTGACGACAAGCTCAATGCGTCGAAAGCCCCCGAGGTCGACGCGAAATCGTTGCACGCGCAGATTGGCCCGCTGACGCTGGAAAACGATTTTTTCGAAGGGGCGCTCGACAAGGCCAGTCTGTTGCCGCGCGCAAAGAAATGACGGATCGCGACCACAAGGTAAGCCTTGCCCGTCAGGCCGATCTGCCTAGGATCAGCCAGGGCAGTCTGTATTATGATCCGTGTTCCACCAGTGAACATGATCTCAAGCTGATGCGCCGGATTGTTGAGCGTCACATGGCGTATCCGTTTGCGGGAAGTCGAATGATGAAGGGCCTCTTGCGCCAGGAAGGCTTCACCGCCGGTCGGCTGCACGTGGCCACCTGCATGAAACGCATGGGCACACAGTCCCCAATAAATGAAATTTTTGGTGTGGAATCTTGAAACTCGGGATCTCGCATACCCTGGAGCCGAACTCTTTAGCCGCTTAGTGGGTACGTGAAATATAACATCTCCCAATTTTAAGTGGGCATCGAGTCAGGTAACCAACGCTTCAACCAGTCCAAACTGTCATTCGTTTTGCCAATTGGCTTGTACTCTGCGCCCAGGGGGGTTTTCCAACCCAATTTGTCGATCTCGCGGAACACCCAATCATAGTCGATCTCGTTTTGGTCAGGGGCGCCGCGGTCTGGAACAGAGGCAAACTGAATGTGACCCAAATACGATCGCAACGCCTTAAGACGGGTGACAAGATCGCCCTGGGTCCGCGCGACATGGTAGCAGTCGAACATCAGTTTGAGGTTGGGGCGTTCCACCGCTTCAATGATGGCTTGAGCTTTTTCTGTCGTGGATAAAAAATAGCCCGGTGCATCATGAGGGTTCAGTGGTTCGATCAATAGGGTGAGATCGGGCGCTTGTGTGCACGCATAGGATAGGTTTTCGATAAATGTCGCTTCGGCCTCGAGGCCTTGGGCAAAGCCCGCCATGACATGAATTGCGCCGGCGTCTATCGCGTGGGCATAGGCGATCGCTTCATCAATCGCCGCGCGGGCCTCTTTTTTACGACCCGGCAAGGCCGACAGTCCGTTTTCGCCCCCTGCAACATCGCCACGCCGGGTGTTGAGACCGAGCATTGGCAACTCCGTCTCATCGAGTGCGGATTTAACGTCCATGGCGGGCGTTTCGTAGGGCCAATGACATTCAACCGCTGCAAATCCCGCCGCATGGGCCGCGCGGATCGCGTCCGGCAGCGACAAGTCCGCCCAAAGAAAGCCAAGATTGGCTGAAAACGTCGTCATGGGTCCCACTCCACATCGAATTTGCTCACAAGATTGGCAATCTGACCGCAAGACAGCATCTTCGGCTGCAGTCCGCGCGTCATCATGGCCAGTCGGGCGGTGTCTTCAAATTCTTCGATTGCATTGCAAGCGTCTTCGACATCCTTGCCTGCAACAACAGGACCATGGTTTGCCAGCATCACTGCTGAATGTTTGCCCGCGAGATCACGCACGGCGTCACCCATGGCAGGATCACCTGGGGAAAAGAATGGCAAAAGCTTTACCCGACCGAGTTTCATGATCGCATATGGTGTCAGCGGCGGCAGGAAATTGTCGACATCCACATCCGGCAACATTGACAGTGCAACAGAGTGACAAGAATGAAGGTGAACCACCGCTCCTGTGGTGTTGCGTGTGTCGTAAAATGCCGTGTGAAGTGGCATCTCCTTGGTCGGTGAATCGCCGTCGACCCATGTACCTGTCGCGTCAAAACGGCTGAGGCGTCCGGGGTCGAGCCGACCAAAACTGGTTCCTGTAGGGCTGATTAGCAGGCCGCCATCATGCGTTCGAGCCGATATATTGCCAGAGCTCCCGCCGGTGAGCCCGCGATCAAACATTGATTTGGCCAGCAAGCATATCAGTTCACGAAGGGCGGTCTCTTGGGTCATAAGGCATCCAGTGTGTCGAGCGCATGGGCAAAAAAGGTCTCACTGCCAAAGTTGCCGGATTTCAGCGTGATCGCCAAGGTGTGGCCGTGACTGGCGCAAAATGTCCAAGGCACGCCGGGTGCGATCTCTGGCCCGATATCAAGCCGGTCTGTCTGCAGCGCTTTGATCACCGCGCCGCTTGTTTCGCCCCCAGCGACGACGAATCGCCGTGCGCCGGCGTCATGGGCAACAACAGCACATCGCGCAAGTAGGTCTTCAATCATTGTACTTGCCCGTGTGGTGCCAAGACTGTCCTGTGCGGCTTTCACGCTGTCGGGTTTGGCGGTGGCATAAATCAGCGGCGCTTGATTTAGGTCTTGCTGTTTCAGCCAGTCGAGAACGGGCGCGGACCCGGCCTTTGCAAGCTCCAGCGGATCAATACGGCAAGCCGGTGCGCCGGTGGCGATATAGGCCGCGACTTGTGCGTTTGTCGTGGCGGAACAACTGCCGGACAGGATCACGGCGGCTTTTGCAGGTGCTGTGTGATGTGCCGCGTCGGCATCAAGGTCAAGCAGACCTTCAGCTGCAAGCAGCACAGGCAGCGGCATCGCGACGGCGGACCCTCCGGTCAAAAGCGGCAGGTGGCGCGTGCCTTTTGCGATGATGTCAAGGTCTGCGTTTTCCACGGCATCAACGACGACATGGGCTGTGCCCTTTGTGCGCAACGCGTCCAGCGCATTGCGCAACGCGTCTGGGCCTTGTGCAACCGTCAGCCGGTTCACCAAACCCACATCACGCGTGGTTTGCGCGGCCAGCAGGCGCATCAGATTGCTGTCATGCATCGGCGTCAGCGGATGATCCTTCATCGGACTTTCTGCCAAAGGCTGTTCGCCCACAAAGAGGTTGCCCATAAAGATCGAGCGTCCGTTTTCGGGAAAGGCCGGGCAATAAATCGTCTGATCGATGCCAATTCGCGCCATCAAAGCCTCTGCCACAGGGCCAATATTCCCCTCGGCGGTGCTGTCGAAGGTCGAACAGTATTTCCAAAAAAACCTTTGTGCGCCTGCCTGCGTCAGCCAGTCGTAGGCAGCAAGAGCATCGGCAACGGCCGCATCCTTTGGCGCGGTGCGGGACTTGAGCGCGATCACCTCAAACGGAGCGGTTCCTGTCGGCGGCGTATCAGGTATGCCAATGCGCAAAGACACGCGTGCGCCGCTGCGCGCCAGAAGGCCTGCAAGGTCCGTAGCCCCGGTAAAGTCGTCTGCAATACACCCTAGGATCGTGGTCATGTCAGGCGTCCTCACCCGGCAAGGACAGCCCGACATTGCGCGCATAGACCTTTGCCACAGCCGCATCGTCTTCCCAGCCGTGACCCATGCCTGCCGCCGCGGTGAATTGTTGTAAGGCAGTGGCGGTGATGGGCGCGCTGAACTGCGCGGATTTTGCGATATCCAGCACGATGCCCAGATCCTTGAGCCAGATATTGACCGAGCTGAGGGGGGTGTAGTCGCCTTCTACAATATGCGGAGCACGGTTTTCCAGCATCCAACTGGTGCCCGCGCATTTGCTGATGACCTCGACAAACTTTTCGGGCGTGACGCCCTGGGTCATGCCAAAGGTCAAGGCTTCGGCCATGGTCGCAATATGAACGCCCGCCAGCAATTGATTCACCGCTTTCATAGCAGATCCCGCCCCGGCGCTGTCACCAAGCGTAAAGACCGTCGCGGCAATGGCATCCAGAACAGGCTTTGCAGCAGCAAAGGCAACGTCTGTGCCGGACGCCATGACTGACAATTGACCCTTGGCGGCTTTCGCCGCCCCGCCTGAAATCGGCGCGTCAAGATAGTGGACACCATGTTCGGCGCAGCGTTCCTGCATCCTGCGCGCGAATTCTGGTGGCACCGTGGCGCACGCAAGGACCACCGCGCCCGGTTTCAAAAGCTGGACGATACCGGCATCGCCAAAAAGGACGGCCTCGGTCTGTGCCGCGTTCAGGACAACCACAGTGACGGCATCAAGCGTGCCTGCCACATCTGCAATGGCCCCTTTGGCTCCGCCCTCGGCCTGAAATCGATCCATCTGTGCCTGCACCACGTCAAACCCATGGGTGGTGTGGCCTGCGCGCAGGATTGTCCGAGCAATGCCAAAGCCCATCGCCCCCAAGCCGAAAACTGCGGTTTTGGTCATGGCAGAAGAGGCTCCTTGATTTGGGTGACTGCGTTGATTGCAACAGACATCGCGGCAGGCTCATTCAAAAGCACACCATGGCCATTGTTAAAGCTGTGGAAAGTCGCGTTTGGCAGCTCTGCAACCAGCGCCTGTTGCGCCTCTGGTCGTGCCTGCGCATCAAACCTGCCTGCGATGACCGTCGTGGGTTGCCTGATCTGGGCAAGCCGCGCAGTGCAATCGTGGGTTCTGCGCGCCGCCAAAAGACGCGCGTAGCCGCCACTTTGCACAGACGGGTTCCGAAAGGCCGTCTCAAACGAGACGCGCATGGCAAGACGTTTGGCGAATGCCTCCGGGTCGCTATGCTGCAACGCCTTGTTGCGTGTGTCTTGAAGACACAAAGCAGAGGTTGCGGCGTCTTTGGTCGACAATGCCAGATACTCTGAGATGTCGTATGAGGCGTGATTTGGGCCGCCTGCAGTTGCAGAGGCCGTGACCAAGGCGGTGATCCGGTTGGGGGCCAACAAAGTCAGATGCAAGGCGGTCATTCCGCCAAAGCTTTCACCGATCACAGCGGCTTTGTCCCAGTCAAGCGCGTCCAGTACAGCCAGCGCATCCTGGGCGTAGTCTGCCATTGACCACGTTCCTGCGGGCTGGTCGGTGCGACCAATGCCGCGCGGCTCATAGGTCGCCAAATCGCAGGTCTGGCCCATAGATGTGTCAAGAAAACCACGCTTGAGACGCAGATCGAAACTCGAGCCCCCGAGGAACAAAACTTTCGGGGATTCTGGCCGCGACAGGCGTAAGTGTTGGACCGTAAGTCGATCTGTCCGCAAGGGGCCTTCCATGATCTCTAGAGCCTTCAATAGAACGCTCCTGACAACATCTTTACACCGCTGACCGCAAGGAACAGAGCAAAAGCAAAGCGCAGGCGACGAGCATCCAACCTATGGGCGATCTTGACGCCAAAAGGTGCAAAGAAAAACGTGGCGAGCGAGATGATCATGGCCGCAGGCAGATTGATATAACCGACGGAATAGGCCAGCAATCCGGGGATGTTTTGCCCCGCAAAAGCATAGCCCAGAATGCCCGGCACGGCGATCAGCAGTCCAAACAACGCCGCTGTGCCCACGGCGCGGTGCACCGGGAACGACAGCAACGTCATGATCGGCACAGATAATGTGCCGCCCCCAATGCCCATCATTGCGGAAAATGCGCCGATCAGGCCAGCTATGGCAGAACGTGAGGCGAAAGATGTGGGGGGCGCGTTTGCAAAGACGATGGGTTTGGGGTTCAGCATGTTCAACACGACGATGATTGCGATGATCCCAAAGACACCAGAGAGCGCCGTCGCATTGACGTTGGCAGCCAGTATTCCGCCGATCAAAGCGCCACAAATGATGAAGGGGGCCCAGGCCCGAAACATCTCCATATCAATCGATCCCTTGCGGTGATGCGCCCGCGCAGAGGAGATCGAGGTTGGAATAATCGTAAGCAAGGACGTCGAGACAGCAAAGTGAATGGCGACATCTTCCCCGACGTCTAACAGACCAATTTCAACGAGCCAAAAAAGCACCGGTACGATAACAATGCCTCCGCCTACGCCGAGAAGACCAGCAACCGTGCCTGCTACAGCGCCGACCGTCAAAAGGATCGGAATCAGGATCATCCATGTGGAAAGGTCGGTCATCTTCGGCTCTTTTTGGTTAACGTGCGGATCAAAGGTAGGCACAAAGCCAAAACAGCAGCAAGGGCCAGCACAAAGGCGATGACGCTACCGGTGAAGAACGACAAGAAGTTGCCATCGGTTAAGATCAGGCCTTGGCGGAGGGTGAGTTCGAGAGCCGGGCCCAGGACCATGCCGATCACGAGTGGCGCCATTGGAAACCCCTGACGCCTGAGAAGAAACCCGACAAAACCTGCGCCACCCATGACCAAAAGATCAAACGGGTTGCCACGTACGAAGTAGATACCCACTGCGCAAAGAATGACGATGGCGGTCATCATGAAAGCTTCCCGAATGCGCAAAATCGGGGCCGCGATGCGCGATAGCAGCATACCCAAAGGCAGCAGCAACAAGTTGATGATGAAGAATCCGGCAAAGAGGGCCGCGATCAGCGTCGGATTGTCATCCACCAATTTCGGCCCGGGTGTGATCCCGTGGAGCGTCAAGGTGGCCAGCATCACAGCCGTGATTGCGTCGCCGGGGATGCCGAGCGCCATAGTTGGGACCAATGCACCGCCTGTCACCGCGTTATTAGCGGCCTCGGACGCAACGATGCCGTCGGGCTCGCCTGTGGCGAACTTGTCTTTGTTCGGCGACGATCGGCGACTCTCTGCGTAGGAAATAAAAGCGGCTGTGGCCGCTCCGGTGCCGGGCAGCACGCCGATGACATTGCCGATCAATACGGACTTGGAAAGGTTGCGCAATCGGCCTTTCCACATCGACCAGCTGGGCAAAACAATCCCGTTGAACGACACAAGGTCAGAGATTTTACTGATCGGGGCGCTCGCGCGGATGAAGACCTCTGACAGAGCAAAGACCCCAATGACAACGGCCAAAAGATTGAAGCCTGCGAAAAGCTGCCAGTTGCCAAAGGTAAACCGCATCTCGCCAAGGATCGGATCTCCGCTGACGGTGGACAAGAAGATTCCAATCATACCTGCCATCAAGCCTTTGACGACGGATCCGGTCGAGACCGAAACGATGCAGGTCATGCCAAGAAGGATCAGGGCGAAGGTCTCTATCGGGCCAAACTCAAGCGCAAAGGCGGCAAGTTGTGGCGCGGCAAAAATGAGAACAACAGCTGAGACCAAGCCGCCGATGACAGAGGCCACCGTGGCCCAGCCAAGGGCCAAACCGGCCTCTCCGCGTTGGGCCATGGGATAGCCATCCAGACAGGTCGCGGCCGATTGCGGCGTGCCGGGCGTGTTGATCAGGATCGCGGCAATGGACCCGCCATAAACCGACCCGGCATAGACAGCAAGCAACAGGATTATCGCGGGGGCCTGCCCCATGGTCAACGTGAACGGCAGGACCATCGCCACGGCGACTGTCGATCCAATTCCTGGCATCGCACCAAGAACGATGCCTAGGGCGGTGCCGATCACGAGTGCGAGAATGCCTTCGAGACTGAGCAGAATGCCAAGGGCTTCGGGAAGGGCAGACAGCATAGAAGACCCCTAAAATAGGTAGGTGAAGCGGGACGTTGGCAGTGGCATGCCCAACATATGATTGAACAAAAGCACAAGCACGCCAGGCACAGCGACGGCAAACAACACAACTAGAACAGGCTTGCGGATGCCAAAAGCAATCAAGCATAGACCTGCAAAGAGCATCGAAGGGATAAAAAATCCTTCCGACTCAATGGTGTTGGTATAGAAGATAGAAGCAACAATAACGCAGATGATCCGCAGCCAACTTGCAATGGGTTGGGCCGCTTCTTTCGAAAGCATGGTTTGGATTATGGCAATGATATTCAGCCCGATCCAAAAAATCAGGATGATCCGGGGAAAGAACATCGGCGACTGCGCCAAATCTGCGCCGCTGAAGTTCTGGCCAAAAGTGGAGGCGAATAATGCCGTCGCAACCAGCAACAAGACAAGCTGGACGATCACCCGTTCATTCACAATCCGGTTCATGGGCTGGACTTTCGTGAAGGTCAGGAAGTTGCGGCATCAGGATAGACCTGGTGCCGCAAACAAGTCAGGCCTTAAAGGCCCGCAGCTTCGATCAAGACTGAGTTGGCTTCATATTGCGCGCGATAGAAGGCATCAAATTCCTCCGCGCCACGGTAGTTTATGACCGTGCCCGAGTTGGATGCAAACTCTTGGAAGCCATCAGACGCAACGGCTGCTTCGCAAGCCGCTTCCAGTGTCGCGGTAACCTCAGGCTCAAGCTCGGCAGGTGCAAAAAGACCACCCCAAAGGTAAAGCTCGTTCAAAGGGGCCTCAATGCCGACTTCAGTTGCCGTTGGCACATCGGGGAAGCCTTCTACCCGCTCGCTGTTGAAAACCATCAAAGGGCGGAAATCGCCGCGTTTCATCAACAGCTCTGTATCGCCAAAGAACTGAATGTTGCCCGCAGTCAATTCTTTGATCGCAGGACCGGAGCCCTGGAACGGCAAGTGCTTCATATCGTCGATGATACCCAAGCCTGCAAAGGCAGATACCATGGTCAGATGTGTGATTGCACCAGGACCGGATGAGCCAAAGACGTATTTGCCGGGCTCTGCTTTGACGGCGGCCACCACATCATCCATGGACTGGAAGGGGCTGTCGTTGGAGACAAACAGCATCGTCGGGGATGCGGCAATCGAACAGATCGGCGTCCAACTGTCGAGACCGTAAGGAACGTTTTTGATCTGCGGCTGAATTGTCGAAACCGTTACTGACATATAGGCCATCTGGTAGCCGTCTGAACGCTGACCTTGAAGGGCAGAAGCTGCGACTGTGCCGGATCCACCTGCCATGTTGGAGACAAAGGCGTCTCCACCGATTGCGTCAGCGAAATGCGGCGCCAGTCCGCGCAAAAGCAGATCCGTGCCACCCCCAGCGTTGAATGGTGCGATGAGATTGATTGGACGTTTTGGAAAATCCTGCGCAATGGATTCTGACGCAACGAGTGAGGCGCAAATAGCAGCCCCGATAGTGTAGGTAAGTTTCATATTTTCCTCCCGTGTGAAACGTATGTTGGTAACGTTGTCATTTCATTGGTAACGTTGTCAATCAAAATTGTTAGCGTTGTCAAATAGGATTTTGTCGGCTACGGATTTTCTATGAAAGACAGGTCAGACAACAAAAAAGACAAGCGATTTCGCACCACTTTGAAGGATGTCGCGATGCTTGCCGGTGTGTCCGAAATCTCGGTATCACGGGTGATGCGCAATGCGCCAAACATCTCAGATTCGCTGCGTGCAAAGGTGACGGAGGCCGCCGATACGCTCAGCTACACGCCAAACAAAATGGCCGGGGCGCTCAAAAGTCAAAGCAGCAAACTCGTGGCCGTGGTGCTTCCGTCGATGAGCAATGACGTATTCCCCGCTGTGCTTGACGGTATCGAATCGGTGCTGAACCAACATGGGCTCAACGCTGTTTTGGGCCTGAGTGAATATGAACCTGGACGCGAGCGACGCGTTGTGCGGGAATTGCTGTCTTGGTCGCCAATGGGCATCATCCTGACCGGACTGCATCATGATGAAACGATCTCCGGCATGATCGCGCAGCTTGATATTCCAGTGGTTCAGATCATGGATGTCGAGGGAGAACCCCTGGGGGCAAGTGTTGGCATGTCTCATACGGCCGCCGCCACTGCCGCA
>JBELMC010000085.1:0-11644 GCA_042096155.1 Dinoroseobacter sp.
GAACCAGTGACCCCTTCGATGTCAACGAAGTGCTCTACCGCTGAGCTAATCACCCTACGCGCCGTCCAAGGTTTCCCCCGTTGCCGCAGATCGGTGCTCTATAAAAGGGAAGTCTGGGGGGTTCAAGACTTTTGGTGCATTGAATTTTCGGTCTATACTCCCTTCCATGACGCCACCGGCTTACATCGAGCGCCACCCTAAGGCCATCACAACATCTGTTGTGTTCGCATCGCCCCATTCGGGACGATATTATCCAGAATTTTTTCGCAATATGTCTGCGCTGGATGAGCGGACGCTTCGATCCTCTGAAGACGCGTATGTCGACAAATTGATCGATGCCGCACCAGATTTGGGTGCTCAAAGCCTTCTGGCGGTCTATCCAAGGGCCTATGTGGATTTGAATCGTGCAGCAACGGAGCTCGATCCAGCCGTTTTGTCAGGCATACGGCGTGGGACGGCGGCAAACCCGCGCATAGCTTCGGGACTTGGCGTGATCCCGCGCGTGGTGGCAAACGGGCGCGCGATTTACAACGGCAAGATCAAATTGGCCGATGGGTATGCACGGCTCGATCGGGTTTGGCATCCTTATCATGCGCGGCTGGAAGCGATTTTGACCGCGACACAGGACCGATTTGGACAAGCGATTCTCTTGGATTGTCATTCGATGCCCCACGAAGCGATTGAGGCGCACCGCCCGCTCACAGGACCGCGCCCAGACATTGTCTTGGGCGATCGCTTCGGTGCGGCTGCGGAGGGGACAATCATAGAGGTGATCGAGGCGGCCTTTCGTGCTGCGGGGCTGGTGGTGGCGCGCAATGCACCGTTTGCGGGAGCATTTATCGCGCAACGTTACGGCAAGCCGGCGCAAGGCCGTCATGTGATCCAGATCGAGATTGATCGCGCCTTGTATCTGGACGAGGAACTGGTCGCGCCTGGTCCTGAGTTTGCGAACTTCAAGCAGGTGATGTCCGATGTAATGGCACAAGTGGTGAAGATCGGTCGACCCTTGGTGTCTTTGGCAGCGGAGTAACGGTGTCTTTTCGGCGAAATCGATGTCTGTTCAAGATGGTTTTGCAATTTGGGACCAGTTAACGCAGGCTTCGGCCCTTGACGATGGCATCTTTGCCAAACCGGGCTCTGATCACGTCGGTGGCGCGTTCGGCAGCAGCGCGCTTTGGGGCATCTGGGTCGAGCAGGTCATGGGTTTGATCGGCTGCATCCTGCGATACCAGATGCGAAAGCCCGACTCCGATCAGGCGAAAAGACCCGGTTGTGGGACAAGCCCTTAACAGGTTTGCGGCCGCGCGGTAGATCACATCAGCCATTTGAGTTGGACTGCGCAATTGGTGGCGGCGAGTCAGAAGTTTAAAGTCACTTTGCTTGAGCTTTAGGGTCACAACAGATCCGGCGATGCCCTTTGCCTTTGCGCGGTCAGCGACTTTTTCGGACAGCCGCCAAACATGTCCGTCGAGGATCTCTACGCTGGTCGTATCCTCATGAAAAGTGGTCTCATTGCTGATGCTCTTGATGGGTTCGTGCGCGGAAACTTTGCGGTGATCACGCCCACGTGCCAAATGCCACAGGCGCTCACCCAGAGCGCCAAACCGGGCGTGCAAATCGCTGCGATCCCATCGTTTGAGGTCCGCAAATGTGTGGATGCCTGCGCGGTTCAGCGACGCTTGGCCGATGGCACCGACGCCCCATATCAGTCGTATGGGCTTGTCGTTCAGAAAGTCTTCGGTTTCAGCCATGCCGATCACCGCAAATCCTTTGGGCTTATCGAGATCGGAGGCGATTTTGGCGAGGAACTTATTGTGGCTCAGCCCGATCGAACCTGTCAGGCCAAGAGTGTCTTCTATCCGCTTGACCAGCTTGGCAAGCATCACTGCCGGAGGCGCGCCGTGCAGCTTCGTGGTGCCGGTCAAATCAAGAAACGCTTCGTCGAGGCTGAGCGGCTCTATGCTGGGGGTGAGCTCCTCCATCATCGCGCGGATGGCTTTGCTGGCTGCGACATAGGCCTCACTTCGGGGTTTGATCACAACCGCATCCGGGCACAACTTCAACGCCTGAAACATCGGCATTGCCGATCGGACCCCGCGTATGCGCGCCACGTAGCATGCGGTTGAAACAACGCCACGCCGCCCACCACCAATGATCACCGGTTTGTCGGCCAAACCTGGATTGTCGCGCTTTTCGACACTCGCATAAAACGCGTCGCAATCCATATGAGCGATGCTTAGATCAAACAGCTCGGGGTGGGCCAAGATCCGCGGGCTGCCGCAAGATGGACAACGCGTCGGCGGTGCGTCAAATGGGATCAGACAGGAACGGCATATCGCAGGCATCGGACGCTTTCGAGATCTATCTGCTGGAAAAATATCATACCAAAGGCCATACTGCCGCAAGATAGTCCAGATGAGGGAGCACATCATGCCGCCACAGCTTGCGGATTTTCTAAGTGGGAACCTGGTTTTTCTGCTGCTGGCGGGTTTTATCCTGCTTTGCGTTTATTTGGGTGTTCGGATCGTACCACAATCCGAACAACACGTGGTCGAGCGGTTTGGCAGGCTTCAGGCCGTATTGGCGCCCGGGATAAATTTCATCGTGCCTTTTCTCGATCGGATTGCCCACCAAGTCAGTATTTTAGAACGCCAATTGCCGACGGCTCAGCAGGATGCGATCACCAGCGATAACGTGTTGGTGCAGGTTGATACGTCGGTCTTTTATCGCATTTTAGAGCCTGAAAAGACTGTCTACCGGATCCGTGACGTTGATGCGGCGATTGCCACGACAGTGGCCGGGATCGTTCGGGCTGAGATCGGCAAGATGGAACTGGACCAAGTGCAATCAAACCGGAACGAGTTGATTCGTCAGATTAAAGTGCTGGTGGAAGATGCGGTGGATGATTGGGGGATCGAGGTCACGCGCGCCGAAATTCTCGATGTAAACCTCGATCAGGCGACCCGGGATGCAATGCTACAACAGCTGAACGCAGAACGCGCGCGCCGCGCGGCTGTGACCGAAGCGGAAGGTCAGCGCCGGGCGGTGGAACTGGCTGCTGATGCGGAATTATATGCAGCCAAGCAAACGGCCGAGGCGCGGCGGGTTGCAGCGGATGCCGAAGCCTATGCGACGGCGGTCGTGGCCGGAGCGATCGCTGATAACGGGTTGGAGGCTGCGCAGTATCAAATTGCGCTGAAACAGGTCGAAGGTCTCACCAAAATCGGCGAAAGTCCTGGTGGCAGCACGATTCTGTTGCCCGCTGATGCGGTCGAGGCATTCAGCAAGGCGTTCAATATGCTGAAAGGACGCGGCTGATGTGGTGGATGCAAAGTTGGGTATGGTTTGCCGCGGCCTTGGTTCTGGGCATCCTCGAGGTGATATTGCCCAGCTTTATTTTGCTAGGCTTTGCGATTGGTGCAGGTCTGGTCGGAATTCTTCTGCTGACCGGCGCGCCATTAGGCTTGCCAATCTTGGCAGTGATCTTCGCCATTGTTTCGCTTGGATCGTGGTTGGCTCTGCGCAGCATCTTTCGGCTAAAGACCGGTCAAGTGAAGACATTTGATCACGACATAAACGGGTAGGTTATGTTCAACATTCTCAGAGGGCTTGCGCATTTTTGTTTAGAAATATTGTTTACCCTCTTGGCTCCGTTTGTATTGATGTTTGCAGGCGTGTTCTTGGTGGTTGCCGGTGTGCGCTATGAGGTTGAGTGGCTGTTTACCGCCGGTCTTGTGACCGGTTTGCTGGGGGCAATGGTGTTTGGTGGTATCTTCATCCGCAATTTTTGGGATTGATCACGAACTGTTATGTCATTTGTCAGATCAATTGATTTGATTGTCAGTGTGAAAACCGGCACGACCGGTATATTCATCTCATCCGGGAGAGCGCGGAACACCGCCGCCGAAGGAGCAAATGGTCCCGCCAAACTCTCAGGCAAACGGACCGGTTGGGACATAAAACTCCGTAGAGCCGTCGGTTCGACCGACGCACCGTAGGAGCAAGCAAAAGACGCAAGCTGTGTCTGATGTGAAACTCTCAGGTCCAAGCACGGAAGGGGCTTTTGACGGGCGCGCATTGCGGTCCGAACGAGGCTTAGACATGACTCATATCGCTGTGATTGGGGCTGGCATCACGGGTGTCACAACTGCATTTCAATTGAGCGAACGCGGCTTTGATGTGACCGTGTTTGACCGCAACCGTTATGCGGCAATGGAGACCAGTTTTGCCAATGGTGGCCAATTAAGCGCCAGCAACGCTGAAGTATGGACAACCTGGTCAACTGTCTTGAAGGGACTGAAATGGATGGCCCAGCGCGACGCGCCGCTTCTGGTCAATCCAAGGCCGAGCTGGCACAAAGCGGCTTGGATGGCGCGGTTTTTGGGCAGTATTCCAAAGTACCGCAGCAATACGATTGAAACAACGCGTATGGCAATCGAGGCACGCGGCGTCTTGCTGGATATGGCAGCGCACGCAGGTATCGATTTTGACTTCTCGCCTGCTGGAATTTTGCACTTCTACACTCAGCAAAACGATTTTGCACATGGTCGCAAGGTCACTTCTATGATGCGAGAAGGCGGCCTAGAACGACGCGAACTGACCGCGGACGAGGTGCACGAACATGTTCCCCAATTGCATGGCGACATTCTTGGTGGTTTCTGGACCAAGAGCGACGCCACCGGTGATATTCACCGCTATACCGTTGGGTTGGCCAGGTGGTTGGAGCTGCAGGGCACAACCTTCCGGCTGGGCAAAGACGTGGTCGATGTGCATGCAGATGCCACATGCGCCCGTGTTCTGACTGATCGCGAAGAGCGGTTCGATGGTGTCGTGGTTTGCGCCGGTGTTGCCAGCCGCAAGATCGCCAAAGGTCTGGGCGACCGCGTGAACATCTACCCGGTCAAAGGGTATTCGATTACGGTGAATTTAGAGGATGAGCGCTCTCAAGACGCGGCCCCGACCGTGTCTTTGCTAGACGATGCGGCTAAAATTGTGACCTCGCGGTTGGGCAAGACCAGGTTTCGGGTCGCGGGCACCGCCGAATTTAACGGCGAGAACCGTGACATCAGAGCCGACCGGATTGCGCCACTTGTGCGTTGGGTCAACCGGCATTTTCCCCAGGTGTCGACAGAGCATGTGACGCCATGGGCGGGCCTGCGCCCCATGATGCCAAATATGATGCCTAAAGTCGGCCGCGGTCGCAATGCACGGGTTTTCTACAACACGGGCCATGGGCACCTGGGTTGGACCTTGGCCGGTGCAACGGCGATGATGGTCGCAGGCCAAGTAGCGAGCGCGTATCCATCGCAGCGCACAGATGTGCTGGGCCTGGCGATGGCGGGCTAACGAAAGGCCCTCGCCAGGAGACATCTTCTACGCCGTTGGTCCACCAATTTCTGCGTGGATCGCGCGGGCGGCAGCTTTTGGATCAGCGTGTTGCCAGATCGGACGCCCAACAACGATATGATCTGAGCCGTTTCCGATTGCTTCACCTGGCGTTGTGGTTCGCTTTTGACCTGCGCTTGCACTGCCGCTTGGCCGTACGCCGGGCGTGACAATCAGGCGGCCTGCGCTTTCGGGCAGCGCTCGAATCAGCGCGGATTCCTGCGGTGAGGCGATCACGCCATCGGCACCGGCCTCGAATGCTCTGGCGGCCCGCTGGCTGACCAGCTCTGGAATGTCGCCGGACCGGATCAGGCAATCGTCCAAATCGGCGCGGTCAAGTGAGGTCAGCACCGTGACCGCCAATATTTTCATATCGGATTTTGCAGCGCCCTCCTTGGCGGCGCGCACCACATGCGGATCGCCGTGGACGGTCAGAAAATCGATATCAAACTGGGCGAGACCGCGGACCGCAGCTTCGACAGTGGCGCCGATATCGAACAACTTCATATCTAAAAAGATGCGCTTGCCGTGCTCGTTCTTCAGCTCATTTGCCAACGCCAGTCCCCCGCCCGTGAGCATCCCCAGACCGATTTTATAGAAACTGACAGCATCGCCGAGGGTTTCGACAAGCTGTAAGCCAGCCAGGGCATTGGGCAGGTCGAGGGCGACGATCAAGCGGTCATCTGACATATTCAGGCTCCTTGGGTGATGAAGCGCTTTTTTGCGCGCACGTTGTCTCGCGTCAAGCTGACCAAACCGTGCACAGACGTGCCCAAGAGCACACAGGCCGGGACGTGCGCCTAGACTTGCCACGGGTCTTGCACGCGGCGGTGTGGCCACCCATCTATTGAACGAGGCCCGAATTGAGGCGCGCCGCGTAGCCGGGCGCTTTTGCCAACGGGTGCTAACAAAAAGGAGAGACCGATGAACATCGAGAAGTTCACGGAGCGGTCGCGTGGGTTCCTCCAGGCGGCACAAACCATTGCGACGCGCGAAGGCCATCAGAGACTTGTCCCCGAACATGTCCTCAAAGCACTGCTGGACGATCCAGAGGGATTGGCGGCCAATTTGATCAAGCGGGCGGGTGGATCACCGGAACGGATCATAGAGAATGTCGACCTTGCTGTAGCGAAATTGCCGAAGGTGTCTGGTGATAGCGGCCAAATCTATATGGACCCCGCGATTGGACGTGTAATGGACGAAGCTGTAAAGCTGGCCGAGAAAGCCGGTGACAGTTTTGTACCGGTGGAGCGGGTCTTGATGGCGTTGGCCATGGTCAAGTCAAAGGCACGTGATGCGTTCGAGGCTGGCGTGGTGAATGCACAAGCTCTGAACCACGCCATCAACGAGATCCGCAAAGGTCGCACAGCAGATTCAGCAAATGTTGAAGACAACTACGAGGCGCTGAAGAAATACGCGCACGACCTAACTGAGGCGGCAAGCGCGGGCAAGATCGATCCGATTATTGGCCGTGACGAAGAAATTCGGCGCGCGATGCAAGTGCTTAGCCGCCGCACCAAGAACAACCCTGTGTTGATTGGCGAGCCCGGTGTGGGAAAGACCGCGATTGCGGAGGGTCTTGCGTTGCGGATTATTGATGGTGACGTGCCGGAGAGCCTGCGCAACAAGACGCTCATGGCGCTTGATATGGGGGCGCTGATTGCTGGTGCGAAATATCGCGGCGAGTTCGAGGAGCGTCTTAAGGCGGTTTTGAATGAAATTACCGATGCGGCCGGCGAAATCATTTTGTTTATCGATGAGATGCACACACTTGTCGGTGCGGGCAAATCCGATGGCGCTATGGACGCGGCCAACCTGATCAAGCCTGCTTTGGCGCGCGGTGAGCTGCACTGCGTGGGTGCGACAACACTTGATGAATACCGCAAATATGTCGAAAAAGACGCTGCGTTGGCGCGCCGATTCCAGCCGGTCATGATCGAAGAGCCCATCGTTGAGGACACGGTTTCTATTCTACGTGGACTCAAGGAAAAATACGAACTCCACCACGGTGTACGGATTTCTGACAGTGCGCTGGTGGCGGCGGCAACGCTCTCGCATCGCTATATTACGGACAGGTTTTTGCCGGACAAAGCGATTGATTTGATGGATGAGGCGGCGTCGCGGCTGCGGATGGAAGTTGATAGCAAGCCAGAGGAACTGGATGCGCTCGACCGTGAGATTTTGCAAAAACAGATCGAAGCGGAAGCCCTGAAAAAAGAAGACGATGCCGCAAGTAAGGACCGTTTGACGAGCCTGTTGACCGATCTGGGAACGTTGCAGGATCAATCTGCCGCAATGACGGCGCAGTGGCAGGCGGAGCGAGACAAGCTGGAAAGCGCGCGCGGGCTCAAAGAGCAGCTCGATCGCGCGCGCGCTGAATTGGATGCGGCCAAGCGTGTGGGCGATCTGGCAAAGGCCGGAGAGCTGTCCTACGGCGTCATTCCGCAATTGGAAAACGCGATTATGTTATCGGAGGCACAAGACAGTGATATGATGGTCGAAGAAGCCGTGCGCCCTGAACAGATCGCGAGCGTTGTTGAGCGTTGGACCGGAATCCCGACAAGTAAGATGCTGGAAGGCGATCGTGAAAAGCTGCTGCGGATGGAGGACGAGATCCGACGCCGGGTAATTGGTCAGCATCACGCCGTAAAAGCGGTCGCCAATGCGGTCCGTCGCGCACGAGCCGGATTGAATGACGAGAATCGACCGCTGGGCTCGTTTCTTTTTCTGGGTCCAACAGGCGTCGGTAAGACCGAGCTGACCAAAGCGGTCGCCGAATTTCTGTTTGACGATGATCAAGCCATGGTGCGGATTGATATGTCTGAATTTATGGAAAAACATGCTGTGGCGCGGCTGATTGGGGCACCTCCGGGCTATGTTGGCTATGATCAAGGCGGCGTTTTGACGGAAGCTGTGCGGCGCAGGCCTTATCAGGTCGTGCTGTTTGACGAGGTCGAAAAGGCCCATCCAGACGTATTCAACGTGCTTTTGCAAGTGCTTGACGATGGCGTGTTGACGGATGGTCAAGGCCGAACAGTCGATTTCAAACAGACGTTAATTGTTTTGACCTCGAACCTCGGAACACAGAGCCTGAGCCAACTGCCTGATGGTGCGGACCCAAGCAGGGCACGCAATGACGTGATGGCGGCCGTTCGCGCCCATTTCCGGCCAGAATTTCTGAATCGTTTGGATGAGACGATAATCTTCGATCGTTTGGCGCGCGAGGACATGGCGGGTATTGTCGACATCCAGTTGCGTCGGCTTGAAAAGCGGCTAAAGGCGCGCAAGATCTCGCTAAATCTCGATGAAACCGCAAAGATCTGGCTGGCTGATGAAGGTTACGATCCTGTCTTTGGGGCGCGCCCTTTGAAGCGGGTGATCCAACGAGCCCTGCAAGATCAGTTGGCCGAGATGATTCTTTCGGGTGATGTTATCGATGGTTCTGTCGTCTCGATCAGCGCCGTTGCCGATGGCTTGATCGTTGGCGATCGGGTGAGCAGTTCAAACCAGCACCCGCCAGAAGAAATCGTGGTGCATTGAATCGATGGCCCTGTCGATTGGCAGGGCCTCTTTTACAGGTCGGGCAATAACAGTATAGTTGCACCAAGCCAAAAAAGGTCAGCGGATTTCAGGCCCGTTTTGTCTTGGCGATCCAATGTAAAAGAAACGGTGCTGCAAAATGACGTCTGTTATCGCGTTTTGGCTCTCGTCAGTTCCGCGCTACGCAGTGCAGGAAGGCCGATGCCGGTGGCCTCGAATCCGCCATCGCTGGCGATCAGCTGACCTGTCACGAAGCTTGCTTTGTCTGAGCACAGAAACACGGTGACATTGCCGATCTCGTCCTCAGTGCCATATCGGTTTAAAGGCAACGCGTCGTGATAAGCCTCTATAATTTCTTTGGTATGGACCGCCATTGCCAGCTTTGTGCGCACAGGACCGGGGGCGACAACATTTGCGCGAATCCCGTGCTCGCCCAGTTCTACGGCTTGTTGCAAGGTCAACTGAATGACGGCTGCCTTGGAAGTCCCGTAGGCCACGCGCAATGTTGATGCACGCAGGCCAGAGATGCTGGCGATGTTTACAATGGCGCCTCGGGTTTCGCGCAGATGCGGGATACAGGCTTGAGAGGTCAAGAACACACCGTCGAGATTGGTTTCCATGACGCGGCGCCAGCGGGCGAAGTCGGTCTCTTCAATCGGACCGAAATCTGCGATGCCCGCATTGTTGACCAGAGCATCAATTTGACCAAAAGCGGCTTTGGCCTTGGCAACCATTTCGGTGACTTGTTGCGGGTCCGAGATGTCCGCGACAAGCGGCACAACGCCTTTTAGCTTTGCGGCTTCTTCGACCAGTACATCAGCGTCTCGGTCGATCATCGCGACCCGTCGACCCTCGGCGAGAAATAGTTTTGTGGTGGCCAGGCCGATGCCGCGCGCTGCGCCGGTAACAAGTGCTGTCTTGATCATGGGGTCCTCCTGTTGCGAACTGTATGCGCGGTTTCAAGATCATGGAAAAGCCAACTTCGACCAGATGGGATTTTTCGGCATCGTTTAAATTTTTAACTGCCGGTGCGACCGTGGTTCGCAAGTGAAATCTAAGGTCAAAGAGGGGCAGGGTACGGCACGAAATCCTCGTTTTTGTATTGGCCTGCCCTCATATTATAGCGATTATTGTCCAGACGTATCTTGTTCTCTTCGTGTGACTCCAGCAGCGTGGCAGCGATTAAGAAGGATTACAGTTGAACATAAAACGACGGAACTTTTTTAGGCTAAGTCACGAATCTACAATAGTTTTTCGCCCTGACAGTTCGTGCGCAGATATCCGATACGATCGAGATATTTAAATGTTCAGCTTAGACAAGTACCAATCTTTCACATCGTGGTGATGTTACAGTTGCTCCACATGCAGACGTTTTCACCTGGCGCGCAGATACCGCTTCTTCAACCGCTAAAGTTATTCTTATCTAATATCGAATATCTCAGGGACCGCATTGAGGATGGGCTCTACAACTAGAAGCTCCCACAGCCCGCCATGGACAGCAAATCGCTCTTGCAGGCAATAAAAAATTGGCGCAAACTGAAACTATGGCTGTTCAAGGGAAAGCCGTCCTTCCTTCCGGGATGTGAGAGCTAATTTCTAACAGGCAATAATCCAACGTATCAGTTTCATAATAATGTGGTTATGGTTTGAAAAGCGTTGCTTTTGCTGGTTACTGGCGCGGAAAAGTTAAGAACTGTCATAGATTTGAATTTGCTGCATATCCGCTCTACGAAACAACCTTCGAATTCAGCTTGGTGTCAAAATGGTAAAAATAAAACGAAAAAAAATTGGTAATAATTACCTCTCCTTAGATGTCCACAATAAGCATGAAAGAAGGTACTATAGAAAAAAACACCATATCGATGCAACTTTTGCAAACGCTTTTGTTGTTAAGGGAAACAAGGTATTGGATCTTAGTGCTAATATTGGATTTTGTACTCTTCATTACGTGAGAAATGGAGCCTCACTGGTACATGCTTATGAGCCGGAAAACGTCATGTTTAACAGGCTTAAGGAAATCGAAGATAAATGTCTTATGGTATTTGATACCGCAATATCTGATACAAAATCAGAAAAAGTTCTTTACTTAAGCTCTAAGCATCAACAAGGGCACTCGTTGCAGTTGGACCAGGTTGAATTATTTGAAGATATATTCTCAAAAGACGTTGCGACGCAGGCTGTAAAAACTTCTACTTTAGATAAAATATATAATAGTCAAGAATTTTTTGATTTTATAAAAATTGACGTTGAGGGGCATGAATTATCAGCGTTAAAAGGTGGCAGGGATCTTTTCGGAAGAAATCCTTCATGTATTTTACAAATAGAGATATATCCGATGTACTTTGACGAAGTTTCTTTAGAGCTCAGAAAAAGCTTTAACCATATATATCTCGTATTCGAAGCAAAAATTGGCGGTACTTTTTATCTATCGGAAAACGTCTGGGAGGAACCAGAGCATGGATATAAAAATACACCTCCAAACTTTATTTGCAGCAATAACAAAATTGCCGCTTTCACGAAAGATCAATCTTTAAAAAGTCATGGTATGACAATGAATATTTTGGGGCGGATTCTTCGTCTGCCAGAAATATTTATGTTGCACAGAAAAAAATAATTTTAAATTTCTTATAGCTGTTTGCTTCCGGGTTTTGACGGCGGCCCCTTTCCCAGCTGTTCAGTCCTGGCCTCTGGTGGATCGGATTTAGGATGATCGCTCTGG
>JBELMC010000086.1:0-11372 GCA_042096155.1 Dinoroseobacter sp.
TCTAAAGATCCCGAAGACTGTCGGCGTTCCATAGGGCCCGCGACCGCGCTTGCCCTTCACACGACGCGGTTCGAAAAGGCTTTCGTCAACCTCGACCACGCCGAACATGGTCCGCGCTTCTTTGCAGGCGACCAAATTGCGCTGGCGCAAATCGAGATAAACTCGGCTGATCGTGTTGCGGGTCGCACCGGCGAGCTCGGCGGTCTATATCGCCGTGAGATCGACCGAGATACAGCGAACGCTCTCGCGGATTTTGGCCTCTCAATTTCTTGTGCGAAATGAGTATCCATTCTTCACGCCTTTTCACAGCCTTGTGACAAATATCCGTCGCTTAGCTCGGCATAACCCACAAAAAATTAGCAGCGGCCAGATACACTGGCCTGATATTTTTCCAGCTCTCTAATCAGAGACTGGCCGCTTGGAACATTCTCGCGCTCTGAAAACTCATCCCAAACCGTGCCAAATGGCATGTCTTTGAATTCTTCGGTGACTGCCAAGCGTGTTGAAAAATCGAGCCCGTTTTCGGAGGCTTTCAACTGTTCTAATGGCATCAAAAGAGCGCGAAGCAAGGCTTTCTGCATATTGCGTGTGCCAATGACCCAAGCGGCGGTTCGGCTGATTGTTGCATCAAAAAAGTCAAGCCCGATCCGTGTGCGACCCAATAGATCTGCGCTGACAAGCTCTTGTGCCATTTGGAGAATGTCATCGTTTAAAAGGATGACATGATCGCTGTCCCAACGCATCGGGCGCGAGACATGTAAAAGGATCTCATCCAACGATAGAGCAATCGCGCTCAGTTTGTCAGCAATGTTCTCGGTGGGGTGAAAATGACCCATATCTAGACATAGAAGCGTATCGTTCCGGATTGCATAACCCAGATAGAATTCATGGCTGCCCACCGTGCAGGCTTCGACACCGATCCCAAAAAGTTTGCTCTCAACAGCATCTAGCATCTGTGCTTTGTCGAGCCGCGCGGAAAGTATCTCATCGAGCGAGGTTTTCAAGCGCGCTCGGGCTGACATGCGATCAATTGGCGTGTCCTTGTAACCATCAGGCACCCAGATGTTGTTGACAGAAACCGAACGCAGGGCGACCCCTATTTGGGCTGCGATGTCGCGTGACCGTTTTCCATGCTCGACCCAAAAGTCGCGGATGCCGCGATTGGGGTGACTGAGTGTGAGGTTGTCATCGGCTTTGGCATGGGCGAAGAAGGTTGGGTTAAAATCCATCCCAATGCCGCGTTGCTGGGCCCAATCGACCCAGGGCGCGAAATGTTCAAATTCGATTTCATCTCGGTCGGGAGACTTTTCGGTATCGAGATACATTGCGTGTAGGTTCAACCGGTGCGTTCCTGGAATCATCCCATAGGCAAAATCCAGGTCAGCACGCAGCTCGTCTGGCGTGCGCGCGCGGCCAGGATGATTGCCGGTTGCCTGAATGCCCCCGCCGGATAAACCAGACTTTTGTTCAAACCCAGCCACATCGTCGCCTTGCCAGCAGTGCATAGAGATCGCGATCGTCTTCAGACGGTCCAAGGCGGCTTCCGTATCGACCCCCCAATCTGCAAAGGCCGCTTTCGCTGTTTCGTACCGCATCTTTGTCTCCTATCGCGTGAACGCCTGAACATTACCGGCATCCACGTTAATGATGTTACCGGTGGATTTGGATGAGCTGTCAGCCGCGAAGAAATAGCATGCCTCTGCAATATCTTCGGGCAGAACCGATCGCTTTAGCAGCGAGCGTTGGCGATACATTTCCTCAAGCCCGTCTTTGTCGGTACCATATGTTCCGGCGCGCTGTTCCAGCCATTCTCCTTCCCAGATTTTTGATCCACGCAGGACCGCATCCGGATTAACAACGTTGACGCGAATACCGACTTCTGCTCCTTCCAGTGCCAGGCAGCGCGCCAAGTGGATCTCAGACGCTTTGGCCGTGCAATAGGCTGCTGCATTTGGGGACGCCGCGAGACTATTTTTGGAGCCCACGAAGACGATGGCCCCCCCCATGGCTTGGACCCGCATAATCTTGAATGCTTCGCGGCTTACGAGAAAATAACCTGTGGACAGGATGTCCATATTGTTGGTCCACAGCGCCAGTGAGGTATCCTCGATCGGTGCAGAGGAAGCAATTCCCGCGTTCGACACCAAAATGTCAATCCCACCAAATTCGACAGATGCCTTGGCGTAGGCCGCTGTGACGGCGTCTTCGCTTGTCACGTTCATGACAACCGTACGAACCATGTCTTGTCCGAACTGGCTGGACAGAGTGTGATGGGTTGAGGTTAAACCTTCTGTGTTGATATCGGCGAGGACGACGCAGGCCCCTTCTTGCAGATACCGCTCCGCTGTCGCCGCACCGATTCCACCTGCGCCCCCAGTGACAAAAGCGACCCGACCTGCAAGTGATTTGGGTTTTGGCATCCGTTGTAATTTGGCTTCTTCGAGCAACCAGTATTCAATGTCGAAGGCTTCCTGTTCAGCCAGTCCTTGATATTCGCTGACCGCAGAGGCGCCGCGCATGACGTTGATTGCATTGACATAGAATTCGCCAGAGATGCGCGCGGTCGCTTTATCCTTCGCAAAGGTAATCATACCCACTCCGGGCACAAGGTAGACAACCGCATTTGGATCACGAAGGGCCGGACTATTGTCATATTTGCATCGTTCGTAATAGGCGGCGTATTCTGTGCGATACGCCGCGATCTGTTCCGCCAGCCCGGTCAGAACGTCATCGATATTTGAAGTTGCTGGATCGAATGGCACGACGAGGGGACGAATTTTCGTGCGCAGAAAATGGTCGGGGCAAGATGTTCCCAAATCAGCCAGTGATTTCATGTCTTTGGCATTGACGAATTGCAAAACCGCGTCGCTATCATTGAAGTGGCCGACCATGTGCTGGTTGCCCGATACAAACCCACGAATTGCTGGCATAAGCTTGGCCGCAATCGCATGTCTTTCTTTTGCTGGAAGGCTGTCATGGAGTGCGCCACCAAAAGCTGCAACATCTTTGCACCGGGCACCAAGCCAATGGGTTGCGAAATTGATGACATCAATTGTCTGGTCATAACAGGCCCGTGCCGTATCGCCCCAAGTGAACAGACCATGACTTTCCAACACGACACCATCGGCCTCCGGGTGATCATGGCAGAATTTTTCCAGCCACAATCCCAATTCATAGCCAGGTTTTTTCCAAGGCAACCAACCGATGCGGTCACCGAAAATTTCGCGCGTCAGTTCTTTCGAATTTTTCGAAGCCGCAATTGCAATGATTGCATCGGCATGAACATGATCCACGTGTTTGCGCGGCACGTAAGCATGGAGTGGCGTGTCGATTGAAGCAGCTCGCGGGTTCAATTTGAAAGTGCAGTGGGGCAAATAGCCGACCATCTCATCTTCGAAGTCCACGCCACGATAAAGTGTTTTTAGGTCGCGCAGCTTGTCCATATACAGCGTCGCGAAACCGTCCATTTTCATCGACCCAATGTCGCCACCCGATCCTTTAACCCAGAGCACTTCGACTTTTTCCCCCGTTAGCGGGTCTGTTTCGACGATTTTGGCAGAGGTGTTCCCACCACCATAATTGGTAACGTGCTTGTCAGATCCAAGAATATTTGAGCGATAGAGCAAAAGCTCTGCTTCGCTTTTCCCTTCGGCTAATTTATCGTCCCAACGACTCTCCAGCATCTGATATTCCAATGATTTCGACATGTTTCCTCGCGGTCGGCGCCGGGCGCTTGTGGTCTAGTGTGGCCTTTAGGCTGAGCCGCGCGGCATGATTTGTCAATCAGTTTTGATCAATTTCAATCATGCTGCACTGCAGAATGATTGTTTGTGATTGTTTGTGATTGACAGACGGTGCGAATCTCGACAGCGTGTGATTGGAACGGAGACCGGAATGCACGAGAAAGAGCGCCATAAGATAATTCTATCCGCGGTCGAAGAGCGGCCGGTGGTTACGGTGGCAGATCTTTGCAAACTCACCAGCGCATCTGAGGCCACAATCCGACGCGACATCGCAACTTTGGATCAGGTGGGTCAATTGCGACGTGTACGGGGAGGCGCCGAGGCGATGAATCCACCTCAGTTCGTTGGACTTGCCGGACGTCCATTTTCGGTCAACGAAACCATGCGGATCGAAGAGAAGCAGGCGATCGCAGCAGGTGCCGTAGATCTTTGCGACGATGGAGATGCAATCATCATCAATGGTGGGACTACGACCTTCCAGATGGTTCATCCATTGGCAAGTCGCCGACTACAGGTCTTTACCAACTCATTTCCAATCGCAGAGCATCTGCTGAAACACTCCAAGAATACGATCATGCTGTCAGGAGGCACGATCTACCGCGACCAGAATATTATTCTGTCTCCGTTTGAGAATGACGTGACGCGAAACTTTTGTGCCCGGCGCATGTTTATGGGCGCTCAGGGGCTTGGCCCATTGGGCTTGATGGAAGCCGATCCGCTGCTGATTCAGGCCGAACAGAAGCTGATTGGCCAAGCCGATGAGTTGGTCGTACTGGCTGATAGTACGAAATTCGAACGTCGCTCTAGTCTTGTACTCTGCCCTTTGAACCGCATTACGACCGTCATCACAGATGATCAAATATCAGACAAAGCGGCTGCCATGTTGGACGCTGCAGAAGTGACCCTGATCGTTACCCAAGCGGGAGGCGCTCAGAGAAACATGGTCTCATAAGGGGCCACAATAACGAACGTAATTTAGGGAGGACTCCAATGAAACGTCGTACTTTTACCACTCTAACCGCCGGTCTGACTTTGGCCGCCAGCCTGTTTGGCACAACTGCGATGGCACAAGACAACATGCGCATTGCCCTTGTTGTGAAGGCCCTCGGCATCGGTTTTTTTGAAGCCGCTGCAGAAGGTGCTGAAGAGGCCGCCCAAGAGCTGGGGGGCGTCGAGATCATCTACACCGGTCCGACAGACACCACCGCCGAAGGTCAGATCGAAGTGATTAACTCCTTGATCGCACAGGGAGTGGACGCCATTGCGGTTTCGGCGAACGACACAGATGCCCTTGTTCCAACACTAAAAAAGGCGATGCAGCGCGGGATCACAGTTATATCTTGGGACTCAGGTGTGGCTGATGATGGCCGACAGATGCATCTGAACCCATCGTCGAATGCGTTGATCGGCAATATGATCATTAAGCTGGCTGCGGATCATCTGCCCGATGGGGGTGATGTGGCTGTTTTGTCAGCGACCACGACCTCGACCAACCAAAACATTTGGATTGAAGAGATGACCAAAGTGATGGGCAACTATCCCGGCATCAATGTTGTGGCGACGGTTTATGGCGACGACCTGGCCGACAAATCCTATCGGGAGGCTACTGGCCTGATGCAATCTTACCCAGATCTTGATGCGATCATTGCACCGACATCGGTTGGCATCGTTGCGGCGGCCCAGGCGGTTGTTGACGCAGGCAAAGTCGGTCAGGTCAACGTGACCGGGCTTGGGCTTCCTTCTGAAATGGCAGGGGCCATCGAAAACGGCGCTTCACAATCCTTTGCGATCTGGAATCCGATTGATTTGGGCTACTCCGCTGCGATGATTGCGCATGCTTTGGCCTCGGGTGACGTGACGGCCGAGCCGGGCGCCGAAATTTCGATTGGTCGTGTTGGTACGATCACGCTCGATGAAACAAACTCTGCCGCAATGGCGGACCCATTTGTCTATGACGCGTCGAATATCGAACAATTCAAGTCGATCTTCTAAGCGCATTTTTTCCTGCGCAGCCATCGTCAGCGCTGCGCAGGATCACCTATTTAAAAGAACCGAGACAGTCGATGCTGACACGAGCAGACAGCAAAATAACCGTCGAAGGGGCTGCGATTTTGGCCCTTGAAAAGGTCACCAAAACCTTTCCAGGGGTCAAAGCCCTGGCCGAAGTTTCGCTGCGTTTGTTTCCCGGTAAAATTACCGCTTTGGTCGGGGAAAACGGTGCAGGTAAGTCGACTGTTGTGAAAGTTCTGACGGGAATTTATCAGCCCGACAGCGGTGAAATTCTTGTCGAGGGTAAGCCAGCTGTTTTCCCAGCCCCACAGGCTTCATCAGACAATGGGGTGACTGCAATTCACCAAGAAACCGTTTTGTTTGACGAAATGTCAGTGGCAGAGAATATTTTTCTGGGGCACGCACCGCGTGGCGCCTTCGGATTAATCGATCGAAAGACGATGACTGAAAAGGCGCGTGAAATCCTCAACGGTATTGGCGCGAACATTGACCCCGATCACAAACTTAAAGATCTGGGTATCGCCAATAAACATCTTGTTGCAATAGCCCGCGCTCTGTCAATCGATGCACGTGTCGTTATCATGGATGAGCCGACAGCTGCACTGTCACAAAAAGAGATCGAAGAACTGTTCGAGCTTGTCGAGACCTTGAAGGCGCAGGGCAAGGCGATTTTGTTCATCAGTCACAAGTTCGACGAGATTTTTCGCATTGCGGACAATTATACCGTTTTTCGTGATGGTCAGCTGATTGGCGATGGTGCCATCAAAGACATCAGCGAGCGAGAGCTCGTCAATATGATGGTGGGCCGCGATGTCAGCCAGATTTTTCCCAAACGAAGCGCCAACCCTGGCGACGCTGTTCTAAAGGTTGCAAATTATTCCCATCCTACGGAGTTCGACGACATCAGTTTTACTCTTCGCAGGGGTGAAATCGTAGGGTTTTATGGTTTGGTCGGCGCCGGTCGCTCAGAATTCATGCAGGCGTTGTTTGGGATCACGCGTCCTTGTGCTGGAACAGTCGAAATTGACGATGCGCCAGTGCAGATCAGGTCTCCTGCGGACGCCGTCGGCAGCGGTATCGTCTATGTCCCCGAGGATCGCGGCAAGCAAGGCGCCATCCTTGACCTGCCAATCTTTCAGAATGTCTCACTGCCATCTTTGGGGCGCGTCTCTCAGAGGGGCTTTCTAAAACTCGCCGAAGAATTCAAACTGGCCCGAGAATACACCGAACGGCTTGAGCTGAGGGCCGCATCGCTCGATACGCATGTTGGCAACCTTTCGGGCGGCAATCAACAAAAGGTCGTGATTGCCAAATGGCTTGCGACACAACCTAAAGTTATCATTCTAGATGAACCTACAAAGGGGGTGGATATCGGTTCGAAAGCCGCAGTTCATGATTTCACGGCAGAGCTCGCTGCGCAGGGTCTTGCGGTCATCATGGTCAGCTCAGAAATCCCTGAGATCCTTGGGATGTCAGACAGGGTTATCGTCATGCGTGAGGGCCGAATGGTTGCTGAACTTACAGGTGATGATCTGCAGCCCGAAACTCTCGTCCGCCATGCTGCCGGTATTTGAAGGTCCGCCGAACATGAAACGTATTCTGACATCTCGCGAAGCCCTGCTAGTGGGGGCAATCGTCCTTTTGCTGCTTTTGATTTCATCACGCTTTCCGGCCTTTGTGGCACCTGGCAACCTCGCAAATGTATTTAACGACACATCGCCGCTGATTTTGTTGGCGATTGGACAGATGATTGTCATTCTCACAAAATGCATTGACCTCAGCGTTGCAGCAAACTTAGCGCTGACAGGCATGGTTGTCTCAATGGTTAATGTCGCAGCACCGGGTATGCCGATTGTTGGGATCCTTGCCATCGCACTTATTTTTGGAACTTTTTTAGGCATGATCAACGGCATACTTGTCTGGAAGCTGGCAATTCCGCCTATCGTTGTCACCCTGGGCACAATGACCATTTTTCGCGGCGCCATTTTCGTGATTTCCGATGGTAAATGGGTCAACAGCCATGAAATGAGCCCCGCTTTCAAGGCGTTTCCCCGGGCCGAATTCCTGAACTTGCCGGTTTTGGGGTGGATCGCGATCATCGCAGTGGTCATTTTTACAATCGTCATGACACGCACAACGCTAGGGCGCGCCTTTTATGCCGCAGGCGGAAACCCGCACGCCGCAACTTATGCCGGAATCAACGTGGGCAAGACCCAGTTTTGGGCCTTTACAATCTCGGGGGCATTGGCGGGGTTGACCGGCTATCTCTGGGTGTCACGGTTTGCTGTTTCGTATGTCGACATCGCAGGCGGCTTTGAGCTGGACGTCGTCGCCGCTTGCGTGATCGGAGGAGTGTCAATCATGGGTGGCATCGGCACAGTTGCAGGCGCTTTATTAGGGGCTTTGTTTCTTGGCATTATCAAAAACGCCCTGCCAGTGGTCGATATTTCACCGTTCTGGCAATTGGCCATCTCTGGCGGAGCGATCATCATCGCTGTTGCGCTGAACGCACAAGCCAATCGCGAGAAAGGACGGATCATTCTCAAACGCGCGGAGCAGTCTTCATGAACACACCCGACCGTTTTGTCCCCGATCGCCTGCAATCACCGTTTGAGCAAAGACTAAAAAGCTGGGAGACCCTTCTGCTGTTGGTGGCGATCGGAATCTTTGTCGCCAACAGCTTTGCCTCGCCGTATTTTCTAAATGCCTGGAACCTGAGCGACGCCACGTTCAACTTTACCGAAAAAGCGATGATTGCGTTTGCGATGGCGCTTCTGATCATCTCGGGCGAAATTGACTTATCGGTTGCTGCGATCATTGCTCTGGCCTCGACCGCTATGGGCGCCGCGGTTCAGATGGGTGTTGGTACACCCGGTCTTGTGCTGGTTGGGCTTGGGGTCGGGCTTATGTGCGGGGCCTTTAACGGGCTGCTCGTGACCCGCTTTGGCCTGCCATCCATCGTTGTCACGATCGGCACCATGAGCCTTTTTCGTGGTATCAGTTTCATTGTGCTCGGAGACCAGGCCTACCGAGGGTATCCCGAAACCTTTTCGTGGTTCGGTCAGGGCTATGTCTGGTGGGTGATCTCTTTCGAGTTTGTTTTGTTCGCACTCATTGCCCTCGTCTATGCGATTCTTCTCCACAAGACGAATTTCGGGCGCGCTGTCTATGCAATTGGCAACAACGCCACAGGCGCCATGTTCTCTGGTATTCGCGTCCAGCGGGTAAAGTTTATCCTGTTTCTGTTGACCGGTCTGATGTCCGGGATCGCCGCTATTTGTCTGACCGCCCGATTGGGCTCGACCCGCCCGTCCATCGCAACAGGTTGGGAGCTTGAGGTGGTAACCATGGTGGTTTTAGGCGGTGTCAGTATTCTGGGCGGATCCGGTACGATCATCGGTGTATTCATCGCTGCCTTTGTCATGGGATTGGTGACATTTGGATTAGGGCTTTTGAACGTTCCTGGTATTGTCATGTCAATCGTGATTGGCGCCTTGTTGATCGGGGTTATCGCCTTGCCCCGTCTATGGTCTATGTGGCGGACGCGGTGATGGAAAAATTCGCTTTTAAAATGAAACTCAACCCCGGATGCCGGGCCGAATATATCAAACGCCACAACGAGATTTGGCCGGAGCTTTCTGCCCTGTTGAAAAGCGCGGGAGTCCGTGATTATTCCATCCATCTTGATGGCGAAACAGACATTCTTTTTGGTGTATTGTGGCGCTCAGACGGGCACAGCATGAATAAACTGCCAGACGATCTCATCATGCAAAAATGGTGGGCGTATATGGCAGATATCATGGAAACGCACCCAAATAACGAGCCCATTGCAACGCCGCTTGAAACCGTCTTTCACATGCTATGACGCGCCATATTGCGGTTATAGATATCGGAAAAACCAACGCAAAGCTTGTGCTGGTAGACCAAGACAGCCTCGGCGAGATCGCAGTTGTCACACGTCCAAACACTGTTTTAACCGGCCCGCCCTGGCCGCATTTTGATGTCGAAGGCCACTGGGCGTTTCTATTGGACGGGCTGCGCAACTTCCATGAACGATATGGCATTGATGCGATATCGATCACCGCCCACGGTGCCTGCGCCGCACTTCTTGACAAGGATCTGAACCTTGCAGCGCCCATCCTCGACTATGAATTCTCTGGCCCTGATGATGTGGCAGAGGATTACAACGCCATCCGACCGCCATTCCGTGAAACGGGGTCGCCAAAGCTGGCAGGCGGCTTGAATATTGGTGCCCAACTGTTTTGGCAGTTCCAAATCGATCCAGATTTGAGAAACCGCACACACCAAATCGTCACTTACCCGCAATTTTGGGGTGCATGGCTGACCGGAATTACAGCAACAGACGTCACATCACTGGGATGCCATACCGATCTTTGGAATCCGACCGCTGGGAAATTCTCGTCACTGATCGAAACACTTGGCCTCACAAACATGATGGCTCCGGTGCGAAAACCCTCGGACGTTCTAGGCCCTCTCTTGCCAGATGTCGCCAAGAAAACAGGCTTGCCACCCGATACTCCTGTCTATTGCGGAATTCACGACTCCAACGCCTCGCTTTTACCATATGTCTTGGCTGAAAGCCCCCCCTTCAGCGTCGTTTCGACTGGCACTTGGGTGATCGTAATGTCTATCGGTGGCGATCCGATTGAGCTCGATCCCGGTCTTGATACGTTAATTAATGTGACAGCTTTCGGAGGATCGGCACCATCAGCGCGATTCATGGGAGGACGCGAACACGACCTTGCAACAGCAGGTCCCCATTCTCAGCCAACTCAAAACGATCTCGAACATATCCTGACGAACCAGATCATGCTGTTGCCTGCTGTAGTGCCTGAAACCGGACCCTTCAAAGGACAGGCCTCGCAGTGGGTTGGCGATGCGCCAGAGATAGGGACAGGCGCCCGCGGTGCGGCGGTGGCACTTTATCTGGCGCTTGTATCAGCAGAGTGCTTATCCAACATTGGACATAGGGGCAGTCTTATTGTCGAGGGCCCATTCGCCGCAAATCAAGTCTATCTTGACATGCTCGGTATTGCGACGGGTTCGACCGTGCATCGTTCGCTCAGCTCCACGGGCACCAGTACCGGAGCTGCCCTTCTGGCTAAGCAAAGTCCGGCCGTTGTACAGATCGACCGCAATCCGACCATCCTCAGCGACAAAACCACTGATGCATTGCAAAAATATTTGGTCCAATGGAAAAAACGCGCGGCAGCGCGAGTTCACCGCTCGTTGAAGTCAACTGGAATATAGCTGTTCATCCCCGACGATTATCAGTCTTTCGTAGAATCGCTCTCCCGCACCCCATCATTCGCATACGAACCACCTCTGCGCGGGAGTGTTATTTTCAGTTGAAGACTTGATTTGGGCATTGCGCTCGCTTTGCTTTCAATTCAGCGGGCCCATCCATCTTGTTGTTTCGCTTGGCGCGATGGCCGTGGTTCGTGGGGTGGGGGTGAGCTTGTTTGCGGCCTTCAGCAGGTTCTTCCCGATCGCTTGCCAAAGACCCCCGCAAAATGCGTCTATTCCCCATCTGACGGGACAGATCTATAGTTTTGGGACGGGTCGGAGGGGCGGTCTTGGACTTTCTTTTGCATGAAG
>JBELMC010000087.1:0-11347 GCA_042096155.1 Dinoroseobacter sp.
TGCCGATGTTAACGTGCGGCTTACTACGCTCAAACTTTTCCTTAGCCATTAGGGCGCCTCTTGGTAAAGGGGCGAAACCGCCCGTGTTCAACTCGCGCGCGGCGTACAAGCCAACGGCGAAAAAATCAAGCGATTTGCGCGGTTTTCGTTATCCGCTGGACGGACGTGGCGTTGGCGGGGTTTGAGCCGCTGGTGTTGCAGGGCCACCGGTGCCTATGACCGTCTCTGGCAAAGTTGGCACGTCTTTGGACACAAACCATCCTGCATTCTCGGTCAGATATCTCTCAATCGCCAAAGCCGCGTTCTCAGATAGGTTCTGCAACTGCTGTTCCTTGGTGCGTGTCAGGCCAGATCCAAACAGGTTGCCACCGGAGAACGACTCAAGAACTGTGATTTGATGGGGATCGCGGGTCAACTTCTCGCCAGCGGCATCATCCCAAACCCGTACCGAAATGATCATCGCGGATTTTGGCGAAGCAACCACAGGGATGCCCGGCATCGCCAATATATAGCCGTCAATCGACACGCCAAGATGATAGAATTGCGTGCCTTCATATCGTCCGATACGGCGATCGATCTCGGCCATCAACGCGCTTTGCAACTCTTCGGGGGTAGCGTCGCGTGAAAACGGACCTTTGGTCGCATTCTCGGTGACAACGACGTTATGGCCCAGCTTGAAAGCACCAAGGTCGCTCCGCTCGCCCAGTTTAGAACCGCTCGCCGAGCAGCCGCCTAGGACAATACATAAAGCGACCGCGCTTAGAATGGTCCTCATGACTGCTCTCCCCGAAGGTCTTATTTCCAAAAACAGATACCGAAAACAAGGTCCTGACGCAACGCGGCAGTCACCGGCAAATCCCTAGTAAATTTGCCCACTCATCCGGACTGAGCGCCGCGCGAGCCCCAGTCGGGACCTGAGCGCGGAGCGCTTTCATCATACGTTCTTTTAGTTCGGGATGCGACTTGAAATGAATGACAAGACCCGCTTCGCTCCCATGGAGCTTTTCAAGGCGCTGAAAGAAAGCCGCCAACGCCCTTGGATCAATTTGCGCTTTGGTCATCAAATCCGTTGCAAAGGCATCGGCCCGTCTCTCTACGGCTTGCGAATGTTGCGCATGGATGAACTGTTCGGCCGACACCAAGGCAACCGATCCGCCGGCAAAGTCTCCGAACAACAGTCCCAGCACGCCGATAGATCCCACAGACCGGAGTGCGCCGACGGTCCCATCGCGGTAAAAAACGTGCCCCAGCTCATGCGCCAACACCGCCGCGATCTCATTTGGATCCTCCGCGGCGTCGATCAGACCCCGAAACAGCACCACATGCCCGCCAGGAAGCGTGAATGCGTTCACCAAATCGCTATCCAGGACATGTAGCGACACCGGAAATGGCAGCATGGTATGTTTGACGAGGCGTGCTTTCAAAGCTGCCAAGGCCTCTTGTCCCGGACGACCGTCGCAGATGTGAAGCCCTTCGTCACTTCCTTGCTCCATCGCAACGCGGATTTGTTGAAACGTCGCGTCACCCAGCGCCTTTTCGGCCTCTGGGGGCAAGATGCGCACCAATTGGACGGCGAGAAGTGGCAAAAAGAAAAACAAAATCAGTATGATAGATCCAACGGCCAGAAAGCTGAAACCCAACAACCGTTTGCGTGTCTCACCGGTCAGGGGAACTGCGGACTTTGGCGGACATGCCGCACGTAAAGCCACAACCAGATCCTCGTGTTGTGACTCAATACACAATCGTGCTTGACCGGTGCCTTTCATCAAAACGACACCTTCGCGGCTCGCCTGATCCGGCAATTGGTGTATCTCGGTATAGGGCCAGAGAATCGGCGCCGCCTCGGTGGGCAAAATTGAAAGTGCATGTGTCTCACTTCGCAACTCGACCCGGCGTGGCACGGCCGAATACCCGTCGAAATAAGAGGCGAATATCGCCTGTGAGTTACGAGAAACCTGCGCCATCAGAGCGCCGCCCCAACATCCAATGCTTCGGCAAAACCTTCGGCCTGTCGCGGGTCGTAGCGGTCGCGTTGTTGCAAGTCAGCCAAGAGATGCGCGTTTTCGATCTTCATCGTCGCAGCGTAATGTGCCAGCAACGGCAACCGGACAAACACCTGTCGCAACACGTCCCACATTACAAAAAAGCTGAAATAGCTCACCAGCCCAAGGCTGGCTATCGTCCAGCCTGACAAAGCGGTCACCGCAGTGCCAAAGACTTCGAAACCAATCAGACCGATCCATCCGAAAAGTGACAATACAGCACTTGCACCGGACGACAGAAAAAAGCCAACCAATAGGTTGCCTAAGATATGGATACCCAAAACCCGCGCGACGCGGGCTTGCGACAGCAACCGGATCGTCCGTGCGACCCGCTTATGCGAACTGAGATAGCGAAATGCACGTACACTGAAGAAAATGTAAGCGATCAGAGACAATGGAACGAGATAGACCAAATGAACCATAGCGACGGCGTCTTCGGTCAAAACGCCATAGACACAAAGGCCAATACTTACCCAAACACACAAAAAGCAGGGCAACCACGGTACGATCAGTGCGCTGCACCGTCCATCTTGATGAAATTTGCCCGAACCGAACCATGTGCGGTCCGTACGGAATTGCTCGACCCGGAAAGTTTGAAGCGGCCACAGCAGCCCCAACGTCAACGCGGTGATCCCCCAATACAACAGAGCACACCGCACATATCCCCAGGCGCCGGGCTCTTGCCCAAAACGGATGCCGCGCCAGCGTGTACGTGCCAGCAGATACTGACGCGCCCGATATTGGGCGTAAAACACAAACGGGCTCAAACCAACAATGCTCAGAGCATAGGCCGCCGTCGTCCCCCCAAACAGCGTGAAACTGGCATACATCAAGGTCAGGTTCACGATACAGATGTAAATCGCAAGAAAGACCACAGCGATCAAAAAGCCGAGCAGTTTTTCCAGAGCATTGCCCGTATATTCCAGCGGATGGCCACCCGGTTGGATCGCGCTCCAATGCCAACAGCGCAAGCGGGTTTTCATCCAGAACCGATAGAACCCAAGCGTGGCGACCGTGAGCAAACTGAGCTTGAAAGCCAAGGCAAAAAGAGCGCTTTTTTCACCGCAAAACACGGTGTCCAGCGTCCAAGCCGCGCGCATCAGGTGAACTTGTTGTTGCGCGGGAACCCTCGTGGCGCCATCCGCCCGGTTCCGGCGCGTTTGCCGATCCATTCGTCCAACTCGGGTCGCGCGACCGTGCGGGTCCGACCAGCAGGATCACGCCATGTCAAACCCGCTGCAAGGTGAAACACATACACGTCCGATAACCCGCCATCTTTATACTTTTGCAAACGAACCCCTTTGCCGCGTGCCATCTCGGGCAGCTCAGCCACTGAGAACACCAACAATTTGCGGTTCTCGCCGACGACTGCAACATGGTCGCCTTCGACTGGAACACATATCAGCGCCTTCACATCATTTTTGACATTCAGCACCTGCTTTCCGGCCCGCGTCTGTGCCACAATATCCGCTTCTGGCGCAATAAAGCCGTCACCCGCCGTAGAGGCAAAAAACAGCCGCCCTTCGGGTCGGTATAGCCTGAGTTCGACGATATCCGCCTCGTTGGGCAGATCCACCATCAGACGGATCGGCTCACCCATGCCACGCCCACCGGGCAAATTCGCACAGGACAGGGTTAACACCCGCCCGTTGGAACCCAAGATCAGCAGCTTGTCCGTCGTCTCAGCATGAAGCAAGAACCGACCCGCATCGCCATCTTTAAATTTCAGCGCGGTATCCAGGGCGATATGCCCTTTCATCGCGCGCACCCATCCCATTTTGGAACATACAACAGTGATTGGCTCACGCTCGATCATGTCCTCAACGCTGACTTCTGCCACCTCGCCCGCCAACGCAAATGTTGTCCGGCGCGCACCACCGACCGCTTTTTTTCCAAAAGCTTTGCGGGTCTCTTTCAGCTGATCGGCGATCTTCGCCCATTGCAACGCGCTCGATTCCAACAGGTCTTGCAGCCCAGCGCGCTCTTCCATCAGTGTCTCACGCTCATGCAGCAGTTCCATTTCCTCAAGACGCCGTAAACTGCGCAGCCGCATGTTCAAGATCGCCTCCGCTTGGATCTCTGTCAGCTCGCCATCGGATGACGGCGGCGAGACATAGTCGCTCTCATCCATGGCCCGGACAAATTCTCGGTGCCATTCTTCGCGCATCAAGGCAGCCTTCGGCGCCTCGTCGAAGCGGATGATATCGATCACCCGATCAAGATTGAGAAACGCGATAATGAAGCCTTCCAAAACCTCAAGCCGGTGGTCGATCTTATCGAGCCGGTGCTGTGATCGGCGGATCAGAACCGCGCGCTGATGATCCAGAAATGCCCGCAGCACATCCTTGAGACTGCATACTTTTGGCGTGCGCCCATCGATCAGCACGTTCATGTTCAAACTAAAGCGCAGCTCCAAGTCAGACGCGCGAAACAGTGTCGCCATCAAAACGTCGGGATCCACTGTCTTTGCGCGCGGCTCTAGAACAATGCGGATATCATCCGCGCTCTCGTCGCGAATATCAGTCAGGATTGGAATTTTCTTGCTGGTGATCAGTTCTGCAATCTTTTCGATCAGCTTTGACTTTTGCACCTGATACGGGATTTCCGTGACCACGATTTGCCACGCGCCCCGGCCCATATCCTCAATTTCCCAACGCGCCCGCAACCGGAATGCCCCCCGACCGGTTCGGTACGCCTCGGCGATATTTTCTGGCGGTTCGACAATGACGCCCCCGGTCGGGAAGTCCGGACCGGGGATATAGTTGAGCAAAGTCTCATCGCGCGCATCCGGTGTTGCGATCAAATGCAAACATGCGCGGATCAATTCGTCGAGATTGTGCGGCGGAATATTCGTGGCCATGCCAACGGCGATGCCACTGGCCCCATTGGCCAGAAGGTTCGGATAACTCGCAGGCAATACTTCGGGTTCTTGCAGCGTACCGTCATAATTGTCGCGGTAATCGACCGCGTTCTCGGCAAGGCCTTCCATCAATGCTTCGGCGGTCGCCGTCAGCCGGGCTTCGGTATATCGACTGGCAGCAGGATTATCGCCATCGATATTGCCAAAATTCCCCTGACCATCCACCAAAGGATATCGGATCACAAAGTCTTGTGCCAAACGCGCCATGGCATCGTAGATCGCAGCATCACCATGCGGATGATAATTGCCCATAACATCACCACTGATCTTGGCAGATTTCCGAAAACCTCCGCTTGGATTAAGCTTGAGTTCGCGCATCGCATACAGGATCCTGCGGTGGACGGGCTTCAGACCGTCGCGGGCATCTGGCAAAGCCCGATGCATGATCGTCGACAGCGCATATTGCAGATAGCGCTCGCCAATGGCGCGGCGCAACGGTTCGGACACAGCGTCCATATCAGGGGTCGGGCGATCTGGCGTATCAGTCATAACAGAAGGTTTATCCGCACGCCTTACCCGCGTCCAGCGCAGCACGGAAAAACAGCAGGCAAGTTTTACGCACCAAGTCACACGCTGGCCCAATCCGCCTGTCCGCAGCGCGCGGTGCGCAATGTCACATGCTTTTGCCTTTGGCCGCTTTTTTTGTCGCATGGCTCTTTTCGCGCTCAGCGAACGGCGCTAAACCCACGCCATGACACGTTCTATTTTGATCACCGGTTGCTCATCCGGGCTTGGCTATGACGCCGCCCATCACTTGCACAAAACCGGATGGCAGGTTTTTGCCACCTGTCGGGCGCAAGACGATTGCGACCGCTTGTCCGCGGAAGGGCTGATCAGTTTTCAACTCGATTTGGATGATCCGGTGTCAATCAAAACCGCCATCGGCCAAACGCTTGCCCAAACCGGGGGAACCTTGGATGCACTTTACAACAACGCCGCATTCACCTGTCCCGGCCCGGTTGAAGATATCCCCGTCGAAGCCTTGCGCGCAGTGTTCGAGACAAACTTTTTTGGTTTGCACGATCTGACCCGCCAAGTGATCCCGGTGATGCGAGCGCAAGGACGCGGTCACATAATCAACTGTTCATCTGTTTTGGGGTTTGTCCCGATGAAATGGCGCGGAGCTTATGTGGCCAGCAAATACGCGCTTGAGGGGCTGACCGACGTTTTGCGGCTCGAAATGGCAGATACTCCGATCCATGTGACCTTGTTGGAGCCCGGCCCATTGCGCACAAAGATCCGCGAGAATTCGATCGGACCATTTGAGAAGTGGGTGAACTGGAAGGCGAGTGCCCGCGTCGACCAATATCAAAGCGGTCTGCTGGACGCCCTGTATCGTGGCAGCGGCGACACCATGTTCGAACTGCCCCCATCAGCGAACACCGCCAAATTGGTCATGATCCTCAACGCCAGGCGCCCCCCTGCTCGGGTATTTGTGACCACACCAACCTACATCATGAATTTTGCCCGGCGTTTGCTGAGCACACGGGCGCTCGATCAACTGACTGGACGCAGCTAGCCCTGCGCTCGCCTTTGGTCGGCGTGACCCTACATCCAGCGCAAATGTTGTCCCAAGGAGCCCCAAATGACCGATGATCCCTTGTTTTACGTTGTCATCGCCGCCGTACTGCTGGTCGGCGCCATTCTTGCGTATGGCATTATCGGCTTTGGCACGGGCATGGATGGCAAAAAATCAAATAAAATCATGCAGTGGCGAATCGCGGCACAATTGATGGCTGTGCTTCTTCTTCTTGGGTTTGTCGCCATTCGACGAATGACAACCGGGGAAGGCTGATGGTTGTTCTGAACAAAATCTACACCCGCACCGGCGACAATGGCAGCACAGCACTTGGCGATGGCCGTCGCGTGGCAAAACATGCGTTAAGGGTCACCGCCTACGGCACCGTGGACGAGCTCAACTCCGTTATTGGGCTCGCACGGCTGCATGCTCAGGGCAATATCGACGCGCAGCTGAATATGGTGCAGAATGATTTATTTGATTTGGGGGCTGATCTTTGCACCCCAGACATGGATCAAGACGCAGCCAAAGAATACCCACCGCTGCGAATCAGTGATGCTCAAGTTGACCGGCTCGAAGCTGATATAGACGCCTTGAATGCCGATTTGACCCCTTTGCGCAGCTTCATACTGCCGGGCGGCTCCGCATTGGCTGCGCATATGCATCAATGCCGAACGGTGGCGCGCCGTGCTGAACGTCTGACCGTCGCGCTGGCGGAGGCCGAACCAATCAATCCAGCAGCAATCAAATATCTTAACCGTCTGTCGGATTGGTTCTTTGTTGTCGGACGGGTGGTCAACAACAACGGCGAGGACGACGTATTGTGGGTGCCCGGTGCCAACCGATAGCGCGACCAACCCTCAACACGGCCGAATTTAAAACGGTCTGATGACAAAACTGGAAAAACGCGACGTCCCAAGCCGCTTGAAGGTCAATTTTACGCTGTTGCCGAGCGGCAGCATTGTCTAGTTAACTTACGATAGTTTCTGCGCCGCAATGGCGCACTCAGACAGGAGATACGTGCCGATGAAGGTCCTCGTGCCAGTGAAACGTGTGATCGACTATAACGTGAAAGTTCGTGTGAAAGCGGATGGCAGCGGGGTCGATCTGGCCAATGTAAAAATGTCGATGAATCCCTTTGACGAGATTGCCGTCGAACAAGCCATCCGGTTAAAGGAAGTAGGCAAAGCCGAAGAAATCGTCGCTGTCTCAATTGGCGTGAAGCAAAGCCAAGAAACCCTGCGCACCGCGTTGGCCATGGGTGCTGACCGCGCCATCTTGATCAACGCCACAGAAGATGTGCACACCGATATCGAGCCTTTGGCCGTCGCCAAACTGCTCAAGGCCGTTGTCGAAGCCGAACAGCCCGGCCTTGTATTGTGTGGCAAGCAAGCAATCGACAACGACATGAACGCAACAGGCCAGCTGCTGGCCGCTCTTTTGGGTTGGTCTCAGGGCACCTTCGCATCCGAGCTGGATATCGATGGCGACACTGCAATTGTGACCCGTGAAGTGGATGGCGGACTGCAAACGATCAAAATCAAGATGCCTGCGATCGTCACTGTAGATCTGCGCTTGAACGAGCCGCGCTACGCCTCGTTGCCCAACATTATGAAAGCAAAGAAAAAACCGATGGAAGAAAAAACCCCTGCGGATTATGGTGTAGATATCGCGCCGCGATTGTCCGTTATTACGACCGCCGAGCCTGAAAGCCGCAAAGCAGGCGAGATGGTCGGTTCGGTGGACGAGCTCGTTGAAAAACTCAAAGAAGTGGGGGCTGTATAATGGCTGTTCTTCTGATTGCCGAAATGAACGGGGCCGAACTGGCCATGGACGCGACCGCCAAAGCTGTGTCTGCTGCGACGGCGCTGGGAGATGTGACAATACTCTGTGCTTGCGCCGAGGCGCGTGATGCTGCCACCCAAGCCGCTGGTATTTCTGGTGTGTCCAAAGTGCTTTATGTGGACGATTCCGCTTTTGGCAACGACTTGGCCGAACCTATGGCCGATCTGGTCGTCTCACTTGCCGGTGCGTATAGTCACATTGTTGCGCCTTCGACGGCTGCAGCCAAAAACACCTTGCCACGGGTTGCGGCGCTGCTCGATGTGATGATGATCTCAGAGGTCACCGCAGTCATCGACGCCGATACATTCGATCGTCCGATCTATGCCGGCAACGCGATCCAAACTGTCAAATCAGCGGATGCGGTTAAGGTCTTGACCGTGCGCACAGCCAACTTTGACGCCGCCGGTACCGATGGATCCGCCGTCATAGAGACTGTTGCGACAACCGCAAACCCCGCACTGTCAGAATGGCTCGAAGACAAAGTCGCAGCCAGCGACCGCCCTGAACTGACCAGCGCTGGCGTTGTGGTGTCAGGGGGCCGCGGCATTGGCTCGGAAGACGACTTCAAATTGATCGAAGGTCTTGCAGACAAGCTGAATGCGGCTGTGGGTGCCTCGCGCGCGGCAGTTGATTCCGGTTATGCTCCCAATGATTGGCAAGTTGGCCAAACCGGCAAAGTTGTCGCGCCCGATTTATATATCGCAGTGGGTATTTCGGGCGCCATCCAGCACCTGGCCGGTATGAAAGACAGCAAGGTCATCGTTGCCATCAACAAAGACGAAGAAGCCCCGATTTTCCAGGTTGCCGATTATGGCCTCGTCTCGGACTTGTTCGAAGCCGTCCCTGAATTGACCGGGAAGTTGTAAGTGACCGCTCCCAAGGCCCCAGGATCATCTCTGCGGGTCTTGGGCTTTGCGACAGGATCAATTTCTGGGTCAGCTGCAAAGCCTCTGATCATTGAAGATAAGACTGGCACCAGGGCATCCGCCACCTCGCGATGGGCCCTGGGACCAAACAGATGCTGTGCGGCATATTTCTCGGACGAGTTATAAACCATGCCCTTTGTGCCTTCGCGCATCGCTTTGGGCGAAGCCACGTATTCGACGATAGAGTCAACATTAGGACGCAGCGCCTCCACCATCTGCCGATCAATAAACGGCGGGTCCAAGACAGTGCTTTGATCTGCCGCATCGATACCATGAGCCCCCATCCAGAACAGCACCTTCCGCGTATTGATCTCTCTCAACAGCTGGTTCATCCGTGCAACCCAGGCCACTTTAAGCTCCTCGATGACGAGCTCAAATCGCGCCGCCGATGCGGTCTCTAATTCCTGCAGAGCATGGCGATTAAAGTGAATGTTTGTGAAATCCAGATCCGGATACAATGCTTTAAGGCTCGCGGCCGGAGCGATAAACCTATCATTTCGTCGTGGATGCACACGGTAAAAACGGTTCGACATGTTCTGCGCACCGGTGATTTGGATCACCGTAACCTCGGCCTGCGAGGCCACTGAGCAAATGTGCGGATCGTCCAAGAATACGTCCACTCCGGCGTTCTTGCATCCAAAATTCACGCATGGCATGCCCAGCTCTTTGGAAACATGGGCACTTAACGGTTGATCAATAAACCGACCATAAACTTCGGTCCCGCCAAGAAAAGCTATGAACGGCTCTTCAACATGTTGCTTGGGACCGCGGAAAGCCAGCGGCGACGTGCCATAATAACATACTTCATAATCCAGCGCGGACTCAGCAGACCGATTTGCCATAATTTCCACCTTTTCGACTCACCCAACAAAAAGGTGAGCCCAAGGTCTTTCGAAAATACTAACGCTGCAATTCGAGACAATTTTTAGCGCTTTCAAATGCTTGCTTCTGCCCCGCAGCACGGCCTATTCTACCGTCAAGTCGCCTTAGGAAGGGCCCGGAATGGAAATTCAAAAAATCGGTGTTGTTGGTGCGGGGCAGATGGGCAGTGGAATTGCACATGTGCTTGCTGTCGCTGGGTATGATGTTGTTCTCAACGATATTTCCCAAAACGAGTTGGACAAATCGGTCGCTGTAATCAGCAAAAATCTCGAACGCCAAGTCAGTCGCGAAAAGATCAGCCAAGATCACAAAGATGCCGCAATAACCCGCATTTCGACAACGCTCAAATTGTCCGAACTTGGCTCCAGCGATTTGATCATCGAAGCGGCGACTGAACGGGAAACTGTCAAACAGGCAATCTTCGAAGACCTTCTGCCCCACCTGAAACCGTCGACAATTCTGACGTCGAATACCTCATCGATCTCCATCACACGCCTTGCCAGCCGGACGGACAGGCCTGAAAAATTTATGGGGTTCCACTTCATGAACCCTGTCCCCGTGATGAAGTTGGTCGAACTGATCCGAGGCATCGCAACTGATGGTGAAACATATGATGCTTGTCTTAAAGTGGTTGAGCGGCTCGATAAAACTGCAGCCAGCGCTGAGGATTTCCCAGCCTTCATCGTGAATCGTATCTTGATGCCGATGATCAACGAGGCGGTCTATACTCTATACGAAGGGGTGGGCTCTGTCCGGTCTATCGACGAGTCGCTCAAGCTTGGCGCGAACCATCCAATGGGTCCGCTGGAACTTGCGGATTTCATCGGATTGGACACCTGTTTGGCCATCATGAACGTTTTACACGATGGTTTGGCCGACACAAAATACCGGCCCTGCCCCTTGCTGACAAAATATGTTGAGGCCGGATGGCTGGGGCGCAAGACCCAGCGCGGTTTTTATGATTATCGTGGAGATACACCGACCCCAACGCGTTAACGCAGCCGCCGATGGATCCTTAAAGATAGACGTATAAATCGGTGACGTAACAGAAGCTGGCTCTGATTTGTCAACGACGCATACATCTGGCGATATCCATCGTCTACTCCGGGATTATTGACCCTTTAGATCTTTGCGGAACTTAACCTGGCACTTCGCCTGTGGTCTTGTCGCGGTTTAGTTCCGGTCTCTTTCGAGCAATGTTTGCTATGAAGGA